>JABMQQ010000169.1 GCA_013202495.1 Fidelibacterota bacterium | reverse complement strand
TTGAACCGACGACCACGCGGACCACAACCGCGCGCTCTACCAACTGAGCTACGCCCACCATGCATACTTTAAAAAGCGGGTCAATATATACGGTTGGAAATGTTCCTCCAAACGCTTTTAGTACGGTAATTTAGCCTAATTTTTTAGGGACAAGATTCCGTACGAGTTGGCTGTAGACAGGGATTCCACCTGAATATTCAGGCCACAACTCACCCTCAATCAGAGGTTGACAATAGGTCCTGAATGCTTCGGTTACATGGAAACCATCCTCGCGAATATACTCAGCGGGAAGCACCTTCTCTTTATTGGCGATGTTAACAATGTCAGTATGTCCAACGGACCAGGAGTAAGGAGTATCAGAATCTCTGACAATGGTTACCATTTGACCATTGAGACCTTCTGCTGCCAGTCGAACTGCTTCTTTTCCAACTGCAATAGCTTGCTCTACATCGGTCTTGGATGCGATATGACGACCAGAGCGTTGAAAATAATCTGGCAAGGCATTGTGTACTTTGATATTCAATTTGTTCTTGATCAGATTGGAGATAAAATCTCCAGCTCCACCCAACTGGGTATGACCAAACATATCCACAGTTCCTGCGTCGGCAACAAACTTACCCGCTTCATTCTGCAATCCTTCTGAAACGGCCACGACACAATATCCGACCTTGGCGCGAATTCGTTCAACTTCTGCCAGGAATGCTTCTTCTCTGAAGGCAATTTCAGGTAGCAATATGATGTGTGGACCTTCATTTTCGTTATTGCCAGCCATGGCTGTTGAGGCAGCAATCCAACCGGCATGACGACCCATGGTTTCAGCTACAAAAGCCTTGGTACTGTCATGATGCATGGAAGCCACATCAAAGGAGGCTTCTCGCAGCGAAACAGCATTGTATTTCGCTACGGACCCAAATCCAGGGCTGTTATCTGTGACAGGAAGATCATTATCTACCGTCTTGGGAACACCAATGCAGGTAACATCATAACCCATATCATGGGAAAGTTGGGAAATTTTATGGGCAGTATCCATGGAGTCATTACCACCATTATAAAAGAAGTAACGGACATCATGTGCTTTGAAGACTTCGATAATTTTTTCGAAATCAGCACGATTCTTCTCCAATGAGGGTAACTTTTTACGGCAAGATCCAAAAGCTGCTGAAGGTGTGTAGGGTAACCGATCAATATCTGCTGGATTCTCTTGACTGATATCCACTAGGTTTTCTTCCAGCACACCATTGATACCATAGAGCCCACCATAGATGTTGTCAATGATACCTGATTCCTGGGCTGCCTTAATAACGCCATAGGCAGATCCGTTAATGACACTGGTGACACCCCCTGATTGGGCGTATACGGCATTCGCTTTAGCCATTTTAATTTTCTCCATTCTTAAATCTGAGCAATTATTCTTAAGAAATTCTTTCGCCGGATTTGAAATCCTTATCCAGCACGTCAAGTTCTTTAAGTTTATCTTCTAATTTATTGAGACGAGAGTTGGCAATCAGCGCAAAAGCAAGTGCTGCCAATCCAAAAACAAATCCAATTGTTTCCATATTTAATTCCTACCAGTTACGTGCTTTACGGATAGCTTTGATTGCATAGGGAGCTGCTTCTTCAGCAAGATCCAGAAGCTTGAGAGCGTATTGCTGTATTTCCCATTGTGCTCCAGTATGAATCCGTAATTCAACAAAGTGGATCAAATTGTGGAGATTCACAGTAGCATACATCTCAGTATACATATTTTGAGGAAGCACCATACGGGCTTGCTCTCTGGCGACACCCTGCTTGATCAAATCTTCATAAAACTCAAATGCACCAGATGTATGTGCAGCCACGAGATCGTGAATATTTTTCCCATCTTTTGTTTCCTCGAGAAGCTCATCCGTACTGGCCTGGCGATTTGTCTCAGCCTGTTGGCGATATGCTTTGGGGACATAAAATTCAAGATTCATGGATGTATATCGACGGCTGATCTCATTGTAAGACCAAGTGCGATGACGGTGCCATTGACGGGTCACAAATAGCGGGCATTTTATGTGAAATGTAAATGCAACGTGTTCAAAAGGGGATGTATGTCTCTCATCAGCTAAATATTGAATCAGAACTTTATCTTTCTCATCCAATTCTTCCCGACGTTTTCCAAATGAAACTCTGGCTCCATTAACAATTTCAACATCCGATCCCATGGTGTTAATAAGACGAACAAAACTGATCCCATCTCCCAGGACATCAAATGCTTCTAATTGTTTTGAATCATTACTCATTTTATTTCCCTTTCCGCGCATTAAATCTACTAATAAAAGCCTCTACTAGGTTTTTATTACCACCTGTCATTCCCGGCTTAATAATTGTGTCTGTCTGGTTGTATGATATTTCAGCCCCAGTTGTTGTCTTCATTGTTCCACCAAGTGCCAAAAGAAGTGCATGTCCAGCACATACATCCCATTCGTTTTTGGGGCGCAGGGTGACAAAGAAATCCTGTTGACCTGCGGCAACGAGACCGAGCTTATAGGCGACGCTCCCAATGGGGATTAATTCCTTAAATTCACTGGCCCAGGTTCCCCAGAGTCCACATCGGGTTTCGGAACGACTGTTTAAACATCCCACATCTATTAATGCGGTCTCCTGACAAAGCACGGCCTTCTGATCTTGATACCAGACAACCCCTGCATCGTCCGTTCTGATGAGCTCTTCAGAGACGGGATTGTAAAGTACACCCAGTATGGGAATTCCATTCTGGACCAGACCGATTGATGTCACAAAGTGAGGGACACCTTCAATAAATTCCTTGGTCCCATCAAGGGGATCAACAATCCAGACAAATTCCTTATCAAGACGCTCGGGTGAGTCTATAGTTTCTTCAGACAGCCACCCAAAATCTGGGGTTGCTTCCAGGAGAAACTGCTTCAGAAAGGCGTCTGCCTCATGGTCAGCCGTTGTGACAGGATTATGGTATCCTTTATCATGAATCTCGTAAGCATTTTTGTAATATTTAAGGAGAATCTCGCCTGTTTTGAGGGCTGCGTCAGTGGCCAGGGTATGGAGATTTATCATTGATGTATCATAACATTTTGCACCCCTTGGTGCCAGCTTGTATTTCGAGGTGCCTCGTCGGGTTTTTGGATGAAGAATTCAGTGGATTTATAGGGGTTATTCATCCTTCAGCAGATCAGGAATGGCAATATCAGTCCGCTTTAACAGACCGCGATGATAATCGTATACTTTGGAGCATATGCGAGCCCCCACTTTTTGTGCGGAGGCATGATCATCCCAGCCCCGGGTCAAAATAACCAAGACAAATGGAGCTGAATCAGGAGGAAAAACCAGGGCAGCATCATGGGCGATGCGTGTGATTGAGCCAGTTTTGTGGGCGACAATGACATCCTTGGGCAAGCCTGCAGGTATCATGGTGTTAAAGTGCTGACGTTTGAGGATTTCCTGCATTTCCAGACGTGAAGAATCTGCAACCAGATCTGATTTGTAAACAGCTTCCATGACCTTCATCATGCCATAAGCAGAAGTCAGATTGTTTAAACCCAGGCTATATGCCTTGAGATCTTCCACGCCCCGCATGACCAACACACCATCTGCTTCGATACTTCGCATGGTAGCTCCAATTGAATCTGCTCCAGTGTGTTCAATTAAAATATTTGTAGCCAGATTGCTGCTGTGAGTGATCATTTTGTCCATGAGGTTGTAGAAAGTGAGATTTTGATCTAGATAGGGATATAAAATTTCATCTTTTTCTGATGCAATAGGTAGACTGAACAGAGAACCATCCACAATACTGGTGAATTGATTCCTAACGGGAATTTCACTTTGCAAATCGATGATGCCCTTGTCTCTCATTTTGAATAGCTGAAACATAATAGGGGTTTTCATGGTACTGGCTGCATGAAAGAGCTCATGGGCGTTATAAGCGAGAATTTCTCCAGTTTCCAGATTCATGTAAGCTATGCCTACTTCATGAGGAATAGCGAACTCATCAGTCTTTTTCAACCCTGAGCAAGAAATAAAAACCAGCACAACAACGAAGTGAATTAAAAACAGCCTGTTTTTTTTCATTTAGTGTTTCCTTTATTGTCTTCACTTGAGCTGTCAGCAAAAACATTATTGCCAAAATAATTCTCAACCTCTTTGCGGATGATTTCACCTTCTGGTGTATAGTGAGTGGCCATTCTCAAGAAGAACTCAGGGAAGTACTCGTATTCTACGGCCTCAATAAATCTTTTATCCTCAATGATCTCGTCTCGCTGTAAGCGGTCCAATTCATCATAATAAAGCCTATTTGCACTTGATATCCCCGATAAGGTGGAGGAGAAGGTCTTCCAGATGAGTTGGTTCTCTTCATTGTACTGGTTTTCAATGGTATGAACAAGATCGCCATTTTTATCAAGTGCTGTTTCGGTAAGCACCTGACCCTGGTCATTATGGGTGTAGTTGGAGATGAATACAGGTTTCCCCTGGGGATCCAATTGAGCCGATTTTAAAAGTTTCCCGGCTCGATAGGCATTACGTTTCTCCCAGTCAGTCTCACCGCTGGAATTATATGAAATAACCTGAATGTTCTTGCCTTGCCCGTTCAATTTAGAAACCACGCGAGAAGTCAGGTCGCCCTTGAATTGTCCGGCTGAGGTACCATCCCCAAAACCTACCGGTGCATAAGTGGTACTGGTGATGCTCCGATTGGGGTGATCGTAGGTGACTTCCCTGTAAATTGATCCATCTTTCTTTCTGTGGGCTTCTTTCTGGATACGTTTTTCTGGATCAAAAAATAATTCCCAGCTTAAAAGACCATCCTCAGTAAATCGGTGTTGGGATAAGAGGGTATCCTGGAGTCCATACTTTGACTCAACCCTGATATAGTCAACGGTCTCAAAGGTGGAATGCCGCGTCGTGTCGCCACCAGGTCGCAGAAGCCACGACTCACTCAGGTCAAACTGATTATTGTAGAAGAGGGTTTTATTGATACCACCTCCATGATAGAATACCCAGGTCCCGTCAAATGAGTCAGGGGAGGTGAATCGTTCTGAGAAGGCTGGTGAACTAAAACTATCATAGAACCGACTTACTGCCGATGTGAAGGTGTCTGGAAGGGCTGAAATTTCCTCTCTAATAACTCTCTGCTTATCATCTCTAAACCATTTATGAAGCCACTTCGGGTTACCAGATAAATCGGAGACGACATCATCTATAATGAAACCCTCATTGTCAAAATTTCTTACTGAAACTGGGTGAAATCCCTCTCGGCTTGAATAAATGCTGTCTTGAATAAGGATATTGTTTTTATCTACCAGAGAGCGTTTAAAGATTGCTCCACTGCGAGGCAATCTGTATTCAATTATTTTGGAGTTGGACTCATTATTGGATATCTCTTCAACGAAGGGGCTGCGGTAGTTGAATTTGAAAATTTGTTGCACCTGACTTGGGGAAGCAGGGTGTTTCCAGGTTCGTAGAGATTGCTGGAAGAGCTCAATATCACCAAGATGGGTGAACAGGAATCGTCCATCAACACTGAAATTGCTCCGTTCAATTACCCCGCTGGAATTGTAAAGCAAGTCGCTTGACCAGACTGGATTACCACCGGGATAAAGTTCAGAAATTCGTGTGACCTCTCCCCTTAAATTGAAGTCGTATTTGTAAGGAGGTTTGCCGGATTCATAGATAGTTTGATGGACAAGTTGTCCAAAAACAGTGTGGGCATTCTGGAGCTCCAATTCATCTGAACCACGTCTAAACGATTCAGTATAAAGAAGTGAATCGTTACCATCAAATATCATCCGCATGCGTCGAGATCCATTTCTATCAAAAAGAAAGAATTCACGACTCAATAGTTCATCTCTGGCGCCATACCATGAGCGCTGACTCAGTTGCCCCTGTTGTTTATAACTGAGGAAGCGCAGCTGGAGTTGATGGCTAGGCTCTGAAAAGTAGTACCCGCCGATCAGCTCCTCAGCAGCATATACCAGAGAATCGGTTCTTAGAGACCGCCCATCCCTGCCCAGATAGCTGATGCTTGTTAGCAGCCCATTTTCATCAAAGAAACGTTCCAGTGCAGGTCGCCCATTTTTGTAATAAACAATTTCGGTACCTGTCTCACCTTTATATTCAATTTTGTCAGTCCAATAGGTCCGTTCTTTGTTTAAAATTTTACGGATGGGGCGTAAATACTCTTTGAGGTGTAAGTCAGTGAGGAAACATGAATTGAGACCACCTGCCATGAACGCCGCAAGCAGAATATATTGTGCTACTTTTTTGTATGAGCTAATCAACGATCTGACCTGTTAATCCATCGATAGAATGTCAAGAGCAGGACGACAATCCCTGCAAAAACATACAAGCCACCTGGGAAAACGAGATCCAGCATACTTAGTCGTCTATCATCAATTTGGGTTTTAGCATACGACTGACATTTTCCAGCTTCCCATCGGTCTCAGCCGGTTTGAGATTCAAGATTTTCGCAATGAGGGGGTAGATGTTTATATTTTCAACCGTGGGGTGAACATAACCATGTTTAAAAGCTGGGCCAGATGCGTAGAAAATAGCATGCATATCTTTAAGTCGAGGATCATATCCATGAGCCCCCCCAATCATGTCAGTTGGATATCTTTTATATCCCCAGCCAATACTCCAATGGAGATCAGGGGTTGCCACAATATCCATGACGCGGGAATTCTTGCCATAGTGTAGTGTATCTGGGATACTGTCTTTTTTCCATACATTTAGGTGTTCAGCCCGGTTTAGGTTCAGGTAGACAGAATCCTCAAACCCTTCCTTTACATCAAACATCCAGACTGGTGTGCTGCCCAGGGAAGTGTCCAACCAGGTTGGCTGGATGTAATCTTCAAAGTAAATCCACTTGTCACCTGAAATTCTGGTCATGCCATGGTCTGCAGTCACGATGAAATTCACTTGATCCGCAATGGGAAGTTGTGCCAGCTTTTGCCGGAAATCTCCAATCAGACTATCAAGGTATTCAAGTTCAATTCTGGTTTTTTCGCTTTCGGGACTGTTCTTATGGGCAACTTCGTCTGGTTCTGGATAGTACCAGGTGATGAGGCGGGGGCGTTCCTTTTTGGGAAGAGATAACCAGGCAATAACACTATCCACTCGAGCTTCGTATGGAAAGTGATGATTATATTTTTTCCATCGGGATGGATAGGTGCCATTGACGGGAGCTTCGCTTCCCACCCAATAGAAGGACGCAGTCTTTAATCCCTGCTTCTCAGCCGTAACCCAAATAGGTTCACCACCATAAAATGCACCATTTTGAACGGCCTCTCGATCTTTGAGCTTATAGTAGGCATTCATATCTGGGTCATAAAAGCTATTCTGAACAATTCCATGGTTATCTGGATATAAGCCTGTAGCGATACTATAGTGATTTGGAAAAGTTTTACTGGGGAAGGAGGGCTGCAAGGATTCCAGTTTTACACCCTCACGTGCAATCGATTCCAGATTCGGCATATTTGCAATTTGAGGATAATCCCAACGACACCCATCCAACGAAAGCATAACGACGTATTGTTCTTTTGGAATTTTCTTTACATAGGGGTTACTGCTGCAACCAATCGTTACCAAGATAATCAGTAAAATGATGACGAAATATTGTATACCTTTTAGACTTTTCATGCTTCCCCTTTATAAAAATTCATTGAGTCGATTTGGGCTCAATGAATCCATTCAATTATGTGAGCAACAATCTATCTGAAACTGGTTACCTTTTCAATACTGCATATCTGAAGGTTAGACAAAGAGGGGTGAATTACAGGTCAGAAATCAGGGCTGTGTGTTTCTGGGTGGAACCATTTTTGCCGTGCGGTAGGCACCATAAAAATCGGCTAACCAGAAAAGGGTCATAAAACTGGCGTTTATCCCAGTCATGATGGGATTCTCAGCCTGGTTTTGATTATAGGTGTTAAAGGCGAAACCCGCTACTAGAATGAAACTGAACAAGCCATCAACCGGATGTCCAGCATAGGCACGCCCCAGACCAGGAACGATGGACAGTGAAGTTGCCAGTAAAGGACTTTTACCAGGTTTGGGCTCTCTTGCCCATTCCAGAGGGTCCACCAGCCGTCCATCATACTGGATTTTTGCATGGGGGAGTTGCAGGTGATAGTGCCTGGCCGCCGAGTTGCAACGGACAATCCGATCTGTACCAATCACCATTCCCGGTAGGACACCTTTCTCAAGGATAGCTGCAACCATAAAATTTGAACATGATTTTTCGAATTGACAGTTTAGTGCGGATGATTCATAGCTGAAATGTTGCCAGTTTTGAATGGGCTTTAAAAGAGTTCTTTGAGCAAAGCTTAGTGTGTCCTGAGCATAAAGTGAATCCAGGGGAGTCATCTCTTGTGCGAATACAATTTGCACAAAAAGAATGAGTGAAAGTAGGGCTGGTCTCAATCTTACGGCTTAACTCGGAACTCTATTCCGACGAATCTGCATTAGCGATTCAGCGTTGTTTGCAAACGAGTATAAAAATCAATAAAGAATTGCTGATCTTGCACAGGGCCGGATTCAACAAGACTGGGGCCTTCATAGTGTTCTCCCTGAACAGTCAAACGAACCCGTGTTTGCTGAAGAGAAAGTTCTTCAAGATTAATGGTCATGATATAGGTATATGAATCAGCACTTGAAGGACCAGAATCATGGGAACCAAACATCGACCAACTAGAATCATGATGGTGGGAGCGGGACCTATGCGAACGCCGCGGGGTATGCCGATCATCGTTTTCGTTGTCCTCTTCTTCATCTTCATCATCATCAAATGCATCAAACATCCAGGCTATAAATAAGCCTACGACGGCCATGGTACCTGCGATCAAACAGAAGGTCCCGAGCTCATTTTCAACACCATTTTCAACACTAGTTTCTCGACTTATGGGTGCCAAAAGACGTTCTGATGTTCTACTGGCAGTCATGAGTCCCAAACCCATGTCAACATTGCCCAGGGTGAAATGCATTTCCTGGAGGACAACGCTAACCGCTTTAGCTACTTCTTCAGGGCTGCCATTGAAATCCCGGGTTTGAAGCACACGTGCTTGCTCTGGAGTGAGCTCAGCAGGTCTGTAACTACACCCCGACATGATAAATGACAGGTATATGATAAGTAGCCAGCTGGCTACTCGTGAGAACCGATTGATTGATGTTGTTTTCATAAGGTATCTCCCTTCCATGCCCATAAGCCAGGATATGTTCCCCTGGGGGACCCATTTTTCTGCTTTGCACCCGTAGCATAAATCTTAATTTGATATTAGCAAAGGATAATTATCATAAAATATTATTGTAAGGTCCTATCATGTATGTAAGAACAGTAGTGTTGATTAGCATTTTACTGGTATTAATAAGCTGTTCACGTGATAAGACAAAGGTTGTCATCGAGGAGGAGCCTCAAATGCACGAATTCGATAAATTATGGAATTACAATGAACCTGGTGAAACAGAGCAGAAATTCAGGGATGTATTGGCCAACGCAAATGCGCAGGAGAAGCCAGAATATGTGCTTGAGTTGAGAACCCAAATTGCCCGCACCCTGGGTCTTCAGCAAAAATTTGAAGATGCCCATAAATTATTAGATCAAGTTGACTCTGAATTAAAACCTGAATATCCCATCGCTAGGATTCGCTATATGTTAGAGCGGGGGAGGACGTTTAATTCATCAGGAAAAAAGGAAGAATCAATACCTCTGTTTTTGGAAGCCTGGGAGTTGGGTTTAAAGGTAAAAGCTGACTTTTATGCAGTGGATGCTGCACACATGCTGGGAATTGTTGCGCAACAGGATCAGCAATTACTCTGGAATGAAAAGGCAATGGATTTAGCCGAAAACAGTCCCAACAAAAGAGCACAGGGATGGTTGGGTTCTCTATACAACAACATCGGTTGGACCTACCATGATATGCAGGAATTTGAAAAAGCCCTGGCAATTTTTCTCAAAGCCCAGGAATGGCGAGAAGCCCACGAACAGGTCAGAGAAACCCAAATCGCAAAATGGTGTGTGGCCAAGACCAATCGCTCACTGGGTAATATTGACAAGGCGCTTGAAATGCAATATGATCTTGAAAAAGAGATACAGACAGCCGGCCAAGACGAAGATGGTTATGTCTCAGAAGAGATTGCAGAATGTCTCACCCTCCAGGCAAAACCTCAAGAAGCAGCTCCTTATTTTATGAAGGCCTGGAATATTTTATCCCAGGATATCTGGCTCAAACAAAATGAGACAGAGCGTCTGAATAGATTAAAGAAGTTAGGATCTATCAAATCCTGATCAGTTTTTGCGAACCTGAGAGGCGTGACAATCTCAAGCCTGAGATCACCGCTGTCGCGGTCCCTGAGCTTGTCGAAGGACTCTCTCGTGAAGACTCCAGTTTGATGTAATCAATTACATCATATTTTCAGCCCATGATCCTACTCATTGATAATTACGATTCCTTTACTTATAACCTATACCAACAGGTGTCAAGTTTTGGGCAGAAGGTTATGGTCAAAAAAAATGATGTTCTCACTATCGATGCTATTGCTGATCTTAATCCAGAGCGGATTATTCTTGGTCCTGGACCCAAAACACCGGCAGACTCAGGTATCTGCATTCCACTTATCAAGGAGTTTTCTGACCACACTCCCATCCTGGGCATCTGTCTGGGACACCAGTGCCTGGCAGTTGCTTATGGAAAATCGGTTGTTCAGGCTCACCGACTTGTTTACGGAAAAACTACCACTATAACAACTACGGGCTCCCGGATCATGTCCGATCTGGATTCATCCTTTGAGGTGGCGCGCTATCACTCCCTGGTGATTGATGATGTACCTGATGGCTTTCAGGCCACCTCTCATGATGCTGCCGGAGATATCATGTCTATCGAACATGAGCGTTTGCCCATTTTTGGCTTACAGTTTCATCCCGAATCCTTTTTAATGATGAATACGGGGAACCATATCATCGACAAATTTCTGGCACTTTGAGATGAGTAAGGAGCAACTATGGTCGCATGTTTCCCAGGCAGATAACACCTGCTTTCGAACAGATCGTGACGGCACATCCATGTGGCGTGATCTGTTGGCTTCTGATCCTACCTCCGACTTCGTACTCAGGGATACCGCTGAGTTACCTGCCTTGCTGGACTTTCTGGAAGTGAACCGGGACAAATTATGTAGTGGATATTTCAGTTATGACTTGGGGATGGCATTACAGGATGTGACCAGTCGCCACTCGAGACATGTGCCTTTGGCGGTAATTCATGCCTATGATCATTGGGTTGAGTACCATCAAGGACAACCGAATTATGTGGGAATCAACCAGCCGGATTTTGATGTTGAAGAACCAGATTTAGACTCCTCAGCATCAATTGAATTCGTATCAACCATCTCAGAATCAAACTATAAAAATACCATTGCTCGAATCCACGAGTATATCCGTGCTGGAGATTTTTATCAGCTCAATTTCACGCACCAGCTGATAGGGAAGGCCAGTGACCCAATTTCTTATGCTTCAATGCTTAAAAAACATCCTGCTGCCTATGCCATGGCCATGGAATGTGATGAACTGAAGATCACTTCACTCTCACCCGAGTTATTTCTACATCACCGTGATGGAATTTTAACAACGGAGCCCATAAAGGGGACCCGTCCCCGTGGGGCAACCCGACAGGAAGATGATGCACGTCGACAGGAACTGATGAGCAGTGAAAAGGAACAGGCTGAATTATTCATGATCACAGATCTACTCAGGAATGATCTGGGCAAAGTCAGTGAGATCGGGAGTATTGCTCTTGAAGCCGTCAAAGATATGCGAAAGCTTCCTAAAGTATGGCACACCTTTTCTAGAATCTCAGGACGCCTCAGGCAGGACCTCAATCCAGTTGATGCCCTGCTATCCATGTTACCAGGTGGATCGATCACAGGCTGTCCCAAAAAACACGCGATGGAAATCATTGACGAATTGGAGGATGCCTCCAGGGGTGTTTATACCGGTTCCATGGGGTATTTCCATCCCGACGGTGACTTCAGTTTTAATATTGCCATTCGGACCCTGGTTCAACACGATTCAAAAATATCTCTGGGTTCAGGTGGGGGGATTACCATTGATTCAAAATGGGAAGAGGAGTGGGAAGAGCTTCTGGTGAAAGCCTCGACATTTAAATAATTCTTTAGTGCAGGCTCCTTGTAACTTGTTTTGCTCATTTGCGCCCATAGATTTCATCATAATTAGCGAGGGGATGTTATGAATGGATTAACAATAAAATTATTACTGGTCATAATGAGCGTCGTCCTTTGTCAGGCGCAAATGTGGCAGCAAAATGATCAGATATTCAATCCCAGCGGAGTCCCCTCCCTCCCATTTTCCCAACCTCGATTTGCCGATCTTGACAATGATCAGGATTTGGACATGATTCTGGGGAGTATCAGTGGTCCACCACTGTATTTTGAGAATACAGGCTCGCAGACCTCTCCACATTTCCAGCCGAGTGATAACCTTTTTGCTTCAGTTCAGGAACTGGACTGTGAAATAGGGGTTTGTGTCGACCTGGATGCGGATAGTGATTTGGATTTTGTCAGCGGTGGATATACTGGACTACAATTATTTGAAAATACAGGTACATCCATGGCTGCAGTGTTTGAAAAGGTGGATGGATTTTTTGACGGACTGAGTCTTGCTCCGAATCCTGTACCACATTTTGCAGATATGGACAATGATGGTGATGTTGATATGGTAATTGGGCTCAGCGAATCTGGGGCCATCAATTACTATCAAAATTATGGAAATCCCGAAACAGCCATATTTTTAGCTGGGACTCAGGAATCCTGGTTTGATGTGGGTTTGTACGCCTATCCCTGGTTTTCTGATATGGATGCTGATGGTGACTCTGATCTCCTGGTGGGTCGGGATGGATATGGATTTTACTATTATCAAAACATGGGAACTCCGGAATCCTGGTTCTGGAATAACATGAGTTCACAGTTCTCAGGACTAGGTAACTCAACCTATTGGAACTCACCTTGCCTGGTGGACCTGACTGGTGATGGTAAGCAGGATCTGGTTCATGGGACAGCTTCCGGTCCTCTCAAATATTACCGTAACACAGGCTCCCTCACATCGGCCTCCTGGTCTGAAGTGACCTCATTGTTTGGCGGTGTCATCGATGTAGGTGGTGCCAGCAACCCGGTTTTTATCGATTTTGACCATGATGGGGATCTCGACCTGCTGAGTGGCAGTCAGAGTGGTGATATCAAGTATTATGAAAATACTGGTAATGTCTCTGGACCTGCGTGGTCTGCTAACCATGGTCGATTCAGCAGCATTGACCACTCCATCTATTCCGCTGTTGCTGCAGGTGATCTTGATGCAGATGGTGACTATGATCTGGTGGTAGGGGACCTGAGTGGGAATCTTTATTACCATCGAAATACAGGGACGTCTTTTACCCTCGAATCTTCAGAGTTCACTGGAATCAACGTGGGGGGATGGTCCAGCCCCAGACTTTACGATATTGATGAGGATAGTGATCTTGACCTCTGTGTAGGTCGGGAAGATGGGCAAATTTCATACTATGAAAATACAGGTACCATTCTGGATGCGGTTTGGACCGAGAACACGGTCTTCTTTAGTGGTTTAGATGTAGGTGGCAATGCTGTCCTCAGCCTGGGTGATGTCAACCTTGATGGAAACTTGGACATGCTGGTGGGGAAGAGTTTTCGAGATGTGAAATATTTCAGTCATGAGAATAGAGTCTGGACTGAATATCCCGATTCACTATCAGGTTTTACTTTTGGACAAAATGCGACACCCGCCCTGGCTGACCTCAATGGAGATGGTGATCTTGACCTCACTGTGGGAAATTATGATGGGACTTTTAACTATTTTGAAAACCTGAATATCGTAAGTATTGGGACTGAGAGTGTACAACCCAACACGACTACGTTGCATGCTGCCTATCCCAATCCTTTTAATCCCTCAGTTAATATTCGCTATGAGCTCGATGAAACAATACATACAACCATCACGATTTACGATCTAAGGGGAGTCAGGATCAACACTTTGGTGGATGAGAACCAGGCATTTGGTACTCATGAGCTTCAATGGACCGGCTTAAATGGACGGGGGATGCAGGTTGAAGCAGGTGTCTATCTTGTGGTTCTAGAAGCGGGTGGGAGAAGTCAAACTCAAAAGATTACGTATTTGAAGTAAAAAAAAGAGCCCCGACAGACATGTCGGGGCTCTTTGATTACGAAACCTGTTTGGCTTCGCGAAAACAGGTTTTAGGTTAGATCCATTTCAGTCACAGCGACCTTAACTCCAGAATTCATCTTGCGACGGATATATGAGAAGACCTCCAGAAGAGGCAGATCCTTGGGACAGACATCGTCACAGGCCATCATACCGATACAGCCAAATACACCAATATCAGTTGAGACCAATTCGAACCATTCCTGTTCACCGCGGGTGTCACGAGGATCAAACATAAAACGACCGACTCGGTTCAGACCAGCTGCACCGAGGAAATCTGGATAAACCTGGGCTGTTGCGCAGGCTGCCACACAGCAACCACACTCAATACAACGTTCAGATTCATAGATTTTATTGGCAGTGGCGTTGTCCATGCGCTCTTCTTCGGCAGTTGGATCAAATTCCTTGGTGGTATGAATCCAGGATTCCAGCCGTTTGGCCATATCATGGAACCAGACTCCAGTATCCACGGAAAGATCGCCAAGGAGCTTAAAGAAGGGTAAGGGATAGAGTTCAATGGTATCTGCCAGATCAGCAGTAAGTGTCCGACAAGCCAATGTGGGTCGACCATTGATCATCATGGCGCAGGAGCCACAAATACCAGCACGGCATACAAAATCATACATGAGATCTGGGGCTTGTTTCTCTCTGATTCGATGAAGCGCAGTAAATAGATTTAAACGAGGAGTTTCCTCCAGTTCAAAGGTATCGATATGCGGCTCATCATTCTCTTTGGTGGGGTTATATCTGAATATTTTAAATGTCAAGGTACGTGCCATTATTTTGCATCCTTATAGTGTGATTCTTAACGCCAGGCTTCTTTAGGAAGGCTAATTCCAATAGGTTCA
>JABMQQ010000168.1 GCA_013202495.1 Fidelibacterota bacterium | reverse complement strand
CATTTCCCGTCGTATCAAGGGTGGAATGGTTGTGAATATCCTCGGTGTTGATGCATTCTTACCTGGCTCCCAGCTGGATGTAAGACCCATCAGAGATTTCGATGCTTATGTTGGAAAATCTTTCGAATTCAAGATCGTTAAGGTCAACGAATTTCGTAAAAATATTGTTGTCTCCCGTAAGGAATTACTCGAAGAGAGCCTGAAGGAACAGCGCAGTAAACTCTTGGATGAAATCGAAGTAGGTCAGATTCTTGAAGGTCGGATCAAAAATATCACTGATTTTGGTGTGTTTGTTGACCTTGGTGGAATTGATGGTCTGCTCCACATCACAGATCTCTCATGGGGTCGTGTTAATCATCCTTCAGAGGTCGTTAGTCTGGATGAGGACATCATGGTCAAGGTTATTGATTATGATACAGTCAAGCAGAGAGTATCATTGGGTCTCAAGCAACTCAAACCCCATCCTTGGGAAAGCGTTGTTGCCAAATATCCAGAAGGTACATCTGTAAATGGAAAGGTTGTTAGCCTTGCCAACTATGGCGCTTTTGTTGAACTGACTGCTGGTGTTGAGGGTCTGGTTCACATCTCAGAGATTTCATGGACCCAGCACATTAAGCATCCTTCCGATGTTTTTAATGTAGGTGATGAGATCGATGCCATTGTGCTATCAGTGGATGCTGAAAACCACAAAATCTCCCTTGGTGTAAAGCAGCTACAACCCGATCCATGGACAACTATCGAAGAAAAATATCTCGTCGGTTCAGTCCATGAGGGAACTGTCCGCAACCTGGCCCAGTTTGGTGCTTTCATCGAGCTTGAAGAGGGCATTGACGGTTTAGTTCACATTTCAGATCTATCATGGACGAGCAAGGTTCGCCATCCCAAGGAAATAGTGAATCGTGGTGACAAAATCATGGTGAAAATCCTTGATATTTCCCAGAGTGAACGCAAAATCTCACTTGGAATCAAGCAGGCCCAAGAAAATCCATGGCCAGAGCTGAAGGATCGTTTTGCTGTGAATACCTCCCATAAGGGTACAGTCATCAAGCTTCTTGAAAAGGGTGTCATCCTGAGCTTCCCAGATACTGATGTAGAGGGAATTATTTCTCTGGGCAATTTCCGTAAGAAAGAGCGCAAAGAAATCCTCGATCAGTTCGAACAGGATGCTGAAGTTGAAGTGAAGGTTGTTGAAGTGGATGCGACTGAGAAAAAAGTTGTCGTCAGCCATGCATCAGCTATCAAGGATAAAGAACGCAATGATATCGATGAGTTCATCCGTGGTCAAGACCATGTAAGTGATAAACTCGAGATCCCAGAAGCCATTCTTAGCAAAATCCGTGAAGCTGAAGAAAAACCCGCTGAGAAAGCTGAAAAGGCTGAGAAGGCTGAGAAGGTTGAGAAGGTTGAGAAGGTTGAGAAGGCTGAGAAAGCTGAGAAGAAGCCAGCCAAGAAAAAGGTTGCTCCTAAAAAGAAAAAAGTAGAAAAAGTCGAGGAAGTAGAAGAGGTTGAGGCAGCTCCAGAAGTTGTTGAACCCCCTGAAGAAGTTGAAGAGGCTCCTGAAGCCCCTGAAGCTGAAGCAGCTGATTCAGATGAGGGAGACAAGGAGTAACACTCCTGATCTAATCTCATCGGGATAGGTTTTCTACCCCGATATGAAATATAAAGGCGATGTTTATCTTATTTTTCAGGTACATCGCCTTTTCATTTTCACTAGAAATGTCGTTTTGAAATCAACACAATGAAAAGCGTTGAAGGCTTTGTGCCTGAGGGCTTTAAATTTATATTAACAGAATGCTAAAAAAAATATTCACCACAGACATTCAGATAAAAGTAGGATCGGTGATCCTGGCTGTCCTGCTCTGGTTCTTTGTTGTTACAGACATTGAGTATTTTTTTGATCTGGATATTCCTCTTCGAATTGATGGGCTATCAGAAGACAAAGCATTCAATAATGAAATTCCCGAGCTCATTACAGCAAGATTCCGAGGGAAAGGCCACACGCTCCTCTGGGCTAGCATGACCATGCCTTTGTCAGAGACAGGGCTGGTATTGGATTTGACAAAAACCAAAAACACTCAAGTATATTATCTAAATCAATATTTTGCTGAGCATCCCGATAAATTCATAATGCCCAGAGACTATAAACTGGATCTATTGCATATTGTTGAGCCAGAATCAATCTGGGTGAGTGTTGAAAGTATGGCTCATAAAGAACTCAACGTAAACGTACAAGCTGACATTGAACCTGCATTGGGATATATGCTGGTTGGGGATATCAGGGTGGAACCAAGCAAAGTAATGGTACATGGTCCTGTTTCTTTGCTTAATGAACTCACCAGTATCACTGTCCCGCCATTTCAGGTATCTGGTGTAGATGCAGATGTATTTGTATCCTTGCCCATATCACTTGAACCAACCCAACTGTATATCCTGGATACCACTGCCATAACCCTGAGCGCCGATATACAGAGTATTGGAGCAGTTGAATTTTTGAACATTCCCATCAGACTTGAGAATGTTCCCCGAAATGTAGAAATCTCCGTGATCCCTCAGCTTATTGGATTGGAGGCAGAGGGTGGCATGGATAGGCTGTTGGAGCTGGAGCCTGAAGATTTTATAGTAAGTTTCGACTATCGTGCACATTGGAATCAGAATGAACAATTATATGTGCCAGAAGCTGTATTGCCAGTTGGTGTAAAAAGAGTTAACCGATTTATTCCTGATAAAATAGAGATCGTACAAAAAAAGATGCAAGACACTGTTATCCTTGGGATTGAAACATCATGTGATGAAACCGCGGCAGCTCTTTTT
>JABMQQ010000167.1 GCA_013202495.1 Fidelibacterota bacterium | reverse complement strand
GGCTTATGCAGCCTAATTCACTTGACTTTAACTGCAGTACCTTTGTTATGCCTTTGATTAGGTGATGTGGTTCTGTTTGTACTCATCTTTTAGACTATTCCTAAGAACGCTTAATATTTCAGATGATATTTCTTCAATCGGCTTATTTGTAACATCTATCATAGACCATTTGGGTTGTTTTCTAAATAAATTTAACGCATAGCTCAACTCTCTTTTGATATGTGGCATTGTTGCATATTCACCTGTAGCACCACCTAGATGCTTGTCTCGAACTTTTCTTAATTGAACTAAACGATTTGGATAAGTCGTCAAACAAAAAACACGTTCCGGTGGTAGAGAAAAAAGTGTTTCTGGTAATTTAATGCCCAAAATAATTGGAATGTTTGCTACCAACCAACCTTTATGTGCTAAGTAGATACTTACCGGAGTTTTAAAAGTTCGAGATACACCCAATAAAACGATTTCAGCTTTCTTCAATTCTTCAATTTTTTGACCGTCATCATGACGAAAAGTATATTCAAGTGCTTCAATACGCTGAAAATATGATTTATTTAATTCGTGATAAATACCTGGTTCTTCAGATGGTGAATTAGAAAAGTGGTGTGACAACTGAGCTAAAAGTGGTCCCATTATATCTATCGTTTCAACATCATGCAGACGGCCCTGCTCCAGAATTATATCACGTAGTTTCTTTGAAACAACAGTATGAACAATCAAGCCTTTGATATTGTAAACTTCGGATACAATTTTTGTAACTTGTGATTTTGTACGAATGTTTGGGCAAATATGAATTTCAACTTCACTTGCTTCATATTGAGTCAAAGCTGCTTTAAGTGCTTGCTCTGCTGTTCGGCCAGTTCCATCTGAAATTATGAAAACTTGATGAAGCATAGAATCACCTATTTTAAATTTCTACCTGTAGGCATAACGCTTTAGGCTTGAGCTGCTTCCCAAAAAAGCATCGCTTTGTAATCTCAATGTATCCGTCCATATCATTCAAGTCAGCCTCTTCTTTGCGTGTGAGTCAGCTCAAAGCCTTTGTTCGCTGGGTAACTTATGACCCAAGAAATCTACCCATACCGAGGCCATAATAACGTTCCATTGGATTGATTTTCTATAAAATCCAACAGTGGATCACAACTAGCCAACTCAATAATATTTCCATCGCAATCATATATTTGACAATACATGCAGGAGGAAACTGGAATGCTAAAGTAAAAAATGTAGGTTCCTTCATATTCATACTGAATTAAGCTGCTTCCACCATAATAATATGGATCACTTTCAGCTTTTTCTACAAGCGCAGTAAACCACTCTGGATTTTCGATTCCACAGATCATGTAGTCAAGGTCAGAATTATCTTTATCCTCCTCACAGCCTCCGAAAGAAAGCACTATCAGACCTGACACGAGAGTACATAAAAAGAATTTCAACATTTTCCCCTTCTGCATCTTATCTGAAAACTCCAGCTAACAATATTTATGCGGTCTGGAGTAAGACGAGCATTTCGTAAATACACCTGAATAAATATTTCCCCCTCCTAAAAAATGCGCGGTAAAGGAATGCCTAAAAGTATTAGAAGTGATCAGCATTGTCAATCCGCATTTATCTACTGAAAGTTCAATTGCACGTTGTATCTATGAGGTGTCTGTATGAGGATATTTCCAGGCCATATTAGGGTTACTCCTCATAGGCGAAATCATTGAATTTTATAATTTTAGCTGATCCAATAACCTGGCTTGGGAGGTAGATTATGAATACTAAGAAGATTTCAAGGGAACAAAGCAAATACCGCAGTGAACTCACCATTACAAGTTTGCTACTAGGTGGTGTCGCCCTGCTGTATACCGATATTCCATTTCACATCATGGTTCAAACATTCATCCAAGGCGTCGGAGATGCAACTGCTGCAGTAAAACAGTTCTTTGTCTCCATTTTCATTGAACCCTTTGTTCAAATGGAATTTTCTGACTTCCTTGGAATACTTATGATAGTAATCTCTTTGGGGCTCATGATTGTACAGATTCGCAAAAGGATGATCTCCTCAAGCTACGAATCCCACAGCTGTCCTCTGTGTGACAGCAAACTCCACCGAATCCATCGCAACAGATGGCAGTTGTGGTTGAGTAAGACTCTCTATTTAAGTTCTGGATATTACCACTGTGATACTTGTGATCACTCAAGTTTACGCTTTTACCAGAAGACACCGCATCTACATAGAGGATAGACCCTACTTCTTCGTATTAGCCATCCACAGAAGTGAGGTATTTCGTCCGATTTACTATACCTGAATAAGCTAATTCAAGATTCTTAGCGAGATGTTTCTTGTTATAATTATTCAACTTGTAGTGGTATTTTAGCATATCTTTTTCAAAACAATCATTTATTTCCACCCAGGTTTTATCCCGGTGCAATCTGGCATATTGCTGCAAGCCTTCCACATAATTATCTGCTGGAATATCCACATCACTCTTACGGAAATTAGGGAAGGTGATCCCTCGGCTCCTGAGTCGTTCAGTGGCTGAATAAAAGGAAGAAGCTGGAAAATCCAGTGCCTCAAGTGTTTTATTACCTACACCTGTGTTTAGATAGTGATATAGAAACAAGTTGTAGTGAAAGAGATCTTTAATTTTCACCCAATTCAAATCTTTTGAAAATGCGAATAGATCTTCGTTTGCAGATTCAGTCATCTCCCCAGGGAAGTGCTCCTCCAAAAAGATCACATACTCATTGATGACCTTTCGGCGAGCTTCATTGACTGGAATGCCCCTTTTCATCAATGCCATGATGGATCCAAAGGCCTGTTGATAATAGAAATATGCTTTGGTGATGTCAGCTACTTCACGATGATAAATTTTTCCCAGTAAGAGACAGGCTCCAGCCAGTTCTGAGGCAATTGAGAATTGCTGGCTCACTTCCATGCTGCTTATGGCTGCTTCCAGGGCTTGATCTGCATCTCCCAGGATGTGATGCAATTCTGCAATTTTCGATTGAATTTTCGCAGTAAAATATGCATTGCTCGTTTTCTTGAGTAAATCCTGGTAATATCTCACCGCTTCTGTATTGCGATTTTGATTAACCAGAAGGCTGCCTCTGGTATAATCAATACTCCAGTGAAGATGCTGAAAACCGTGTAGCGCCGCCATTTCATGCGCTTTATCAAGGTGAGTACTGGCATCAGCCATATTTTCCTGCTTGATCAGTTGCAGAGACAATCCATAGTGGGCTTGAGACTCCATGACTGTCATTTCATATTTGTTGAAATAGGCAATGCACTGCAGCCATTTTTTAAGAGCGAACTTCTTCTCTAAATCAGCATCTAAAATGAGATACTGATAGGCAATCATCTGCTTCATCTTATTTGAAGAAGTGATGCTGCGTGCTTTTTCCAGATATCTAAAGGCCGCATTTGTATCACCTAACTGTTGGAAAAAACCAGCGTATTCATAGAAAAAATAAGAGAGAGCACCTTCCTGCTGCGAACCCTGATTGAGCACACTGATCTTCCCGGCGACCTGTTCATAGAGTTCGATGGCAAAGGTATAATTGCCTTCAAGGGTGGCAATTTTTGCATAGGTTATTTTTTGGAGTGCTTCAAGCATACGATTCCGGCGATCAGAGATTTTTCCCTGATCTAACATCAAGGCTACCTTCTCCTCACTTAGGAATCCAATCTCACCCAGCAGTGCATAGCACTCTGATGCGTGGAATTTTTCCACGGTATCATCTGCTTCGCTGGTCCGGTTTAATTCATTACTCAGAAGAATCTTGCGCTGTGCCATGCTTCCTCCATCTCATCCATAAACTTATGCCTGAGGCCGTGCCACTTCATTTGACCACACGTTTTTTGTTAACCTCCAAAATATTGTTTTATGGGTATCAAAGATAATTTGTCAATCCTCAGTTAACAAACATATTACTGATATTCAGTCATAATAAGTAAAATAAGAGGTCTAGTTTCTATATTTCTATAAAATTTTTTACATTTAATTAAATATTTTGCTGATGTATTTTATCAATATTTGCCTTTTTTTGGGGCGGTAGCGGCCTAATAGATGAAATGAGAGTGCCGATTTCAATAATCCCATTAAAATCTCAATCACCCTTCCCTCTTTTTCCACGCAGCTTTCCATTTATATTTCCAGCCACACAATTAAACGATTCAAGTATGCAGAAAAAAATTATGGAACCAAATATGTCAGAGAATATGCTCACCGAAATTGAAGAATTAGAAACCGTTTTCAGTACCGATGAAGGCACAGTAAAAGCAGTTGACAAGGTTTCCTTCAGCCTTGAAAAAGGTCGCACGGTTGGCGTCGTAGGCGAGTCGGGCTCGGGAAAATCTGTTACCTCCCTCTCCCTCATGCGCTTGATACCCAATCCACCAGGTAGAATTGTCGGTGGCAGACTCATGTACCATTCCAGATCTAAGGGTCTCGTTGACTTAGCAGAAGTTCCTGAGAATGAGATGCGTGAATTTCGGGGCAATGAAATCGCCATGATTTTCCAGGAACCCATGACATCCCTGAACCCTGTATTTACCTGTGGCAACCAGGTCATGGAAGCTCTCATCCTCCATCAAAAGATGAGCAAAGCCGAGGCGAGGGCCAGAACACTTGAATTGTTTATTGAGGTTGAACTTCCCCGACCGGAAAAAATTATTGATTCCTATCCCCATCAAATTTCTGGAGGTCAGAAACAGCGCGTCATGATCGCCATGGCCATGTCCTGTAACCCACAAATTCTTATTGCCGACGAACCCACCACCGCCCTGGATGTGACTGTCCAGGCAACCATCCTTGATTTGATGCGCAGACTCAGAGACAGCCATGATATGGGCATCATTTTCATTACCCATGACTTAGGTGTTATTGCAGAGATCGCAGATCATGTGGTGGTTATGTATAAGGGCAAAATTGTTGAGCAAGGTTCAGTCTGGGAAATTTTTTCAGACCCACAACACCCCTATACCAAAGGCCTGCTTGCCTGTCGCCCTCCCCTGAATCATCGGTTAAAACTCCTCCCCACCATGGCTGACTTTATGTCAGAGAGTGATGAAGGGGAAATGCTTGAGATCAAAAAAACAGTGGATGAGACAATCCATGATCTCATAATCACTCCTGAGGAAACTGCCGAACGTCATAAAAACCTTTATGCCCAGGAGCCCATCCTGACCATCAACAACCTGAAAACCTACTTTCCAGTCCGTGAAGGTCTATTCAGTAAGGTGGTTGATCATGTAAAAGCGGTGGATGATGTGAGTTTTGATGTCTATCCAGGTGAAACCCTGGGTCTGGTCGGAGAATCAGGCTGTGGTAAAACCACGCTGGGACGTACCATTCTCAGACTCATTGAGCCCACAGCGGGCAACATCATTTTTCATGGGAAGGATATCACCAATATCTCTGGAGATGAACTTCGGGAGATCCGGCGAAGAATTCAAATAATTTTTCAGGATCCTTACTCCTCTCTCAATCCAAGAATTACCATCGGATCAGCTATTATAGAGCCCATGCAGGTTCACCAGCTACACGGTGACGATCAAAACAGGCGCCAGAAGGTGCAGGAATTATTGGAACGAGTCAAACTGGATCCTGGCCACTATAATCGATATCCCCACGAATTTTCTGGTGGTCAGAGGCAGCGAATATGTATTGCCCGTGCACTGGCAGTTCAACCTGAATTTGTGATTTGTGATGAATCAGTATCCGCCCTGGATGTTTCAGTCCAGGCTCAAGTATTAAATCTATTAAATGAGCTGAGGGACGAATTTGGTCTCACTTATATCTTTATCTCGCATGACCTTTCCGTTGTGAAATTTATGTCAGACAGAATGGTGGTGATGAACGAAGGTAAAGTGGAGGAGATGGGTGATGCAGATAGTGTCTACCAGGATCCACAGACTGATTATACCAAGCGACTCATAGCTGCCATCCCGCGCGGAGATCTTAATGACATTAAAAAATCCTACCTATCCAGAAAGACTGAATAGATAGGATTCATTTTAAAGCCCCTCCAGGTAAGTGCCTGAGAGGTTGAAATTAATTTCCGGCTTTTTTAAGCTTTTTATCTACCTCATCAATGACCTTGTCAATGGCTTCTTGTTGAAGATCCTGTGTGGCATCATCAAGTTTTTCCATAGCTGGACTCACCTGTTTCTTTATTTTACCCCAGGGATCATCCTCAGTGACATAGATAAATACTCCATAGGCCAGTACCACAAACATCAATATCATGAATAGCTTGAATACCTTTTTCATCAAAAATATCAATAATCCGATACCAACAAACGCTGCCACTCCCATGTAGAGCTTGTTACTCAATAGCAGATCTAATATATCCTGCATCTTATGTATTCCTTTTATTCGAAGAACTGATTAGTCGTCCCATATTATGAAACTCCCAACAACCGCACTTATGTTTAAGTATTGATTTCATGCGATGTTAACATTGACTTCAGCAAATCAAAATAAAAACTAATTCAAAGGAGGTGGTTTAGATCTTCCCTGCTTTTTTCAAACGCATAGGTTTGAGTTCCATTTTGCACTCAGCACATCTTCCTGAAGAATCCTGACGAACATGGCTGTGAATTTCCATGGGACACCCATAATATTCCATTTTATCCTCTGTGGTGATAACTCCAGGCACCAGGGTCATATTGCACTCGGTGCATGTGCCTGGCTCAGCACTATGAATATGCTTATGCGATTCCATGGGACAGGTGTAGTAGATTAATTTTTCTGCATCAGCAGGTGCTGCGGTTTTTTCCATGGCAGCATGATTGTGGCCATCATGGTTCGTTGCCGGTGCAACCTTTTCCTCACCACAACCAACCACAAATACTGCCAGCAGAGCTGCCATCCATAAATACTTCATATCTTTACCTCTTTTCGTTTATTTTTTAACATGTTTATTCATTATCACATCATGATACAATCAATACTATCAAGCATCATATGCACAATTAACCCCAATGAAATCACTCTGGTTTTTTCTGGGATTAAGAGAAGCATGTAAGCTCCAATCGCCCAAAATGTATGCAGAGGGTGAAAGCCAATACTGCACCTGCCAGGATCATAAATCGGGTAGGCCAACAGATGATCCAGGTCCACCGCAATTGTGGCAGACATTAGCACCCAGTAGTATTTCCAGCTCTTTTGAGGGAGCATGTATTTACTCATCCAGGGAGCAATCGCTGCCGGAATCAGAAAATGGGCGACTATGTGAAGGATACCTCGCATCAGCTAGAAAACAGACTCCCTAGAAATCCCTTTTTCTCAGTGCTTTGTTCGGGATTGAATCCTGAATTTCTTATAATCTCCGCAGTTTCTTCAGTCGTGAGATCTCCACTTACTGAAACTTGCTTTTTTGATAGTTGAATATCAATTGTATCGACTCGTGCATCAGCCTCTAAACCTTTTTGGATTGTTGCTACACAACCATTACAATTCATATCATTTACTTTAAAGACATGTTTATCCATAATTTATATTCCTATTTTTTCATGTAACAATCTACCTCACCAGCAGATTATTGCAGATATATTTAAATTACACAAGAGCTCAAAGTCTATTTTCTTATTAATTATGAAAATATATCCTTCCTTTCTCTTTCACGCACTTATTTACCAATATTCACATCAAATCATACCAAACTCGCTCAGAAGCTGCTATTTCAAGTACGTCACTTTTTGAATTTTGGATGTTTCTCCCGCAACCAATTCCACAATATAGACACCAGATTTTAGATAATCAGCATTGTGGAGGCCAGGCGTCCATGTGATTGTATGACTACCATTTGCCATAGAATTGAACCTCTCCTGGTGTATTCGACGACCCTTCAAATCATAAATATTAAAATTGATATTGCTGGTCTGCTCAAGAACAAAATCAATGTTAATAGATGGATTAAATGGATTTGGGAAAGCTGAAACCACATTGAACACATCAGGAAACTCAGATTCCTTATTGGAATCAACATTTAGAAGTGAGGGAGCACTTAGATAATAATAAGGTGCTATATCATCAGTCGAAATAGCAACTGTGTTTAGTTCTTGATCTATTTGAGAAGTGCTTGCTACGACCCACTGGTCATCAGCATTCATATACCAAAGTGTAATTGATTCTTCGGATAGACCTGCCTGCTCAAGGGCCACCTCGTCGTAATGGAATTGCAATTGAATTTCTTGATTAAAATTCATCATGCCGGAATGTCCCATACCACCACCCATGTGATTACCCTCGGGATTGATAAAGTCACACAGAAATCCGGCAAAATGAGTTGAGTCATGCATACCGGGCATTGAATCAGGATCAATTTCTTCGAATTGACAATACAGAGAATCAGGGAAGCCCATACCCATCATGCTTTGAGGTGGAAACCCCAGATGCGACATACTATCTGTGGGACAGAATACATGAAGAGAATCATTTGCTCCATGATGGATCCAATCGCCAGACCAAGGGGGCTGACCAGTTGAGTCTCGCCAGAATAAGTCATTGATTCGATAGACTACCAGAAATGGCATATCGTCATTCTCAATGATGCCACCGAGTATGCTAACATTGTCACCATTGTTTGGTCTTTCAGCACCGTTATCTGGATTATACCACCAGGGTCCAAAGCCTAATTGGTAATCAGCTTCACCATCAAGAGTTGTATCCAGGAAATATTGATGACTCCAGAATAAAGAGTCCAATATTGCAGTCCCATTTACCTCGATTACCTCCAGACCTTCGGGCCAATCCTCTCCATGATGCCGCCCGCCATGGTTATCATGATCATTACCTTGTGCGAATGAGAGACCGACTGTCATTCCCAACAATAGCACAAGATATAATGCCCATCGTACGCTTACTCTTTTCCTCATAATAACACTGTCCTTTCTTAGAACATTTAGAATCGTCGTTTCTTTTCTCACTTCTTGTTTAGTATGCTTCGTCAATGAAATGCTTACCTTTTCAATATTCTTCGCTCAGCAACTAGAACATAGATTAACGGCACCATAAAGGTGTTGATGGTGGCGAAAAGCATCCCACCAAATGATGGGATGGCCATGGGTACCATGACATCTGCTCCTCTTCCAGTTGAAGTGAGGACAGGAATTAAGGCCAGTAATGTTGTAGCCGTGGTTAGCATGGCTGGACGAATGCGTCTCTTTCCGGCTAGAATGGCTGCTGCCTGAATCTCCTGGCGTGTCGTTGGTTTGAGCTCCTTAAATTGTTGATCAAGGTAAGTCGAGATCAAAACGCCATCATCTGTGGCAATGCCAAAAAGTGCCAGAAAACCTACCCAGACAGCTACACTTAAATTGATCTCATGGATTTGAAATATTTCTCTAAAATTCAGACTACCAATTGAAAAATTCATAAACCAGGGTTGGCCGTATAACCAGATTAAGGTAAAACCTCCAGCCCAGGCGACAAATATTCCTGAGAAGACGATGAGTGTTGTGGAAGTACGCTTGAACTGCATGTACAGAATCACAAAGATTGACATCAGGGCCAGGGGAAGTACGATCCGCATTCTCTTGGTGGCTCGAACCTGATTTTCGTAGGAGCCTGTAAAATCGTAGCTCACCCCATTGGGAACATTGAGATCACCTGAATCAATCTTACTATCTAAGTATGCTCGAGCTTGCTCAACGACATCTACCTCAGCATAGCCATCGACCTTGTCAAAAAGGACATATGAGAGCAGAAAAGTATTCTCACTTTTGATGACTTGTGGTCCGCGGGTAAAGCGAACGCTGGCCAACTGTCCCAATGGAATTTGTGCCCCAGAGGAGGTGGGAACGAGAATGGATTCGAAACTCTCATCATTCTCTCTGAATTCACGCATGTATCTGACCCGGATGGGATATCGTTCACGACCCTCTATGGTCATCCCAACTTGTTTCCCACCAATGGCTACGGCAATAACCTGCTGGACATCACTGATGGACAATCCATATCGGGCAATTGCCTTGCGATGGATGTCGATTTCCAGGTATGGTTTACCTACGATGCGATCGGCAAAAACAGCACTCGCCTTGACTGATGGGATTTCTTTGAGATAGGATTCAAGCTCAAGCCCAAATGCTTCCATGCTCTCCATATCTGAACCGTGTACACGGATACCCATGGGTGCTCGCATACCACTTTGGAGCATGACGATACGGGCAGCAATAGGCTGCAGTTTGGGAGCAGAGGTGGTTCCCGGTAATTGGGCAACCTTGACGAGTTCATCCCAAATATCCTGATTATTCCTGATATGATCACGCCATTGTCTGAATGGTTTCCCTTGATTGTCCAAAATCAATTGGTGATTGGAATCTCTAACAAAATTGTCATCGTCATCCACTTTATACTTAAGCGTATTCCCTGATGCATCTTGCATGTACTCAGATTTATAGGTAATTACGGATTCAATCATAGAAAGGGGCGCTGGATCGAGGGGTGTTTCAGCTCGACCAATCTTTCCTACGACATTCTCCACCTCAGGGATTGAGTATAGAGCCCTATCCAGAGTTGAGAGTACATCAAGTGACTCCTCCATACCTGCGTGAGGCATAGTGGTTGGCATATACAAAAATGAACCTTCATCCAGATCAGGCATAAACTCTCTACCTAATCCTGGAAATGCGTGAACCATCTTTTGGTAGGGTCGGCTCTGTTTGATCACATCGGGTGACCAACCAAAAATTGAGTCGAAACCGAGCCAAGCATTCAGCCCAAACACTAATAGTAACGAAGGTATGAGAAGTGCAATTCCACGATTTTCCAACATCCACAAAAGGATTTTTGGATATACATCTGTATAGGTCTTAATCAGTCCCAAAACGAAACCAACCAGAACAGCTACCAGCAAAAAGTTCGCTCCCATGCCATACTCATAACCCAAGGGCACCCAGGTGAGTGAAAGCAGTATAATCACATCAAGAACAAGCAAGTAGTTCAAGGTTTTTGAGTGATAGAGCCAGGGATAATCTTTTAGCAGGGGTTTAAGCAACTGAAGGAGAGCAATACTGC
The DNA here is from genome assembly GCA_013202495.1 of Fidelibacterota bacterium. GTDB lineage: Bacteria > Fidelibacterota > UBA8477 > UBA8477 > JABMPR01 > JABMPR01. The sequence continues at coordinate 14,343 of JABMQQ010000167.1, read as the reverse complement.
CTAGAATTAAGCCGATGATAATATTGAACGAAACAGCTACCCAAATTGAGAGAACGAGCAGAATGGCCAGTGACAATTTCCTGGTCCATTCCCCATAAGTTTTCTTTGAAAAAATAAAACTGGCAACCACTGGTAAAACCAAAATGGCCAGAACCACTGAGGATATCAGAGCAAAAGTCTTGGTGTAAGCCAGCGGTTTGAACAGTTTTCCCTCGGCGCCTTCCATGGTAAATACCGGCAGAAAGCTGATAACCGTGGTAGAAACTGCTGTAAGAATCGCTGGGCCAACTTCCCGTGCTCCTTTAAGAATCCCATCTATGACATTTGTAGACTTCGGGTCATTTTCAATTCTCTTGAGAATATTCTCAGTCATGATGATGCCCATATCAACAATGGTCCCAATTGCAATGGCTATCCCGGACAGGGCTACAATATTTGCATCAACATGGAACATTTTCATCCCCACAAAAGTGATCAGGACAGCTGCTGGCATCATCATGCTGATGAGGATGGAAGCCCTGAGATGCATGAGTAACACGAGAATCACAATCAACGTGATGATTATTTCTTCACGTAAGGCATGATTCAAGGTTCCCAGGGTCTCATAAATAAGACCGGACCTATCATAGAAGGGGACGATCTCAAGCTGTGAAACAGAACCATCAGCTAGTGTTTTTGATGGAAGACCAGGTGAAATCTCTTCGATCTTCGCCTTGACAGCATTGATGGTTGCCAGAGGATTTTCGCCATAACGGGTCACTACGACGCCACCAACAACTTCAGAACCCTGTTTATCCAGGGCACCACGTCGTAAGGCTGGACCGAAACTGACATGTGCCACATCAGCGATAGTAATTGGAGCGTTATCAATGACCTTTAGAACCGTTACTTCTAAATCGTCCAGACCTGTGATAAAACCCAGACCCCGAATCATATATTCGACTCGATTTACTTCTACAGTGCGGGCGCCAATCTCATTATTTGCATCTTTTACAGCCTTAAAAACCTGCATAAGTGAAATGTCATAGTGGCGCAAAGCCTGGGGATTGACATCAATCTGATATTCTTTGACAAAACCGCCTACAGAGGCAACTTCAGCAACACCTCTAGCTGTTGATAGTCCATATTTTACATAATAGTCCTGGATGGAGCGTAATTCGTGAAGATCCCAGCCACCAGTAGGCTGTCCCTTTTCATCACGTCCCTCTAGAGTGTACCAGAATACTTGACCCAATGCGGTTGCATCCGGTCCCAGGCTCGGTTTGACTTCATCTGGCAAGGTCCCTGACGGAAGCGCATTCAGTTTCTCAAGGATGCGACTTCTTGACCAATAGAAATCCACGCCTTCATTAAAGATCACATAGACAGTTGAAAACCCAAACATGGAGAATGAACGTACTGTTTTGACACCCGGTGTTCCCAGCAGTGCCACAGTCAGAGGATAGGTTATCTGATCCTCAATATCCTGAGGAGAGCGTCCAGCCCACTTTGAGAAAACGATTTGCTGGTTTTCACCAATATCGGGGATGGCATCCACCGGGACAGGTGCACGATCTATTCCAGGAATATCCCAGTCAAAGGGAGCTGCTAGGAGTCCCCAGATCATGATTGAAACAAACAGGATCAGAGTTATCAGCCGATTTTCTAAGGGCAATCCGATGAAGCGATCAAGCAAGTTATTTTTAGCCATGTTGATGACCTACTGGTGCAGCTGAGGGCGCTCCATCGCCACTCATCATGCTTTTTTTCCCGGCGATCTGCATGGCACTATCTATTTTAAAGTTACCATTAGAGACCACGAGTTCATCAACTGCTAAACCGCTTAACACGATATATTCTGAACCTACTCGAGGTCCTAAAACAATCTCTCTCCCCGCGAACTGACTCGATTCACTTCCACCGGTTTGCACATAAACCAATGCTCGGCGACCTGTCTTCAACACGGAACTTGCCGGGATGAGTAATGCCTGGGTTGCCAATGTCTGAACCCCGCCAATTTCTTGCAGCGGGATCAGATCCATACCGCAGATAGAACAATCTCCGGAGTGATTTTCCACAACTTCAGGATGCATGGGGCAGGCCCACTTCCCACTAAGATCAGGAGTAACAACATGCCCGTCCCCATTCAGCATCACTGAAACGGAGGCTTCTGCCAGCATACCGGGTTTCAACAAGCCCTGCTTATTATCCAGTACAGCTCTTACAGTTATACTCTGCTTCTCAGGGTTTACGAGGGGGTCAATATATGAGATATGCGCGCTAAAATCCTGGCCAGGTAGTCCTGGAACAGAAAACGAAAGTTCCTGACCATAGGTCAACCAGGGTAGATCCTTCTCGTACGCTTCAAGGATTAACCATACTTTTGACAAGTCAGCTATGGAATAAATCTGCTCCCCTGTTTTGACATATTTCCCCTCGACGGCATTTTTATGAATGACGACCCCAGTGATGGGGCTGTTAATTTGTAGGACTGACCGAGCTTTGCCAGTTGAGGTGATGGTATTTATCTGAGCCATACTCAGTCCAAGGAGTTTGGTCTTTTCAACCACAGCATCATATGTGGCCTGAGATGTTTGTTGAGTCATGGGACTTTGGTCTGTACGATTCATCCTACTGTAGGCCTGGAGCAATTCACTCTGGGTAGAATAGAGTTCTGGACTATATATTTCCAGCAAATGGTCACCCCTATTCACTCGAATTCCAGTATAATCAACATACAGATGTTCCAGTCTCCCTGGAAACCAAGCAGCAATATTTTTTACCCTGGTTTCATCATAATCAATCTTACCTGAAAGATGGATCTCACTGTGGGCCATACCATGTCGGACCGGTGTGGTTGAAATTTGGGCTAATTTAACTGCAGCTGCAGATAAACTGATCTCTTCTGAAGCTTCAGTTCCACTCTCATCAGCCAATGGGATTAAATCCATAAAACAGATTGGACATTGTCCCGGCTCATCCAGTTTTACTTGTGGATGCATGGAACAGGTCCAGGTCGTCTCCCCCTCGTGATTGGAATGACCATTCGTGGCAGCTTCATCTACAGCAAGTGGAATTAAATCCATAAAGCAGATTGGGCACTGACCTGGTTCATCCAGTTTTACCTGGGGATCCATGGAACAGGTCCAGGTCGTTCCCTGAGAATGATCCTCATGGTCAGAACTGACACCCACGCTTCCCGTTGAGAAGAGAAAACTCCCCATCATGACACCCAGGATGAGAGTTAAAATGGTTTTCATCCATGTGTTGGATAGGATTGGCTTCATTATTTTCAAATATTTTGATATTATTTCATTCATTTTATTTGCCTTTCAAATAGCTGAGTTCAGCTAGATGTAATTGTGCAGAATATTGTGCTTTGATCAGTACTAACTGTAAATCCAGGACATGCTGGCGGGCCATGGTATAAGAGAATACATCTGAACTCTGACCAATATATTCCTGCTGCATAACCTTTTCAATTTCCCGGGCTTTGGGTAACAACTGATCTTCATATAGGTGGATCAATCTCATATCCTCATCGAGCATGGACTGGGAAATATCATAATCCTGAGCCAGCTTGGAGCTTTCAGCATCCAATAATGCTCGGGCCTTTTTCTCCCGCCATTCAGAGGCTTTTACTTCGGCTTTCTTTGATTTCCAATTCCATAACGGCAAGGCAATGCCAGCTCTCAAGATGAGTGGATTTTTTCCGCTTCCAGCAATGTCTACCCCATTTGCCACTTTTTTATCTGTGAGTATATAATCCAACCCAATTTTCAAATCTGGAATATAGGCAGCCTGAGCACTTGCTTTCCTGGCCCGAGTTTCTTGAACCATTGCTTCCAGACCTTGAAGTCGGGGATGATCACTTGAGACCTCCCCCGAAGAGAATTCGTACAAAAATTGGACTGTTTGAATTGGTAGAAAATCATCTGGCAATGGATAGTCTATTTCAAGTATTGACCCCAACTTTACCTTGAGCCGGTAAAACTGGCTTTCTATATCGCGAAGATCATTTTCCAGTTGCAGGGTTTGGATCTGAACTTCTACCAGCTTCTTATGTGAGATAGAGGCGCTTTGGTACTGGATACTGAGAATTTCCTCTAAATCTCTTGAGAGGGCTATTTTGGCTGCAATAATGGACGTTTGGGATTGGATATAACCTGCTTCAACCCACAAACTGGATATCTCGCGAATGAGGGAGAGGTTCACTGTCTCCAGTGCCTCATAGCTTTGGATGGACTGATATTCTCTGGTTTCTCGAGCTGCCCGAATTTTTGAACGCCAGGGAATGGTTTGGCCCAGAGATATCTTGGCCGATTGAGGCCCCTGAGCTGTCTCTACGGGTTCAATAAAATAGCCCACTCCTAAGGTTGGATCCGGCAAACTTGAGATGGTATTCTCAGTTTCCTCACTGCTTTTCCACGCTGCGTAACGTGCCCGAAGCTCAGAATTCCTCGATAGGGATATTTCAATGAGCTCATCAAGGCTCTTCACCTGTGATGGCAAATCCATTGGACGCAGCTCTAGCTGGTTTATCCAACTGTCACTTCCAGGATTGATATTTGGTTCAGAACTCAGCAGGGGTGAGCCTAGCAGTAGCTGAAGGGAAAATATGATTACCCAGCTTTTGCCCAATAAATCTTTATTATTTCTATACACAACAACATCTCCAAAACAGGATTTTACATATAACAATACACACACAAGCCTTTGGCCTGGTGTTGAATCCTAGCTTTTAGAGAAGTCTAAATGAGTAGAGGGGTGTGGTCTGGTGGTGGAGCTTCCTGGAAATGATCCAGATTTGTGTTACTTACCTGGGATTGTTCAGGTAAAACTTCCATATGCAGCATGGGAGCAGAAGCGATATCCAGAGAAATATTGGATTCTACTTTAATAAGGGGAGCCGAAATCAAGGGGACGAAGAGCGTCACATTGCATGATGTCATAGCCATATCGCATCCTGTGTCGACCTCAGTCTCACAACAACTTACTGTCTCTACACAACAGGCAGCCTGACAGTTGTTATGGCTTGGAATAAATGGAACTGCCTGCATCATCCCGATGAGAACGAGTGTAAAAAGGGCAGTATATTTCCAGGTCTTCTTCACAGGGTGTTAATATGACTTGAGTTAGAATAGTTCCAAATTATTTATTAAAAGCAATTATTGGGGGTGTTGGTTGTTTTGTGGATGGACTTTTTAACCACAGAGGACGCCAAGAGCACAAAGAATGATAGTTTTTGATGAGGTTCTCATTTCAATTAACCCACCCTGTAATGCAGGACGGAAGGTCAAAACTTCAAAACTGGACTTCAGTCCAAACACGACGAGCTAAAGACCACATTTATTAAGAAATCCTTTATGGGCCTATCAACCAGTCATAAACATTTGATCCTGTTTCACTTCCACCGCCACCCATCCACTCGCTACCAATAGCCTGGACTGGACGAAAATCCCCTATGCCTGCTCCTCCATGATCATCCTGACAACCAACTGCAATTTGAAAAGCGGCTGTTTCAAGTGATTCAGGAAACAGGTCTTGGGGTAGTGTGAACATGATGCGGTCGGTCTCAGCGTCACCAATAGCCCCAGCGACAGTTCGAGGCATATACTCTGCTTGAGGCTCATGATTGTCATTAACAAGCAGGACCCCCCCACTGATATACATGATTTGATCAGCCTTAAAAGCAGACTGGAACGTAGATTGAGAATTCTTTCCCAATTCTTTTGTGCCAGTTGCTGAATTATAGCTGATCCCAATAGCACAATAGGTTAATTGATAGCCATATTCCGGATGCCAACCGGGGTCAACCAGATTTGAAAAATTAAGTTCAAACTCGTAGTGATCACTCCCCTGCTTCACTTCAAACCCAAGTATATCTGAGAGACCATTTTCAAATTGAGGGTTGGTGGGGTATGTGAAACGAGAATTCAGACCATGATCGTCACCAGCAGGGTCTGAAGTCTTGCGTATTGATCTGGCGGTTCCACTAAAACTGCTGAGTTCTTTTTCGCTGAGGAGTCGATGTTCTGGACCCATCATGGCTGGCACTTCCCTCGTAATATCCAGTTCACAAAAGGTCAGGCTATTGGGCGGAACCGAAACATCCTCATGGGTCACTACATAGTCCTCAATATCTCCAGGGACAGTCCATTGCCCCATTTGCTTCTCATACCTGATATGCAGCTTGGTCCCCTTCCAGCTCAGATCAAGGTGAGTGACTTCCACATCTGCAAATAACTCAAATGATAGTTTTAGCTCTTCATGAGATGATCGAGAAATAATTATATCGAATTGTGATTCAGAATCCTGGTACTCTATCTCCCATTCATCCTCACCTATGGGGTGCTTGAAAGTCACTTCTTTTAACTTTTTGAGGAGTCGGGGTGCAATGGTCACATGCGACTCTGATAAATCTGGCTGGATACCCAGTATATCCTGATATAAGCTGCGTAGATACTCCGCCAGGCTCCAGGCTTGACTAAAAGTACCTGAGAGATGAAGTTGGCCTTCTCTGGGCCAGGCATCTGTGAGCTCGGCAATGGTACCAATCGCTCCTCGCTCAATAATTTGTTCAGTGAGATTATTAAACAAGGCTTCAGCATAGTGATATTGATGGAATTGAATTGATGGAGTGATTGATGCAGCTGAGTTCCAGGTCCAAATAATGCCATTGTGATAGGCAGCATCTTGTACATACAAACCAGGCTGATGATGATACGGATGGAAGTTCGAATCATCCTGGGCCAGCGATAAAATCCCATTCCTAGTGATCAATTGGGGTGCCAGGGTTGCGAAGGTGGACCAATCGCAGGTTTCATGGAACAATTGGGGGACGAGAAAAACATTGGGACGTATTTGAGAATCCTGTGAATCATCAGAGTTGAGATGATCAACCAGATGGTTCCCATCAGCAGATCTAAATTTTTCAAGGGATGCATTGCAGCTGGTGATGGTCTGTTGGAGCTGCTCGACCAATTCAAAATCCCCGTATATCTGTGCGAGACGTTTGGTAATCTCTAACTGGTCGCGCCAGATGAATTGAATATCAATGGCACGATCTCCACGGGGACTCCAGGGACCATCGGGACCCTTGGCATCCATCCAGGTATCGGCATCGGCATGTCGTAAAAGACCATCGGCATCGACCCAGTTCATCAATGAGCCTTCTGTAGCACGACGGACGGCTGGCCACATCTTGTCCAGAAATTTCTCGTCATTACTGTATCGATAATAATCCCATACTGAACGGACAAACCACGGTGTACCATCAGTTGTATTGTAGATAATGTTATCTGGTTGAGCGCGATTGGGAACCCGACCATAATCCGGATCAAATTCGTCCTTATTTTGAAGATCAGCAAATGACAGCAGTATCTGTCTGGCATCCTCATATTGACCACTTACTAACACCGCTCCAGTGAATGAAATAAAGGCATCCCGTCCCCAATAGTCATCAAACCAGGGTAGTCCGGCAAAGATGCCCTTACCTAATTGTTTCATCACAAGACCGTCCAGTGAATGATGAGCCCAGAAAATCGCCTTATCCAGTTCCGGGAGATTACTCCTCAAGATGGTAGTCCCTGCACGCTTGTCAATTCTTTGCTGTCTCTTGCTGCGGGCATTTTCAATCCAGCCCGGCTCTATTTTCATCCTTTCAGCATCTTTGTTGAGAGAAATGGCAATCACCAGGCGATGAGATGCAGAGTATTCAGCCCTGGCTGTCAAGAATGCTGTATATAGCTGTAAGTCAGGGGCTTCCGCCGGGAGCCAGCTCATGGGTTGGGAAAACCATAATTTTAAGTGGGGATAACTGGAAGGGATATCAAGCATGCGATTCAAAACGACATTCATTTCCTGGCCAGATGTCCTAATCTCAAAATCTTCAGTCTGATTCCCACCAAGAATGGCGGGTTGAATGTTCCAATGTGTGGCCTGATCTGCCTCCAGCTCTACCAGGAGCATTCTCCTCTCGTCCAGGAGGGTCCATGTTTCACTAATGCCCAGACCTGGATAATTACGTATCAGGGAGGCTGGTGTAATGCTTACCAGAGCTTCCTCTCTCGGCAGCAATTCACCATCGGCTGAGATGAACAGATCTTCAAAATATCCACGTTTAAGAGCGGTGAGCCCATGCCAGGGAGAGCTATTGTAACCACCAGATCGTGTTACCCAATGTGCATCCTGCTTATCGGTATAGGCTATTTCTCGAAGACTACCTGGTGGTAAATCAAATACAGTGGGATCGGTGTCAGATTCTGAATCTGAGAAGCAAGACCCTATCAATAAAATCGAGAGGCTTGTCAGAATCAAACGACACATATTGACAACTGACACCTTCATTAAGCTAAATCCTTACTTCAGATAAATCATCTTGATCACGTCTGATGAAGTTCCCACTTTAATCTGTGCTAGATACACACCTGTTTCAACTGCCAGACCTGAGGCTGAATATCCATTCCAGCTTATATCATGATATCCACTCATCTGAGGACTTGATACCAGCGTTTTAACTAGCTGACCTTTGATGTCATAAATATTTAGCTCTACCTCACCTGGATTGGTTAAAAAATACCGAATGGTGGTTGTGGGGTTAAAAGGGTTCGGAAAATTTTGATATAGACTGAATTCCTCAATCCCCACCACATCTGGCTCATCAATCGAGAGCAGGGCTGGGAGGGGTGGTATATCCACCATTTCCTCCATATTTGAGATTGTGTAAACAGCCGATTCATAAGGCTCCATTGGCACCACAAAACTTTGTAATGCTGCCCCTGTTACTGACTCACTGACACCGGTATAATGGTTGTTAAGCCAATAGGTGGAATCAATACTGAACCCACCCATAAATTTCAAATTTTCCGCGGCCAGATTAAGGGTGGCGGTTTGAGCAAATGCAGAAAAATTTGATAACGATAAGCCATTGGAGTTAGTGAATGGACGTAAAATGGCGTATACCATGCCACTTCCAGCGGTTACTCGGTCAAAGTCAGACTCATCGGAGGAAGTCACAGCCCCATCTCCATTTGTGTCCTTTTTATGCTGCCAGAAGGCTGGGAATTGGGCCCTGATTTGGGCCAATTTTTGGTAATGAGGAGTTAGGAGGTTTCGGCCACTAAATTCCCAGTTGATCACACCTCTTCTTCGGTCGTTGAGATCTGGTTCTCCTGGGGCTCCCATATCTTTGCCCCAACCAACTTCCTGTCCATTGGTGACCATGGGGATACCTGGTGCAGTAAAAAGTACGGTTGCCATGGGCATGGTTTTCTCAAATGAGTCGTAATTATATGCGATTCGATCCTCATCCTGTGATTCCATAAATCGCATGTAGTAGGAATTCTCACCAGGATAATACCCACCATTGTTTAGTTCGCTATGGAGTGTGTTGATACTGCTTGATGAAAAACCAAAACTACGAATGGCATTGAAGTAAGTTTTAAAATCATAGCTTGCATCCAATCCGCCGCCCTGATCAGCATAGAGGGTTTCGGTACCCCCTCCAGTACCATCATCCTCACCTAACAGAAGTATATCTTGTTTGACATGTTTGAGGGCTTCCCGAACAGGGATACCCATATTTGATTCGCCAAATTTGCGGTGGGGTCCCCAATAGACATCATATCGATACCCGTCGATGCCGAATTCTTCCATCCAATACTCATAAACACCAGTCATGTAACGCCTGGCATCCAGATCGCGCCAATCCCAATTGAGGAGGACGTCGCTGAACGCGCAATAATAGTGGATTCCTTCGGCTGTGAAACAATCACCCAAACCATTGGTATTATGAGGGATGAGCTCTGTCTGGTAATAATTCCAATATTGAGAGTATTCACCGTGTAGAGAGGCTTCTTCGGCGAATGGGTGGACATTGCCACTATGATTTGGAGTCACATCTTGAATCACCCGTATTCCTAAATCATGGGCGGCCGCTACAAAATCCTTATAATCCTGATCAGTTCCATAGGATTCTTCAACATGCATAAAATCCTCAATATAGTAACCGATATTGATTTGATTGTCCACATCGCCTGGGATCTCCATAACGGGCAAAACCCATATGGTGTTGAAACCCATGGCTGCTATGTAATCCAGATTTGGAATCGCAGATGCAATGGTACCATCTGGTGTGAAGGCCTTGAAAAACAGTAGATAAATCCGGCTGTTTTTGACCCACTGCGGATTGTCATTATAATGACCAATATCCAGGGATGATCCGTCCTGCTCCACAAAAAAGTAGCCCTGGGTTGAGTCCAACTCCCCATCTTCATCCTCCACCAACAGATTTATAAAATATTCACCTGGTGATGAGGGTTTTGTGATATTTTCCTGAGTTGCCGAGGAGCCTTCGATTCCCAGAGTCTCAGGGTTTCGTGAATCTTCCCGCCAGGTGAGACTCACTGGACCACCATCTGGATCCGCACTTCCATCACCAGAGACAAGCAGTAGACTTCCTGCATCAATAATCGTCACTTTGGCAGTGGGTTGATGTTCTACCTTTTTCTCGATGTTCAAATTTGCAGAATTTTCCATTGAGCCATCGAGGAAAGCCTGAATTTGGAAAATATTATCACCATCAGAGAGAGTGATCGTTGTATCAATGAGTCCATCCACAACACTTACCGACCAAGAATCCCAATTACTTGTCAAGCTTGCTGAACCGATAGTATCATTCAATCCACCATCGGCAGTAAATACGGCACCCTGAATACGCCAGCTATCCTTCCATGTTTGGGCAGGTAATGATAAGAACTGAACTAGATTCGCCTGAACTGTAAAGCTGGTTGAATCAGTGTGTGAATCCCCATTTAAAGTTGCTGCGTAAAGATTCATCGGCTGATTGCCATCAGCCAAAGCATTCGGTACCACAAAGCTTAATTGATGTGTCTCAGGATCATATGCGGAACCAATATTTTCATATGTCACACCGCCAACAGTCAAACGTATCGAGGATGTATCGATCTCGGTCGTGGTTGATGGGAAAATAAAGGCTGTGATCTCTGGGTGCCTTGAACGGACTGTTCCAACGCCTATGGTTGAATTTGGCAATAGAAGATGAATTGTGGGGTCGTTAATAGGCAGAAATGAATTATTATTGTCCGAGGGATTTTGTCTTGGATTCAGAGGGTCTGGAAACCAATTCCCATCATGAAACTTGTATTGATAGGCACCTGGGACGCTGTTGGCTGATGGTAATGGGTCGGGTCCTCCGACTCGTAGACGAAAGGTTTTAATCCAAACATCGTTTGTACTATTATAATACATCTGCGAAATCGGACCAGTTGGATTCCAGCCATTGAATTCGCCAGGAATATTGACACTAGTAGGGCTGTTATGAGGACGATAATAGAAAGTGACATCTACGCTATCCTGGGCAAAGCCGGGCAGTGTGAAGATGAGTACAGTTAAAATTGTAAGTAGTTTTTGCATTTTGTTCCCCGAAAGTATGTTCATATGTTTTCTCTGTTGATTCATGGTTGTTATTTGACAATGGCAAAATGTTGAGATGAGAGAACAAAGTTGCCAGCTTCATCCAGGGGCAAATCACCGAGGAGTACAGTTTCAATTCCATCCGCCTTAAATTGAAAATCCACATCAGAAAAATTGAAAAATACCAGGAGCGGTCCATGTTTGTAAGCCATGATCTTCCTGTCATTGTTAGCAATAATAAACTTGAATGGTGAAGAGGATGTGAGGTGTTCTTTTCTGATCTTAAGTACATCTGACATGACCTGAGATATACCTATATCCCCTTCATCCCATTTCAGAGGAACCTTCTCAAACAGACCAGGTACATATTCACCCCTGGTGCCAATTTCCTGACCTGCATAGATCATAGGATTGCCATCCATCAAGGCGATAAATGCCCATGCGGTGAGATTAAGTTCTCTATCTGCGATGAGTGTCGCTGATCTGGTTTTATCATGATTTTCACTAAAACGCATCCTCAGTGAACCCTGAGGATATTGAAATTCTTCTAATTCATAGGAGCGTTTGATCTCGGATGGGTCTGCATTTCCCTGAGAAAGTTGGATGACCCCCTCCCACATGTTCCAGGAGTAGGTCATATCATGACCCTTGAGATGCAGGTCTGGTTTGGCACCCTCTGCCAGAAAAAAGACATCAGGTTTGACCTGTTGACATGCAACTTTGGCACTGGCCCAGAAATCATTGGGAACCAATTCAGCAACGTCAAATCGATACCCATCGATGTCGGTTTCTGTGATCCACCATTGTAGCATATCAAGCATATAGCTTCTCAACTCCGGGTTGTCATAGTTAAGGTCGGCTACATCATGCCAGTCTGTATCTGGTGGGATTGTGGCACCATTTTCATCCTGGGAATACCAGTGGGGATGTTGATCCATCATTTCATTGTCCCAGGCGGTATGGTTCATTACAAAATCCAGGATAATATGCATATCCCGGGCATGTATTTCATCAACCAGCTGCTTAAAATCTTCCAGGGACCCCATATCAGGATTGACTGCATAATAATCCTGGACTGAGTAAGGACTCCCGATGGAACCTTTTCTATTTTCCAAACCTATTGGATGAACAGGCATGAGCCACACTAGATCAATGCCCAATGCTTTTATACGATCCAGATCCTTGATCAATCCCTGGAAAGTTCCTTCCTGAGAATGCTGACGAACAAACACTTCGTAGATAGCCGCATCCTTCACCCATTCAGGCGAGGCCGGAGCCTTAACTTTACTTGCTTCATTCCTCAATAAGTCAACCTCGTCTATATAGGGTTCCAGATATACCGCTCCCGGGATGCCTCCGGGACCACCAGTATCTTCTATACGAAGTATGAGGTGGTGAACCTTGCCATCCGCTAATTTATCCCCAATATCGAAAAAGAATTTAATATTATAACCCATTTGTTTGCCAAAGAGGCGTCCATCCAACCATACCACAGCATTGTCATCTATGGAATCAAATACGAGAGCAAGGTTGTAACCTGCAGGGGTGTTTTTAGCCTGTATTTGGGTAGAATACCAGGCAAAGCCATCGTAGTCGTCATCAGCCCATACTCCAGGTACTTCGGTAGCTTCCCACCCGGATCGGTCATAGTCATTGTCAAACCAACCTGCTCGAAGACCTACACGGTTTGAATCGTATTTCAGTACCCAGGGTGCATCTAACAATTGTGATTCAGGGGTAAGTGTATCACATCCAGACATGAGCAGCATGCCAACAGCAAGGAAAAGAATAAGACAAAAGTTTTTCATGGAAATTCCCAATAGATATCTTTAGCTAGCCTTTGACCGATCCCAGAGTGAGACCACCAATTAAATATTTTGTAAGAAAGAGGAAAAGCGCAATGGCCGGTATGGAGACGATCATGGCTCCTGCGGCATAGAGACCCCACTCTGTGTTCATATTCGCCTGAAATGATTTCAAACCGATGGGCAGGGTGAACATTTCTTTATACCAGAGCACTTGAGCTGCAACAATATATTCAGTCCAGGCCGACATAAATGAGAATAGGGCAGTAATCACCAGAGCAGGTGATGCCAGGGGTAGAATAATTTTATAAAATGCCATAAATCTACTGGCACCATCGATGCGGGCCGCTTCTTCCAGGGAATAGGGAATGGTATCGTAATACCCCTTCATTGACCACACGCAGAATGGCAAGGCAGTAGAAGAATAAATGACAATTAAACCAAGATAGGTGTTTATCAGGTGAAGACTCGAAAGCATGATAAACAGGGGCAACAGCAGCATGGTGGCTGGAAACATCTGTGTAACCAGTAGACTAAATAGACTAGCCTCGCGACCTGGAAAACGAAAGCGAGACAAAGCATATCCTGCTGTGGAAGCCAGAGTAACACCGGTGAGCATCACTGTGGCAGTAACCAGAATAGAATTCCATATCCAGGTGCCAAAGGGGTGGTCGGTAAAAAGTTTTTTGTAATTATCAAAGGTCCAATCCTCAGGGATGATGGACAAACTTTCTGTCAACAGATTATCACCAGGACGAATGGAAATCGTGATGACTCTGAGTATGGGATAAATGGACCAGGCCACAGCGAGCAGCAAAGCACTGTAAATCATGAAATACTGGAGTGATGATGTTTTTTTCATATCTCTTCTCTACTTAGTCCATTAATCATCTTTGTTGCATCATTTTTCACAACGAAATAAACGAAATTTACGAATAGGACATTTATTTTTTCAGTTCGTATCATTCGTCAAGTTCGTTATAAAGCGCTCCTAATTTCTAACTTTTAACTTTTAACTTTTAACTTTTAACTCAATAAGCCGTTTCAGTGGCTTTGTTCTTTTGCATGAATTTCACTGAGAACAGGGCCAGCATGAGGAATATCATAAAGCTGAATGCCGCGG
>JABMQQ010000166.1 GCA_013202495.1 Fidelibacterota bacterium | reverse complement strand
CCCTAATACGGGGGCCCTTTTAGAAAATATCAAAAGCTTCAAGCTGACTCACACACAGGGGATTGGTTGACGAAAATGAAGTGGATGGATACGATTATCGAACAAGGCGATGCTGTTTTAGGAAGCAGCTTAAGCCTAGCGTGTTTGCGGGAATGTAATTCTACATGAATCCTATTTGGCATCGCAATCAATTAAGAAGCATTTCAATAATAGAGCAATCATGCTAAGGAAAGTCGCTGTCATATCATATCTATTGCCCTTCTTATTAAATGGAGTGCTCTCACAAACGTGGGAATTAGTCTTACCTTTCGAAGAAGATATAAGAGATATTCAATTTGCCCACGATGATGAATCACTATACTTCGGAACAATGGCTAGCTTCCCAGATATATATGGGTCACTGTACCATTGGAATATAGAAACCAATGAAATAGATACCCTATTCACGGGTATAAGTGTAACCTCAATCGCCCTCGATTCACTAGATGCAAATACCATTTGTGTGGCACTTTCTTCTCGTAATGGAACTACACCTGGCATAATTAAAAGTCTGGATGGGGGACGAGAGTGGGCTTATAGCGATTCTGGGATATTACTTGACTGGGAAACTTGGGTTGAGGTGATTGCAATTGATCCAATGCATCCGGGCACGATGTACGCGGGGACAGCTGGCATTTATGGCGGTACAATGTGGAAATCTATAAATGGGGGGAGGGCTTGGTCAAATATTGTGGATGATGAATATGTGCCACTCCAAGGTGTGAACATTGAATCAATATCTTTGAATTTGTACAATACTAATACCTTATATGTTTCTGCTGTCACTAATGGACAAATACACAAATCTGTAAATGGTGGTGCTTCATGGTCTTTATCCTTTGATCCGTATTGGGGTAGTGGTGGTTTTGATGTTGAAGTTGTCCCCGATGATACAAATATTGTTTTTGCCGCCCATCAATCTCATGGATTATTCAAATCCATGGATGCTGGCGAAACATGGCAAGAGGTGGTTGAAGAGCTACTTGGTCAATATGTTACAGGTATCATAACCCATATTGATAGACCTGGCGAAGTAATAGTATTTGGTCCGGACATAATTTTCTTGAGTAATACTAATGGGAGTACCTGGCAGCCCATAAATAGTGATCAATTGGTCCCCAATGTAAGATTTATAGTCTATAATCACACTGGCACCTCATTGTACTGTCATACTGAGCAAGGCCTATATTCATACGATCTACCTGCAGTTAATATAGACGATCCTGTCAATCGATCTCCTGACTTTAAACTTCATTCACCATATCCTAATCCCTTTAATCCAATTACTACAATCAATTACGATCTGACAGCAAATTCATTTGTGACTCTAGTCATATATGATTTGGCAGGAAGAGAAGTGAGACGTCTTGTGTCAAATGAGCAGGTTGCAGGATATTATAGGACGACTTGGAATGGCACCAGAGATGATGGCAATAGCATTAGTACTGGAGTTTACTTCGCTAGACTTCAAGCTGGCGAGTATTCGAGTGTTGTTAAGATGGTATATTTGCGATGATGTGCGAGTCTGCTCCAGGAAGCAGTGAAAGGGTAAGGCGTTCAAGTGAAGCATAAAAGATAGATGAGATACCTACTACCAATACTGCTTCTCATAGTACTAGTAGCTTGCCCAAAGCCAGAAGACAATACCATCTGTGGACAAGGCATGATACTAGATGCTGACACTTGTGCATGTGTGCCTAACTCACATCTTTCGGAAGATGAAGAGTCGTGTGAGTGTGATTCATTGTATCACTGGAATAGTGGTATGACTGCCTGTGTTTTAGACACAACATCTCATGATTTTGTATGGTCAATCGATACTCTGGGAATCCATCTTAGTTTCATTAACGATGTCTCAATAATAAACGAGAATGATATTTGGGTTGTTGGTCAAATTACGTTAACAGACCCGGACTCAAGTTATAACAATAGTGGTAGGGAGGAATTTAATGCAGCTCATTGGGACGGACAAGAGTGGGAGCTTTTGCATTTAATCTCTGAGACTATTACTGGCCCTTACATAGGTGCAGAAATAATGGCGGTATACGCAGTAACCCCTGATGACGTGTGGATGTATACGTCAGGTGGAGCTTACATTCGGTATTTTAATGGGATTTGGAGTTCGGAAGTTATCTATGATGCCGTTGGAGGGATTCTTGATATATGGGGACCTTCAGCTGACGATTTGTATTTCGTAGGCACTAACGGATCAATAACCCATTATGATGGCAGCTCATTCTCTCTCATGAGCACACCAACCAACATTCCTTTGCTGAACGTTTTTGGTTCTAAGGATGGCGAGGATGTTTTTGCTTCTGGCAGAACAGATTTAGGGGAATCAATAGTATTATCGCTACAGGATCACGAATGGCAGGTGTTATTCTTATCTGAGGTGCATGATACCACAGGTGGAAATTTCGGACATATATATACTGCTGGTTTGGTAGGCGATACTTTACACGTAGCAACGGCATACAACCTCCATAAATACAATATTAATACTGGTGAAGATATGATATTATTTACTGAAGACACAAGGTTCTATTTTGGAGCTTTTGTTCAAATAGTATCGCAGGGAAGCAATGATATAATGTACTGTGGTGAAGGTTTTAATACTCAACTTCACTTTAATGGTGTTACTTTCAATTTTAATTATTCTCTGGAGAATAGGTTAGGTCCAGGTCCCGTGAAAAGTGCGGATTATAAAGATAATATAATTGTGATGGTCGGAGACGAAAACGCTGGATCTCATGCTATTGTTGTACGAGGAAAAAGGACTTAAGTGTACTCAAACACACACATACTGCAGACCAACCACCTTCAAACCCAGCAATAGACCCATTTACTATGCAAAATTCAAAACTTTTTCAAAATAGTCACTCTTATGTTAAACGTCAATAGAGTAAATTAAGCTCCTTCTGGTTCTGATCCATTCCATCACACTCTTATTAGCAGACATTAAATGCTGCACTTTCCTTATTCGATAGACTGGTACGGGGCGCAAACTTTTTAGAGCGGGCTTTTTCAAAACCGCAAGTGACTATTAGCGCATGTCCCGTCAATTATATGGCAATGATCGATTAAAATTCATTATTTTTGTAATTCACATTGATTTAAAAGCACATATCTGATACGAGCCAATAGCTTTCGTGCAATACGAATAATCGCCATTTGCCCCTTCATTCGCTTTATAAGTTGATGATATACCGTAAGAAGATCAGGATCACTTCTCACAGCTACCCAGGCATTTTCAATTAGTAATGTACGTAGGATTTTATTTCCTCGGTGTTCTAACCCACCTGTATGATCAGTCTCGCCAGAAGAATGCTGCAAGGGGACAAGACCAACATAGCTACACAGTTTATCAAATGATTTAAAGCGATGAATGTTACCCAGCTCAGTGAGCCAGATCATGGCGCTCAATCGTCCAATACCTGGAAGTGTCATAAGGTAGTTAACATTATCAGCATATACGGGCGATCGACTCAGATTACGGATTTCACGATATATCTGAGCGATTTCTTTGCGGTGGTATTCATACTGTCTGAGAAGCGATAAAAGGGTTGACCGGCCCGTATCATTATCAAGCTTGCACTGACGAATCCATTCGAGAAAATTTGCAGACCAGTAGGTATTACAATAACGAAGTGGGATTTCAATTCCATGAAAATGAAGAAAATGTTTGATGCGAACTTTGGCCCTGGCAGCATCTCTACTTACCGTTTTCCTCTGGCGTAACAGTCCTCTATTATCACGCTCCAAAATAGAGGGGATATGAATGGGCTCTAGGACTCCACTTCGAAGTTGTTTGGCCAGTTTACGTGAATCTCTGGCATCTGTCTTGCGTCTGCGGTCCTTGTCTGTAGTTGGTACATCACCTGGATGGACAACGGTGCAGTTAACTCCCATCTTAGTTAGTGCATCGTAAGTCCAGAAACCGCTAAACCCCGCCTCATAAACAGCGTGATAATGTCCGTTTGGGAAAACTCGTTGAAGATAAGAAACTAATTTCCTAGGATTGGGAGGTTGGGTGAAAGTCTTGTGCTCAAAGGCTTCAGTGTAAATACTCACTTTCCAACTCTTTCTGTGGACATCTAGGCCAGCATAAATGTTTTGACCGCTGAAATCAGCATGTTTAGCTTGTCTCATGGTAAAGCTCCTTTTTGCGTTGATTGTTAGTTGCCCAACAATTTAAGGGGCTTTACTCCTTATCGTTTAAACATAGGAACTTTTTAGTCACTGACTCCTCGCAAAGCCTTATATAGCTTAAATGGCAACGGATTTCTAATCCGTAGGTCACAGGTT
>JABMQQ010000165.1 GCA_013202495.1 Fidelibacterota bacterium | reverse complement strand
TTTATTCAGCAGGAAGATGGTCCGGATGTGTTCGTTCACTACCGTGCAATTAACTCAGAGGGACGTCGTTCTTTGAAAGAAGGACAAAGCGTCACTTTTAACGTTACCCAGGGCGAAAAAGGTCCACAGGCAGATAACGTTTCTCCTGTTTGATTCTTATCTAAGAAATCAATAAAAACGCCGGTCTCATTCTGAGTACCGGCGTTTTTTATACCCCCATACAACCAGGTCATTATTCTGTTCATCACGACTCTTTTTTTGTGGCGAATGACATCCATTTAGATTTATTTGATTCCACACTGAACCTAACAGCACGCGATGGGATAATGACACATTCAAACGAATTATTGATTAATCGGTTTTATAAGGCCTTTTCTGAGAAGGATAGTCAGACAATGGCGACTAGTTATCATCCTGATGCTGACTTTAGTGATCCCGTATTTCAAAATCTCCATGGTTCTGAAGTCGGGATGATGTGGACAATGCTGTGCCTCCAGTCTTCTTCTCTGGAGATTGCCTTTGAGAATGTCTATGCAGACGACAACGCGGGTAGGGCTGACTGGTCGGTAAAATACACTTTTGGGAAAGCCAAAAGAAAGGTCCACAATAAAATCCATGCAGAATTCACATTCGCAGCTGGAAAAATAATAAAGCATACCGACGATTTCAATTTTTGGAAGTGGAGTCGAATGGCCTTGGGACCACTGGGTTTAATGATGGGTTGGAATTCAATTGTACAGCTAAACATCCGCAAACAAGCCATGGCAAATTTGACCAAATTTATAACGATGACAAAAAACACGTAAAATACTTGTGTAAGTCCATTCTTTCTGTTATAGAAAGCGCGAAACAGCAGGGAAAAACTTTTTGCTGATTTTTGAAGAATAAACGAGGAGAAGTCTCGAGATATGTATAGAAAAGTAGCCATCGTAACCGGAGCAAACAGGGGTTTAGGTCATGCCTTGACCAAATCTCTGGCCGAAGATGATTATAAAGTTTTTATGGTAGGACGCAACAAAATCGAAATCGATAATGCCTCTGCCAAACTACAAGAAGCCGGTCTGGATATTGAAGGTTTTGAGGCAGATGTAAGTAAAGCACGTCATATCACTGCTCTTTCCTCTTATGTCTCATCACAGTTTGATCACCTGGATCTCCTCATCAACAATGCTGGTGTCATTGTTGAACCCGGTGGTCTGGAAAGCCAGGTAACCTGCTTCACCATTAATCCTGAACTTGTTGAAGAAGCCTTTTCGGTAAACACCGTTGGCGCCTTACGCCTGGTTCAGGCTTTTTATGACCTTCTAAAAAAAGCGCGACAACCACGAATTGTGAATGTTTCCAGTGGCATGGGCTCAATTACCCATATGCAAGCTGGTTGGCCAGGCTATAGAATGTCCAAAGCAGCCATGAATGCCTTGACTGTCATTCTAGCTAAGGAGCTTGAAGATACTCGGATCAAAGTCAACTCTGTTGATCCTGGCTGGGTGAGAACTGATATGGGTGGTCCCAACGCAGATCGCTCCATTGAAGAGGGTATCGAAGGTATTCTCTGGGCAGCCAAGCTTCCACCAGATGGACCTACAGGTGGATTCTACAAGGATGGGAAACTCCTGGATTGGTAAAAAGATTATACCATTAATATTCAAACCCCATGTTGCCGCATGGGGTTTTTTGTATAAACTATTGATCGATAGTTTTCACAATCAGGTTTAACAAAGGATTTGTCAAGTGGGAGATAAGCTCTGTCCCAAAATCATTTTAGAAGGTACACGCCTTACCGGTAAGACAGATTTAGCATTTGCGCTGAATGAACATCCAAGATTGGTGGGACCGAGGAAATATCGATATCATTCACCATTGATTTCAGCGGAATGGTGCGCTTTTACCAATTTGCCGTGGGGGAGAGGCCTTATTAACTTTGAGTTTCACGAGGAAGCGCAGGCAATGGAAACCTACCGCACCTGGCTAAAACTTTTTCAGCTCCAGAGATACTATTCATGGATGATCGATCGGTTTCATCTTTCAACCCAGCTTTACCAGAGAGAAGTATTCGGTCGAAATTATGATTTTGGATGGCTCGAGGAGGGATTGCAGGAGCTGGGCTTTCATCTCCTTCTGTGTATCAGATCGGATGACTCATTTGAAGCAGCCAGAGAAGAGCGACTGAAGATTTCTGGCAATCCCTCTCAATATGATGATCTTGACATTTTTCGCAGGGAACAGGGGCAATTTGTGACCCTGGCCAGACAGTCCAGACTCCCGCTACTTGAATTGAATGTCAACACCCGATCCATAGAGGAACTGGCAAATGAGGTCGCGGATTGGATGAGCTCGACAGGTGGTTTGTATGCGAGTTAAAATATATAGGAGCGACTAAAGATGTATCAGGCAGCAGATAATAGATATGATTCAATGAGCTACAAACGGTGTGGGGTTAGTGGTATTCTTTTACCCAAAATTTCCCTGGGTCTCTGGCACAATTTTGGGGAACCGGATGACTATGGCACAGCCCAGTCCATGCTGAGAAAGGCTTTCGATCTGGGAATTACTCATTTTGACCTTGCCAACAACTATGGTCCACCCTATGGTGCTGCTGAGACGACATTTGGCAAATTGTTTAAAGAAGATTTCACATCATATCGTGATGAATTACTTATCTCGACTAAAGCTGGTTGGGATATGTGGCCGGGTCCCTATGGGGATCACGGTAGCCGTAAATATTTGATTGCCAGTCTGGATCAAAGTCTTCAGCGTATGGGTCTGGATTATGTGGATATTTTTTACCACCATCGGCCTGATACCAGTACACCACTTGAAGAAACAATGGGAGCCCTGGACCAGATCGTACGTAGCGGCAAAGCCCTGTATGTTGGAATTTCTTCCTATAATCCTGAACAAACCAGACAAGCAGCTAAAATCTTGCGAGAACTTGGAACCCCCTGTCTGATTCACCAGCCCAAATACAACATGTTCCACCGGCAGCCTGAAAAAGGTCTTTTTGACGAGCTTAAAAAGAGTGGAATGGGATCGATCGTGTTCTCGCCATTGGCACAGGGCATATTAACTGATCGGTATCTGGGTGGTTTTCCTGAAGACTCCAGAGCTGTTAGAGATGGCCGATACTTGAAGCCAAATTTTATTAGGGATGAACAATTGGAGAAAGTGCGCGCCTTAAAGGTTATAGCCGATGCACGAGGGCAGAATGTAGCTCAACTGTCCATTGCCTGGGTTTTGAGAAAAGAGGAAGTGACATCTGCCTTGATAGGGGCTTCAAAAGTTTCTCAGATTGAGGATGCAGTAGGTGCTCTTGACAATTTGAATTTTGATCCAGCAGAGCAAAGCAAGATCGAGAACATCTTAGGATAACTTTCCCTCTCTGGAAGTATGTCAACCATCAATATGATGCAGACTAAAGGGGCAAAAACCGTGTTTTGTCACCAGTCTTTCAGATTAGATTAAACGCTACTCACATTATCGCTATTGAGCTTGTACTAAGGAATAAATCTATGGAACGGAAAATTAGAGTCATTCTGGCAAAACCTGGTTTGGA
Organism: Fidelibacterota bacterium; assembly: GCA_013202495.1. Classification (GTDB taxonomy): domain Bacteria; phylum Fidelibacterota; class UBA8477; order UBA8477; family JABMPR01; genus JABMPR01. The sequence continues at coordinate 10,896 of JABMQQ010000165.1, read as the reverse complement.
TGGCCATGACCGCGGGGCAAAAGTCCTGGCGAACTCATTTAGAGATGCCGGTATGGAGGTCATCTATCTCGGTTTGAGACAGACCCCTGAAATGATTGTTGCTGCTGCAGTCCAGGAAGACGCTGACATTGTGGCCTTGAGTATTCTGTCAGGCGCCCATATGACTATCTTTCCACGAGTTATGGAATTGATGAAAGCTGAAGGTTTAACTGACGTCCTGCTTACTGGTGGTGGCATCATACCAGATTCTGATATGGAAGCATTGCATAAACTGGGTGTGGGTCGCCTGTTTGGTCCAGGTGCCAGCCTCATGGAAATTAATGACTATATCACCAATTGGGTTCAGGAAAACCGCTAAATGAATCGTCGTGATCGCCTGGAACAACTGAACAAGCTAAAAGCAGAAGCGCTACTTGGTGGTGGCCAGGATCGTCTTGATGCCCAGCATGCCAAACAAAAATTATCCGCCCGGGAAAGACTCGACCTGCTCCTGGATCCAGGCTCATTCGAAGAAATGGGTATGCTGGTAACTCACCGCTCTACCAATTTTGGCCTAGAAAAACAAAAATTTCTGGGAGATGGTGTCGTAACTGGTCATGGAACTATCGATGGTCGAACCATCTTTGTATTCAGTCAAGATTTTACCGTTATGGGGGGCTCACTCTCTGAGGCATATGCCGAAAAAATAGTCAAAGTCATGGATCTAGCTGCCAAGGTTGGCGCACCAGTAATCGGTTTGAATGACAGTGGGGGAGCCCGAATTCAGGAAGGCGTGGTTAGCCTGGCGGGCTATGCGGACATTTTCTTGAGAAATACACTCATGAGCGGTGTGGTTCCCCAGATATCAGCTATCCTGGGACCCTGCGCTGGCGGTGCAGTCTACTCTCCAGCTATCACAGATTTTATCTTCATGACCAAGGGAACCAGCTACATGTTTGTCACTGGCCCTGAAGTAGTCAAGACAGTCACCCACGAAGAAGTCACCAAAGAAGATTTGGGTGGCGCAACCGCCCATGGTTCCAAGAGTGGTGTCAGCCACTTCACCTGTAACAATGAAATTGAAGTCATCGAAGGTATTAAAAGATTATTAAGCTTTATTCCTCAGAATAATCTTGAGGATCCACCAGCCATTCCATGTGATGATCCGATTGATCGGGCTGATGAGGGGCTGGATACGATTGTCCCCGAGAACCCCAACAAGCCCTATGACATGAAAGATGTCATTCACAGTGTTGTTGATAATGGTGAGTTCTACGAAGTTCATGATGAATTTGCCATGAATATGGTGGTTGGCTTTGTGCGTTTGAATGGAAAATCAGTTGGCGTGATTGCCAATCAACCAGCACATCTTGCAGGCGTCCTGGATATTGATTCTGCAGTCAAGGGGGCTCGATTTGTGCGCTTCTGTGATGCCTTTAACATCCCCTTACTCACTTTTGAGGATGTCCCGGGATTTCTACCTGGAACTGATCAGGAGTGGGGTGGTATTATCCGTCATGGCGCGAAACTTCTCTATGCTTTTGCTGAAGCAACGGTACCCAGGGTCACCGTCATTACACGCAAAGCCTATGGTGGAGCCTATGATGTGATGAACTCCAAGCATATTCGTGGAGACATCAATTTTGCCTGGCCCTGTGCAGAAATTGCTGTCATGGGTGCCAAAGGGGCGACTGAAATCATTTTCAGAAAAGAAATTGCCAGAGCAGATGATCCAGAGGAAGTTCTGGAGCGTCTCACAAATGAGTTTTCTGAGCGATTTGCCAATCCATATTCTGCAGCTGAACGCGGCTATGTGGATGAGGTCATAGAACCAAACCAGACACGTTTAAAAGTGATCAGGGCTTTTGAAATGCTTGAAAATAAAGTTGATTCAAACCCACAAAAAAAACACGGCAATATCCCGCTATAAATCAGGGAGAGGGGTTTCAAGTGGATAACAGAAATCGTGACGAGTTATTAAAAAAGCAGGAAAGCCTGGAAGCGTACTTGCTTAAGAATCCCCAGTCGACTCTTTTCGCCTGGTATGCTAGACAAAACATGGAAGCCGGAGAGCTGAATCGTGCTTTAAGTATATGTTTGCTTGGCCTCCAGAATGTAGAGAGCCGTGGTGTTTTACACAAACTCATGGGCGAGATTTATCTGGCGAAGGGTGAAGTCACAAACTCCATGAAGCAGATGATTGAATGCATCCTGACCAAAGAACCTTTCCCAGGTGTGATTATTGAAGTGATCAAAAATTTAGGCGACACCATGGAACCCCAGCAAGTCGCCTTCTTGATTTATTTGCTCAATAAAGCCTTACCAGGTCATCCAGATGCCATCCAATTCTACAAAAAATTTCCTAACTCCCGTAATTATGTTGTTCAACCAGGCGAGTATAAGTTTCTGGAAGAGCTGGCAGTCGGTCTGGAACGCTCTGCACTTGTGGAAGTGATGCCTCTTGATGAGGACGAGGAGAATCCGTTGGCCTTACCTGATTCAGTACCACCCGAGATGGAGTATGTCCCACCTAAACCAGTACAACAGGCTCCGCCCCAACCACCCCCTCAGCCTGCTCCAGAACCTGTCCCTCAACCGGTACCAGCTCCTCCGGTTGAACCAGCACAGGAATTTGTTGAGCCAGAAATTGAGATAAAGGCCGAGCCACCCATCCCAGAATACGAAATTCCAGACACCACACCTCCTTTGGAGAAGGTTATAAAGCAGGCGGAAACGATGACGGAATTTGAGGAACCACCTGTACGACAGGCTCCCCCTCCACCGCCTCCCCTGGAAGCACCTCTGCCACCTAAAAAACCAGCTATTAAGCACAATATTAATCGCTCCATGGCGACCTTCACTCTGATGCAAATATTTAGGGATCAGGGGATGTATGAAAATGCATTGGAAGTCTTGTTGTTTCTCCGTGAGAAATCCAGTGATACGGAACGTATCGACCAAGAGGAAAAAGACATTCGAGAACTCATGGCTCGAAACGGCAACAAATAAGTCAACTCTGATAAATAATGTCTGAATCTCAACCGCGGGAAGCCCCTGCGGATATGGAATCCCCGATTCAATTATCAATACTCATAGTCACTTATAATTCTGCCTCGACGATTAGAGCCTGTCTGGAAAGTGTTTTTCAAGAGCTTCAATCTCTGGACGGACAGATTATTGTCGTAGATAATCACTCCTCGGATGAGACGGTTTCAATTCTAGACCAGCTTTCGACTCAGAACACCCATCTCAAAGTTGAAATAAATCGGACAAACCGCGGTTTCGCCATTGGGAACAACCAGGCACTTGAAATGGCTGGAGGTCACCATATCCTCATTCTGAATCCAGACACTATTCTCCAACCAGGCATTCTGAAAAACCTGCTGATTGAGCTAGAAAAGGATGAAAAAACGGGGGTGGTTGCACCTCAATTACAGTTTCCCGATGGACGCATACAGAAAACCTGCCGACGTTTCCCAAAACATATGGATGTTATCTATAATGTGTTTGGGCTCTCAGTTCTTTTCCCGGAGAACCGCCGACTCAATGGCTGGAAAATGGGTGATTTTGATCATAAAACCCGTCAAGAAGTAGATCAGCCTGCAGGTGCTGCGTTGTTGATCCGCGGTGATCTTTTAAGATCCCTGGGGGGCTTTGACGAAAATTTCCCTATGTTCTTTAATGATGTAGATCTATGTAAACGCATTAGGGATGCTGGTTTTGCCATCTGGTACTTACCAGAATATGCCATTCAACACCTGGGAGGGGCCAGTGTCAAACAGGTGAAGATGAAGATGACTATAAGTTCCCATGTTTCATTTTTTAGATATTTTGAGAAACATTTCACCCGGATGTATCAGCAGCCCCTCAACTTCATTGTAGGGGTGTTGCTCTACCTCTCACTCATTCCTCGCCTGCTGGTTCTACTTCTTTTTAAAGGGCAGCGCACTGCTTCCCGAGAAACCCTCTAGAACTGCAAGCTCGATGAAGAATCGCACCAAAAAAATAAAAGCTATTTTTTTTGATATCGGAGGTGTGCTGGTAAAGGTTGATTCCAGCGAGTCCGTACAAAAGTTGTCACGGGAATTAGAAGTAAGTCCTGAAAAAATTCGCCGGGGGATGACCAGGGACTTACTTAATGAATATGAAAAAGGGCATTTGAGTTCAAACCAGTTTTATGAGCAGCTCCTCATCAATTATGGTAGTAAAAAGACCATGGATATGGAGACCTTCAAGGGCTACTGGCTGGATGTCCTCTTCCCATGTACTGAGAGTGTGACTTTTCTCAAACGAGCGACAAAAGATTTCCCGGTGTGGCTGCTGAGCAACACCAACGATTTTCATTATGATCTGCTCATGCAGGATTTCCCCTTTATGAAATGGGTTGAGGGCGGCACCTACAGTTTTATGGTGGGCTGCATGAAGCCAGACCCGCCAATCTATGAAGTGGCCATCAAAAAAAGCGGGTTTCGACCAGAGGAAATTCTGTTTATTGATGATTTAGAGGCAAATGTTCAAGCAGCACAGGACCAGGGCATCAATATTATCCACTATGTGGATTTTTCCAGCTTTGGTAAAGAATTGAGTCAACGCTTTCCAGCTTTGGAGTATTTGTTATGAGACTTTTTAAAACAATCCTGGCCTTTGCCGTCATGTTGATTCTTTTCAATATGCTAAACAATAGCCAGGGAGGCATACCTCCTCTGGGAAAATTTTTAAACCCCTTCGCGGGATTCTGGCAAAATGGTGAAAAGCTAGACCAGATTGATGAAGTGCTTGATGTAAATGGACTGCGAGATGTAGTGCAAGTGGTTTGGGATGAGCGTCATGTTCCCCACATTTTCGCAGAAAACACCTATGATGTTTATTTTGCTCAGGGCTTTTTAACAGCCCGTCATCGTCTCTGGCAAATGGAGTTTCAAACCCATGTGGCAGCAGGACGCGTTTCAGAAATCATCGGTGAAAAAGCCCTGGAGTTTGATAGAATGCAGCGTCGCCGCGGTTTGTTAATGGCAGCTGAAACGACCATTCAACGTATGGATGAAGACCCAGATACCCATCTCATTCTGCAGGCTTATGCCAATGGCGTTAACACCTGGATCGAGTCCCTCACACCGGCAACCCTGCCCCTGGAATATAAGCTGCTAAACTATGAACCTGAGGTTTGGTCCACGCTGAAGACAGCCCTGCTCCTGAAGTTTATGGCTTGGGATTTAACTGGACGCAACTCAGAAATGGATATGAGCATTATTCAGGCGACCTTGGGTGAGGAATTCGTCAACACATTTTATCCAGAAAACACACCACACACAGATCCAGTGATTCCCGCCGCTAAACCCTGGCGCTTTGAAGCCATGGAGCCGGATTCTATTCCACCTGCATTTGTACCACAGTTTGTCCAGGATCTCCGGAAGGACGAACCAGACGAAGATAATGGGAGTAATAATTGGGCAGTCTCAGGTAATAAAACAGCATCAGGGTTTCCCATGTTAGCCAACGACCCCCATCTTGGGCTAAAGCTGCCATCCATCTGGTACGAGATTCAGTTGAAGACACCTGATATGAATGTTTATGGTGTTTCAATGCCTGGTGCCCCTGCGGTGATCGTAGGATTCAATAAAGATATCGCCTGGGGTGTGACCAATGCAGCCAGTGATGTCATGGACTGGTTTGAAATCGAATTCAAGGACGAATCATATTCTGAATATCTCTACATGGATGAATGGATAAAATCAGATCTGCGGGTTGAGGAAATTTTTATCCGTGGTGAGGATACGGTCCTGGATAGCTTCGCCATCACTCGTTTTGGACCCTTGGTATATTTTGGTGAAAATAAACTGGAAAATGGACATCCCACGGGCCTGGCTATGCGCTGGTCCGCTCATGATCCCTCCAATGAAATGCTGGCCGTCAGAAACATGAACCTGGCCGCTGATCGAGAGACGTTTTACACTGCTATTGAAGATTTTGAAGCACCAGGACAAAATTTTGCCATGATTGCCAGGGATGGTGATATTGCCATCAGACATAATGGTAAATATCCATTACGCGGTCAGGATCAAGGCAAGTTTGTCAGGGCCGGACGGGATACCCTTGGTGAATGGCAGGATTGGATTCCCTACGAGCAACTCCCGGCGATTTCAAATCCCTGGAGAGGCTTTGTCAGCTCAGCCAACCAGAATCCGGTTGGTAAAAAATATCCCTATTACATGGGGTGGGATTACGATGATTATGAGCGGGGTTCGCGTATCAATGATCGCCTGGGGGATTTGAAGAAAATAAAATTTGGAGATATGCAGGATCTGCATATGGATAATTTTAATAAGCAGGCCAAGCTTATGCTCCCATTTCTACTCAAGCAGATTGATGTAGAAACGCTTTCTGGTGAAATGGACACCATTTTAAAAGACCTTCATGGTTGGAATTATGTCTCTGCCCCCCATGAGAAAGCAGCCTGGGTTTACAAACAATGGTGGCTGCATTTAGAAAAAGCGATCTGGAATGATGAATTGAATATTCTGGGTGAGATTAGAAAAATTCCCACCAGATCGGTGACAGCCAGACTCCTCCTGAAAAAGTCAAAGCTGGTTTACTATGATGATATCAACACACCGGAGCAAGAGGGTCGAGCCGAGATCATCAATCGCGCCTTTAAACAAACCGTCTTGGAACTGACGAATGAGTTGGGACCTTATGGCGAAGCCTGGGAACTGGGTCGGGCCAGAGGAACGGATATCAATCATCTCCTCTCTGTAAAAGGTCTGGGACGCACTGGTCTCTACACCGGTGGTGGCCAGGGAATCGTTAATGCCACCAAGAAAGACCATGGACCCTCCTGGCGTATGTTAGTGGAAATGGGTGATCGTCCCATAGCCAAAGGCATTTTTCCTGGAGGACAGTCAGGAAATCCAGGTTCACCTTATTATGACAATGCCGTAAATAACTGGGTCGCAGGCAAATATTACGATATTCATTTTCTGGATTCCACTGATATAGATCTCAATTCAAAACTCTCATTGACTCGCTTAAGGAATTATCAATGATCAATATTTTAGTAACCCTCATAATTGTCTTTATCCTACAGCTCATCCTCTACTCCTGGTGGTGGATTATACTGGTTCCACTAATACTGGGATTCTTAGAAAAAGATTCAGCGTTAAAAGCCTCTGTAGGTACTGGGCTGGGCGTTTTCCTGCTCTGGTTTGGAATGGCTGTATATCAGTGGAAGAATGGTGGGGAAATCATTGTCATACGCATTGCTGAAGTCATGGGTATCGGATCAGGTTTTGTACTGGCCCTGGCCACGGGTATGGTTGGTTTTCTGGTTGCGCTTGTTGCCGGTTATGCTGGGTTTTCATTGCGAAAAGTCTTGATCAAGGAATACCAGATATCGTGACCCTATGAAGAACATAAATACTCGGGACCCAATTGACTTCCTCATGGGAGTCTCCAGAACTCGTCACACCGAGCGGAGTCGAGGTGCGAATAGATCCAAAACAGTCCACAGACTCTTGAAGTAAAATGACAAAGCCCAAAGATAATATTAACATATACGAAGAACCCTTAAGAACCATCCCCCACAATGTGTTCAGGGATAACAATCCCGATTACGATGAATTAGAGCGACGACCCAGAATGCCAGTGGTGGCTCTCCTCGATAACATCCGCAGTATGTTTAATGTGGGTTCTATGTTTCGGACAGCCGACGGAGCCTGGCTGGAGGAAATTATTATTAGTGGCTATACCGCTTCACCTCCTCGGAAAGAAATAGCCAAAACGGCTCTGGGGTCTGAGTACTCTGTGCCCTGGAGAACCATTCCTGACCCAGTTGAAGCGATTCGTGCCTTGAAACGCAGGGGCTATACTGCGATTGCTCTGGAGCATACCACTCGAAGCCAGTCCTATACCAATGTTGAATATGACTTTCCCTTGGTCTTTGTGGTGGGGAATGAGGGCGTAGGGGTTCAGGACGAAATCGTCAAGGAATGTGATTTTGCTGTAGAACTACCTCAAAACGGCATGAAAAGCTCCATGAATGTTGCCGTGGCATTTGGAATCATGCTATATGAGTTGAGACGTCAATGGGATTCAAAAAATCAACCTTGACCGAGCTGGCAAGTTAAATAAGTAGTGGGATCCTCATTTTTAGCTAACAACAATTTGTACTGGCAATTGTTAAGTTGCGGCTTACTTTTTTGCCAATTGACATGGCTCACAGGGGGTGAATCAAGCTTTGAACTGTGTTATACTGATCCATATATTAAACGATATTTAATTACGATAATATTCCTAAGGAGGATTTATGATTAAAAAGGTACTTGTTTTGGTTTTAGCTCTGACACTCACTGTTGGTGCATTTGGACAGGGTGGATTGGAAGATGCATTGAAGGACATGTTGGAGTCGAATGGTAAATTGTATTTGCAACCCATGACCGATGCTTTTGGAGCAAACATGAACTCCGGGTGGTATCATCGCTCACGTGTTCACAAAATGTTGGGTTTTGACCTGAGTTTTAAAACCATGGGCGCTTTTATCCCAAGTGAGGCTGCTACTTTTAATTTCGTTATGAGTGAAAATCAGTTTGATATCCCTATTAGTGAGCTGGGGTTAGGATCTGTCCCAGATTTGCCCCTATCTTTCGCAATGCTCTATGCAGGCCAAGATACGGAAGCACCCACTGTTTTTGGTGGAGATGGCAATACGCTTCAGGTAAATAACGGGGTTGTAACTGAAGAAATATTAACTCACCTTCATCAGAATGGGGTTGACACGACGCTGGTGCCAGGAATACGTGCTACCGTTTCTGCCTTTGTAGGTGACACCACAAAAATCAGCAATTTCAAATTGCCAAATGGATTAGTAGAACTGGGCGATATTCCGTTTCCTATGATTATGCCTCAGCTTGCTATTGGTTTGCCAATGGGGATAGAAGTTACTGCCAGGGGACTACCAGAAATTGAGCTTAAGGCCGACGGCACAGAGATTGGATCTATTAGCGCCCTGGGTTTAGGTCTGCGTATGAATATCGATCAGTTCATTCCCATTCCATTATTTCCAGTTGATATAACTGCAGGTGCTGCATTTCAGTCAGTCAGCCTGACTGCTGATGATCAAGAGATTTTGAAGACCATGAACACCAGCATAAATATGCAAGTGGGAAAATCGCTGAGCCTGCTCTTCTTTGGCCTGGGTGTATATGCTGATGTTGCTTACGAAACCAGCTCTATAGATATTGCTTATACAGCTGAATTCGAAGGTGTAGAACAAGATATAGAATTTAGCACATCCGTTGATCCTGGTTTAAGATACGGTGCTGGCTTTCACTTGACTTTCATTCCTATGACTTATGTTAGTGTGGCTTACAGCATGACCCCGACAAATGATGTGGTCACTATAGGAGCCGGTATTTCGCTCAGATAGTGTGGATGTAAAGGTTTTTTAAAGGCCATCCCGTTGGGATGGCCTTTTTTATTACCCACAAACTCACCACAATCTCCCTGATATCTTCGAATTTATTTATGGATCCGTTTGGAGTTGAATGTAGCTGTTGACAATCCTTCAAATGGTTGAATAATAATTTGCCCTCTTTTATTAGAACTAGCTGAATTTTACAGAATTATGTTCTATATTCAAGATTGATTATGGAGGATGATATGATCGACTACGATGAACATATAGATGATGAAATGAAAGTGATGAATGAAGGTGGGTCTTCCACAAAAAAAGGACCAAAACAAATCATTCGTCTCAATGACCCGGTTAGCAGTCTGGAGCTCAGAAAATCAATCTGCATATCTGGAGATACCAGCATTGCAGCCTGTTTACAGCTGATGAAAGATGAGCGAATTGGTTGTCTCCTGATTACTGAAGATAAAAAGCTGAAAGGCATTTTTACCGAGCGTGATATTATTCGTCGAATTGTTGGGAAAAATTTGTCCCACGAAGACATCGATGTCGAGGACTATATGACCAGCGATCCTGATACCCTGATGGCTGATGCCCCACTGGCCTTTGCCTTGAATTATATGGTTGTGGGTGGTTACCGTCATGTCCCAATTGTGGATGAGAACAATAAACCACAGGCCTGTCTCTCCATTAAAGATATTGTGAAGCATATTGGGAACTACTATTTCAGTGAAATCGCCAACCTGCCTCCCACCCCTAAAAATCCTGGTTGGGCTACCGTTGATGGTGGTTGATTAACCCCTTTCCCAGTTCATAAAGAAGGCATTTAATTCAATTGACTAACCGTCCTGATCTTGGTCGCTTAAAAGCTATACTCTTTGATTTTGACGGAGTCGTTGTGCAAAGTGAAGATGTATACGATCGAGCCACCAAAAAACTTGGTGAAATGTATGGTGTACAAATCCCAGCTCCCTTTTATGAAGCCAATCGCGGTATTGCCGAGTCGCTTTTTTATGAAAGATTTAAAGCAGAATTTGATTTAGAGGTCGATATGGTGTCTTTACAGGGAAATGGCAAAAGGCTACTCTGGGCTGAATTCTCATCTTCGGTTCACTATACTCCTGGATTTCATCAGTTTTACGCCAAAATCCGCAAGCATGTGGGTCATGTAGCCTTGGTAACCGCCACCCCCAGACCACTCATTGATGAGATTTTTAAAAATTCAAACATATCGGTGGATTTTGATTTCATCGTGACATCAAGTGACGTTGAAAAGACCAAACCGGCTCCTGATTCCTATCTGAAAGCATGTCGTCAAAGTGGAGTGGACCCTGCCCAGGCTCTAGTTATTGAGGATTCTCCGACTGGCTTGCGAGCCGCAACTGCTGCAGGTTGTCAAACTATAGCAATCACCACAAGCTGTAGCAGGGATTCCTTAAATGAAGGGAATTTTGTTGTTGACAGCTTCTGTGAACTCGAAGAACTTTTAACCATTGCATGAGGGACAAGAA
>JABMQQ010000164.1 GCA_013202495.1 Fidelibacterota bacterium | reverse complement strand
TCTATAGACAACAGCTTTGCAAATTCAGGTCTGGGCCAGGGATATACATGATATAAATATAGTTAATCAAAAACGGCTATAGAATGAAAAATTATCCTGTCAAGAATAAGATAATTGGCGATTGGAAGAAGCTGCAACGTGGGGAAATTGAGATATATTGGATTTATTGTTGATAGCCGTTTGCCTGGCTTTTCCGAATGCTTTAAATTTCATTGTACGCCAAGGGCTCTAATTTCTGGATGGCCGAGCGGTTCATCTGTATTTCTAATGCGGTTTCAGTGGATTGCCGATTATATAAACCAAACCCATCCATATAACTTGCATTATGAATTATACAGGCCGTGGCGTAAGTACGCTGGGGTTATTTTTTTAAAATCTATGGGGAAAACATGTGCTGAGTTGGCACGTAGATTGAGAACTCCAGGAGTAAGCACGGTTTTTGACACAAATGTTGATTATTTCACGCCTGCGTCGGGCACATTCTATTATGAAGGAATGGCACCGACAAATGAACAGCGTCAAGCGGCAATAGAAATAGCTGAGCTGTGTGATTCAGTTATTGGAGACTCTAAATATCTTACCGAGGTCGCTTCAAAGTATAATTCCAGGGCCAAATGGATCCCAGATAATGTGTGGGATGACCTGATTACCTCTGGAAATTCCTGGAAGCCTGGACAGTCCAAGATCCCTCTTCTTTGGAGTGGTGCGTCCATCAAGCTTTTCGAACTATTATTAATTAGCGATATTCTTATTCAATATTCTGGTGATGTTAGCCTTAAACTTGTCACAAACTCCCTGGACGCATTAGATAGTTGGTATTCACCTTACAAAATTCAGTTCCTGGAATTATTAAGCCAGGTTCAACATGAGTTCATTCCTTTTACATCGGTTGAAGATCTTATGGAGATTTATAGCGCTGGTGGAGTGTGTATTTCACCGAGATTTATGAATAATACATACAATCAAGGGCATACAGAATGGAAGATAACTCTCGGCATGGCCAGGGGGCGTGTTGCATTGTGTAGCGAAGTCCCAAGCTATGTTGATGTTTTTGAACGCGCGGACGGAGTAGGGATCAGGATTTGTAAAAATGATGAGGAGTGGAGGAGAGTTTTTGAAGAAATACTTAGTTCTGATTTTGATTGGGAGAAGGAACAAGAAGCTGCAATGAAGGTTGTAGGAGAGTATTATTCGACGGAAGTTGTTGCTCAAATGCATGCTGATTTTTTGAATGAAATTTTGTCGGATTAAGATATTTGACAGGATAAATTAGCCGTTTACATAGGTCAATATTTTAAAATTTATAATGTTTTTAAATTCGGAGTTTGGTGGAAAATATCACAAGATACTGGATACTTGATGCTGGTCTCTGGATGGTGGATGCTGGTTTCTGGATGCTAGATGCTAGATGCTGGATACTGGTAGGTGCGCCGATGGTCCTAAGGTGAAGTTATGAGTTATAAGAAATTGACGATCTGGCAGAAAGCGCGAGAGCTGGTTATTGATATTCACAAAATGACATTGAGTGAACTTCCTCAATTCGAATTATATGAAGAAGGCAGTCAAATCCGACGTTCCATCAAATCGGTAAAATCGAATATCGTTGAGGGTTATGGTAGAAGACGATACAAAAAGGAATTCATACGTTTTTTAACCTATTCACTTGCCTCTTGTGATGAAACTACGGATCATCTGGAAACCCTTTTTGAAACCGAATCATTGAAAGATGAGGCCTTATACAAAGACCTTCATGAACGCTTACAGATTTTGGGGAAGAGAATAAATCTATTTATTCAATCTGTAGAAAAGGAGCATAGAACAGATTGATGATGTTACTTGGAGGAAAGATGGGAAGCTTTTTATCCAGCAACCAGCTACCAGCATCTAGCATCACTTCGCTTCAAGCAATGGAGTATTATTTTGCCAGGCTCGTTTGTTTGAGGCGGAGCTTAGATAGATTTACAAGATTAAACCACAGAAGTATTAAAGAATGTTTGAGTCTGTAAAATCATTTTTGCATTTGTCATATCTGAAGGCAAAAACACACTTTGTTGAGCGGCGCAGATGGAGTAGCAGGCAAAAAGGTGGAGACGGTTGTCGCGTGTTTTATGGACATGATCACATCCCTTTACCAGGTGAAAAGGCCTCTGGGGGGATTATCAAGTGCCAGGATCTTCAGAACCCTTTTCCAAATACGGTACGTGGAGCCAACATCCTTTACCTTGTTAGCAGCGCTTTGCCGCATTTTGCTCCGGTGATGATTCGTTATGCCAGGGAAAATGGGGTGAAGCTTATATTGAATCAAAATGGTGTAGCCTTTCCTGCCTATCATGGCAAGAAACTGGAAGAAATGAATGGGCCACGGCGCTTTCTGCTCCATGAAGCTGATTGTGTTATATATCAAAGTCGGTTTTGCCAAGAGAGTTCAGACGTTTTTGTTGGGTGCAGGGAGCGTCCATTCGAAATCCTGTACAATCCTGTTGATGTCGAGGCTTTTGTGCCAGTAAGTCATCAACTGATATCTCGCGCTCCAACCTTGTTATTAGCAGGGAGCCATCATCACTACTATAGGGTATTGTCAGCTATTGAGATACTCGCGGAACTTGTTAAGCGTGGGGAGAAGATTTCACTGACTATTGCTGGACGGCTGGTATGGAAAGACGATGATCAAGTTTGTGTTCGTGAGCTGGCCCGGATGTGCAATGACCTTGGTGTGTCAGATTGCGTCCATATTTTGGGGCCATATTCTCAATCTGACGCTGTTTCGATATTTCAAGAAGCAGATATTCTTTTGCAGACGCAGTACATGGATTCATGCCCTCGAGTTGTTGTAGAGGCCATGGCATGCGGTTTGCCGATTGTGTATTCACACAGCGGTGGAGTGCCGGAATTAGTTGGAGAGAATGCAGGGGTTGGAGTGCCTGTTCCACATGATTGGAATAAGATTCATGCTGCTGAACCTGAACAAATGGCCACTGCTGTCAGCCATATACTTTCATCTTACGAGACTTTTTCAAGAGCTGCTCGACAAAGGGCGGTCACTAATTTTGACGTGCGTCCATGGCTTGATAAACACAGAGAGATATTTGAATCATTGCTCCTATCTTAGATTCGATTGGTGATCAGCATTGAAGGAAATAATCTGGAAAGTATTGGTCACTATTTGCGGAATTCTGCCTCCTTCTATACGGCGATTATTGTGCCGTTTAGCATTCTGTGCTGATGCCAGGAAACATCCTGTATGTGCACTTAAGGAGTTGTTGGAGCTGCAGGAAGCCCTTATGTATCAAGTTAATCAAACGGCTATCCGTTATGAAGGAGGTATACATCCAAAGCACCGGCTAATGGATTATCACCGGTTTTTTATTGAAAGACTTAATAAAAATGATAGGGTACTGGACATTGGCTGTGGTTATGGCGCGGTCGCATTCAGCATGGCTAAAGCGGGTGCGTTGGTTACAGGTGTTGATATGGATGGAGCAAACATTCAGCAGGCTCGAGAGCGATACCAACACAAGAATCTAAAGTTTTTGCTTGGAGATGTTAGAAAAGACCTTCCTGAAGGCAATTTTAATGTAATTGTTATGTCCAATGTTCTTGAACAT
>JABMQQ010000163.1 GCA_013202495.1 Fidelibacterota bacterium | reverse complement strand
TCGCAATGCAGAGGTCAGGAGTTCGATCCTCCTCGGCTCCACGAGGCTTCGTTCTCACTCCGTTCGAACGAAGCCGAGTCCCGGCGAAGTGTCTGTACGTAGCTGGACCAATCAATAGCAAACCAATGATTGTTTCGAACTGCGCCCGCGCAGGTTCGCCTACAAGAAAACGAAGACCAACCCGGCATAGCCCGAGTCAACCGAGGGCGACGCCGATAAATCATTTTTCTGTCTATAATTTTCATTCAAACTACCTGTCCAGCCATAGCCATTAGGCGAAGGCTGACGCCCGACCAGGCTGGAGGCTCGCATGAAAAAACAGCTAATGTATCATGTCTATCTGATCAGAAGCGAAATTGATCCAAGTAAATACTACAAGGGTTTTACAACTGATATTGGAAAACGTCTCGAGAAACATAATTGTGGTGAGGTACGCTCGACTACTACCCTTAAGCCATGGGAGTTACAGACTTTAATCTCTTTTGATTCACGAGTTAAAGCCCTTCAATTCGAACGATACTTAAAGTCACATTCAGGAAGGGCATTTTCTTCTAAACATTTCTAGGGTCTGAAGGACATACAAACAAAGAACATTACAGCCCCTAATTCGTAAAGTCTGAAAAACATTCGTTGGTGAGTCCTCCGTCAGTCTATTTTGTAGGCAGAATGGACTATTCATCAAAAGGATCAACCACATGAACCTCTACTTCAAATTACTCACATTGTTTTTCACACTTTCAAGCTTGATAATCGCGCAGGAAAATCCTCCTAGACTTGAAATATTACATCCCAAACCCGATATGCAATTTTGGGTAGATCGTATCGAGGTCGCTGGCAACGTTCCCACTGGAACCGAAGTTATGGTTGCAGGAACGCAGGTTGTTCCTGATGAGGAGGGGCTATTTCGCCATCTAATAGATTTGGATCAGCCTGAAGTCCTCATTCCCATCTCTGAAAAATCTGGAACAGCCACCTATCTTGACACAATCCGGGTTTTTCATCGCAATCTTGATCACATGACAACAGATAGTGTATTTATCAATAATAACATTCCTGCAGAATTGTCTATTCATATGGGTTACCCCACAAGTGGGAAATTTTACAGTTCTGAAGTCAGTTTAAGAGGACGAACTCACCCAGAGGCATTACTCTTCATGAATGGAGATACAGTGAAAGTTTTTAAATCAGGCGCTTTCACCAGCCATGTGGAAATTAACCAGGGAGACAATGAATTCGAATTTATTGCACGTTTGAATGATATAGAAGTAAGGGAGCTGGTCACACTTTCACGACCCACGGAACGGGAAGACCTGACTGCTCTGGATAAAAAAAGTGCAAGACCTATCAGAGACCGATGGGCAATTGCAGGGGATCACCTCCAACTCAGTATACATGGTCCTCAATCAGAGTCAGTCTACTTCAAGATTCCTGGCATAACCGGTTGGAAAAAGATGAATGAAGGTAAACCGGGGTATTATACCTATTCCTACCACCTCCTGGATATTGATGAAGAGGTAAACACCAAAGTTCTTTACCGTCTCGGTTCATTTTCAAAAAGAGTTAGGAGTGCTCCTTTGCGCATATTGACAGATGCCCTGGGTGGTTTGACCGTTGATGAAGATACCAGAGTTTATGACACACCTGATACTGATCAGCTCCTCTTCCCTCTGGCTGATTCTGTCTCCCTTCAGATTATTGGTCTGGAAAACAGGATGTACCGAATTCGCCTGGGTCAATATAGAACTGCTTACGTTCTGGCAAATCGAGTTGAGCTTAATCCGGACAGCAGACTCACCAGCTCACATTTTCTCGGCTCCATGCACGGAGAGAATGAAGATGATTGGGCTGTTTTTCGAATTCGAACCGGAACCACTCGACTACCCTTTGAAATAAAAGAGAAAGCCAAGCCAGCTCGTCTCGAGTTAAAGGTCTATGGTGCCAAACAGGGATGGGAGTGGACCACCTATCCCGAAGGTGACTCCGTTATTACCTACCTGGAGCGCAGCCAACCTGAAGATCTGGTATGGCAAATGGATTTCTATCCCAAACATGGTTTTTGGGGATGGTATGGCGGATACGAGGGTGAATACCTCGTCATAAGTGTACGTAAGGCTCCAGAAATTTCTCGGGATAGCTTATTCGCCAATGTAAAAATTGAAATCGATCCTGGTCATGGCGGCTGGCAACGAGGTGCCAGAGGAATAACTGGCTATGCCGAAGCCGATGCGAACTTACGATATTGTCTAAAACTTGAAAAACTACTCCTCGATGCGGGGGCAACTGTTTTTCTGACACGTCGAGATGACCATCAGATCAGTCTCGCTGATCGTGCCAAGATTGCTCGAGAGGATAGCGTCCATATTTTTGTCATGGCTCACAATAACGCACCTGGTGCAAGTCGGAATATTTTGGAAGCAAAGGGGGCATCGACCTTCTATACCTGGCCCAGTGCCAAAGGTTTGAGCGATAAGATCTATCCGCATATGCATAACATGGGAATTGAGACCTCAGGCAAGGTGGCACGTTATTACTACTACCTTACCCGGCAAACTGAATATTTGGTATACCTCATAGAAGGTGCTTTTATGACCAATCCCGAGGAAGAAATGTTTTTGTTATCGGAAGAAGGACTGGATGCTCTGGCTCAAGCAGCCTTTAATGGTCTTGAAGAATTCTTGCTGGAAAAAGCTGAACAGCCCTAAAGTCACAAGATTTGTTTTCATTGACAAAGGCAATCAAGTATTCACTTTTCCGGTTTTTAACTGCCTGCTTAAACTCTAGATTGTAGGCCTGAACAATTCAGACGTATGACGAATTATAATCGAGATAAATGATTTAACGAGAGGAACGCACAAAGATGTCACTTTTCAACCTGAGCTACAAAAATTTAGATGAACTTCCTGAAGGCCAAGAGGCCTACATATTCGGTATTTTTTCTGATTCTGGGATCACTGAGAAATTTAAGAACGCTCATCCAAAGCTCTCAAAAAAGTTAAATCTTGCCATGGAGAATGGTGAATTTGAAGGTAAGCTAAATCAAGTTATGGTCATGTACTCCCCTGATTGCGACACCGCTAAGCGCTATATGGCAGTCGGGCTTGGAGAATCCAAAAAATATACTGCAGACTACTTGCGTCAGGCTACTGCAACTGCTGCGAAAAAATGTATCAATCTCAAACTGAGTACATTTGCTATAGAATTTATGGGTGAAGACATTCTGAAAGTTGAGGATGCTCAAGCCTTGGCCGAAGGATTGGTGATGGGAAGTTACCGCTTCTTGAATTATAAGAAGCAAGCTGATGATGCTTATGCTGGAATTCAATCCGTCATCGCGACTGCAAATGCAAACATCGCGGAAACACTGGATTACGGAATGAAAATTTCAGGGGGTGTTGTACTGGCTAGAGATCTTGGCAACCATCCTTCAAATGTTGCAACGCCAACCTACCTGGCTGATACGGCTGAAGCGATCGCTAAAAAGGGTGGCATGAAAACCACCATTTATGAACGCGAAGATTTTGAGAAAATGGGATTTGGCGGGATCAGTGGTGTTGCCCAGGGTTCTGATGTTCCTCCAAAATTTATTATCATGGAATACATGGGTGGTGGTAAAGACTCTAAAACTTTAGGATTGGTTGGTAAGGGGCTCACCTTTGATTCTGGTGGTATTTCCATCAAACCTTCTGCCGGCATGGATGAGATGAAATTTGATATGCTCGGTGGAGCAGCCGTTCTTGGTATCATGGATGTGGTTGCAGAGACCAAACCCAATTTGAACATTATTGCTGTGGTTCCCTCCACTGAAAATATGAATGGTGGTGAAGCATATAAGCCTGGGGATATACTGACAGCTTATAATGGCAAAACTATTGAAATTTTAAATACAGATGCCGAGGGTCGCCTCATTCTGGCTGATGGACTCGCATACATAACAGATAAGTTTGAGTTGGATGGCGTAGTAGATTTCGCTACTCTGACAGGTGCAGTTGTCGTTGCTCTGGGACATCGCTATAGCGGTATCATGACCAATGATCAAGATTTTGCTGACGAACTCCTTTCTGTTGGTGAGAAAACTCAAGATCGTGTATGGCAAATGCCCATGGATGATGAGTATGCCGAAGATATCAAATCAACCATTGCTGATGTGAAGAACACCGGTGCTGGCCGGACAGCTGGTACCATTGCGGCTGGTGCATTTCTGAGGGAGTTTGTCAAAGAAGGCACATCCTGGTGTCATGTTGATATTGCTGGTTCAGGTTGGTTAAAGAAGGGACGGTCCTATCTTCCGGATGGACCTTCAGGGGCCGGTGTCCGTCTGATTATGGAATTGATTAGAAGCTGGGAAAAATAAATTCTTGAGAAATTATCGCATAGCAGTTGATGGTATGGGTGGCGACAATGGCCCCAAGGCTGTTGTCGATGGAGTCTGTAGAGCCTGCGAAGCTGGCAATCTTCATATTTTGTTGGCAGGTGATCAGGAAATTCTTGAAGCTGAATTAGCAAAGTATCCAAAAGTCCGCGAATTCGTCGAGATCATTCATGCTCCACAATCCATTCCCATGGATGCGAAACCGAAAGAAATATTTGATAAATATCCTGATTCTTCAATGATCAAGGCTGCTGAGATAGTATCGACTGGTCAAGCAGATGCACTCATTTCAGCTGGGAACACAGGCGCTCTCATTTTAGCAAGCGCTCAAAAAATACCCCGGATTAAAACAGTTCACCGAACCGCCCTGGCCGCTGTGTATCCCACCAGTAATCAGCTCAATCGCAAAGATATTTTCTCTCTCATTCTTGATGTGGGTGCCAACACTACAGTCGATCGAGATCATATGATTCATTTCGCCCTTATGGGGAATGCCTATTCTCAAAAAGTAACAGGAGTTGAAAGACCACTGGTTGGACTTTTGAATATGGGTTCGGAAAATAATAAGGGTGGTCCTAAATACGTTGAGGTGAATAGAATCCTCGAATCCCTGCCACAGATAAATTTTTATGGTAACATTGAAGGCAGCGATCTCATGAAGGGTGTTGTTGATGTAGTGGTAACTGAAGGATTCAAGGGCAATATTGCTGTTAAAACCATGGAAGGTATGGCAGAAGCTGCTATGGGACTTGGTCGCATGGCCTTCCAGAAAAAACTCATCTGGAAAATTGGCATGATGCTGCTCTCAGGAGGAATTCGCAAAGTTAAAAAGATTAGTGATTACCAGGAATATGGTGGTGCTCCTATCTTAGGTCTTGAAAAGTTAGTCTTGAAATGTCATGGCAAATCAACCCCACGGGCAATTGATAATGCTATAAAGCTGGCAGTTAAATGTTCCAGAGACGATTTGGTTGGCGCCATGAAGGCAGGTATCAACGCTTTTGAGCAGGAATTTACCCATCCGGACTATGATCATATCACAGGCTATGATACCTAGTGAATACACCAAGCTTTTTGAAATAAATATTGATATCACTCTCCCCTGACTTAAAATTGATCGAAATTGAGTTAAGCAGATGAAACGACCAAAACTGATATCAATATTAGCTCGATTGTTTTTTTTACTTTTCCTGGCAGGTATTATTCAGGCTGGACAGCCAGCCATCAGCGAGAATTCTGAACTCGCTTCTTATGCACAGGATTTGTATAGACAAAAGGGAATTGATATGACGCGCTCTGCCTTTGATTTGCAGGAGAAAGAATCATGGGGCAGGATATTTGTGATTCAGCTTGTCAGCCGAAATACGACGCTGTCCGATGATCTCCTTCAAGCATTTCTTGTCGGAGGGGCGGTTTCACAGCATGCCAGAAGTCCCATAGATCATGTCGTAGTTGTTGCCGACGTCGAGTTTAGCAATCGTAAGGCCATGGTCCTTAGAGCAGACGGGGCTTGTTGCGCAAAGCTGTACAATAATAGAATGACCGTAGATGTTTTCACACGAGACTGTCTGCGGATGGAATAGAATTAGTAAACTGAGTGGAATATGAAAAAGGAGAATAGAATGTTCAAGAAATCAATGCTATTTATGGGTTCTTTGCTGCTTATGGCATCTTCAGTCTTTGCCGCCAACCCCTTTGAAGTAAGCATTTGGGAACGCTATGCAGAAGGTCTGGGTTGGGCAGTTGTGGCCTCAATCGGATTTTCAGTGGGTGTTGCTATTGCCCTGAAGGTTTTCGATTGGTTCTCATCAGATATTGAAGAATGGGAAGAGATCAAAAAAGGGAACTGGTCTGTTGCGATGATTTTTGTGGCAATGATCATTATGATCGGACTTTTGGTTCACAAAGTTATCTAAACCAATCTTCCAAGAAATTGAAATAGGGCTGGGATTATCCTGGCCCTATTTTTTTATGAGAAGCCCGCTCGAAGGGTTTCAAGCTCCTCCAGCAATTCCAAATACTTTACTTCCAGTAAGTCCTTCTCATCAATGGCTGACTGGATTTTTTCATACTCGCTGGCCAGGGATGGATCATTCAGGATACTTTCTTGTTTGGCAAGGGCAGCTTCACATTCTTTAATCAAGATGGGGAGTTTCTTCAATCGATTTGACAATTTCCTCCTGATGTGATAGTCAGTATTTGCAGATTTCTGTGAGGTTTCTTTGGCTACACTTTCAGGTCTTTCTGATTTTTCAACCTGATCCTGGTTCTTTCGCCATAAATAATATTCATAGTTCCCCGGAAATATTCGAATTTTGCCCTGATCAACTTCAATAATTGTATTGGTGACAGCATTCAAAAAATGTCTATCGTGAGAGATGCATACCATGGTACCGGTATAGCTGGAGATGGCTTCCTGAACCACATCCCTCGATCGCATATCAAGGTGATTGGTAGGCTCATCCAGGAGAATAAGATCCGAAGGGGCGGATAACATCTTGGCGAGAGCCAAACGCGATACTTCTCCTCCGCTGAGGACCTTGATTTTTTTGTTAACCGTTTCACCTGAAAACAAGAAACTTCCCAGATAAGTTCGCACCTCAGTCACAATCCACTTCGGATTCTCATTGGAAACCAAATTATAAATGGTGTCTTCCATGGGCAGGGATTCGAACTGGTGTTGAGCAAAATAGGCAGATTTGACACCCTCTCCCCAATTCAGTTTACCACCACTAAGCGGTTCAACTTGGGCCAACATTTTTAATAGAGTTGATTTTCCGGCTCCATTGGGACCCACGAGACCAATTTTTTGCCCTCGTTCAAGCAGGAGATTCAATCCATAAAATACTTCAAGAGAGCCATAGGATTTAGCCGCACCCTTAAACTCAGCAACGATCCTGGCTGATCTACCTGGTTGTGGAATGCGAACTGAAATCCGGCTTTGTTCACCCTCAGGGGGTAAGATGTGCTCCAGCTTTTCAAGTTTTTTAACACGACTTTGGACCTGACTAGCCTTGCTGTCCTTGTACCTGAATCTTTCAATAAATTGCTCAGTTTCTGCGATCATTTTTTGTTGATTTCGATAGGCTGCCAGCTGTTGATCAATCCGCAGCTTTTTCTCTTCAATGAATTTGCTGTAATTGCCAGCGTAAATTTGTATCGACATGTGATCGATTTCAAATATCTGAGTGATTGTTTTGTCCAGGAACGTACGATCATGACTGATCAAGACCAAAGCTCCAGCCCACTCTTTTAGAAAGGTTTCCAGCCAGATCAGTGATGCCAGGTCAAGGTGGTTTGTAGGTTCATCCAACAAAAGGATATCGGGTTGTTTGAATAGGAGTTTTGCCAGGGCAACCCGCATTCTCCAGCCCCCACTGAATTGATCAAGGGGGATTTTCATCTGTTCCGGTGTGAATCCAAGCCCGCCCAGGACTTTCTTGGCGTCGGATTCCAAACTCCAACCATTGAGTCGCTCAAATTCATCCTGTATTCGACCCAATCTCTTTAAAAGCTGTTCATTGTCAGAATCCTCAGCAATTTGCAGCGACAAATTTTCAATCTGAATTTCTAATTCACCGACTTCGGGGATCACATTCAGGACTTCATGCAGAATCGTATCTTCTGAGGTGGCAGTGATTTCCTGGGGCAAATACCCGATGCTGACTTTTCTATCTACCTGTATCTGGCCCTTATCGATATCCTCTTCACCCACAATCATCCTGAGTAGGGTTGTTTTTCCGGAACCATTGGCTCCGACCAGACCGACTCTGGATCCCTTTTTTATAACCAGATCCAGAGCCTTGAATAGCGTCTTGTCAGGATAGGTTTTTGTGATATTGTGGAGATTGATCATGGTATCAGTTTATTTGGGTAAATCGTACTTTCGCTTGTCAGCTTCCTCATGTTCGCGATAAAGGGTGAGAACATGTCCGATGAGGCTTACAAACTGGGACTTGGAGCCCTGTATAATTTCATCAAGAAATTTTTCTTTTTCTTCCTTGAAAGCAATGAACTTCACCTTCACCATTTCGTGTGAATTCAAGGCCGCGTCAATGCTCTGAATCGATTGGGAGGTCACACCAGCCTTCCCAATTTGAATCACCGCCTTTAAGGGGTGAGCTTTAGATTTTAAGTATTTTTTCTGTTTTGAACTAAGTGGTTCCATAGTTTTCCTTATCCCCTGTTCATACCGCGCAATGGATTTTCGAGGTTAACAGGTCCTTGACTATCTTTCGGAGATCTCCGTAAAAAGTCATTAATTAATAGGCGGTAAAAACCTACTCCTACAGCGTACAGCACCGCAGTAATAAAAAATATCTGATAGTATTCAAGATCCATTTGCCTCAGTACCTGGAAAATTTTGGCACTTATGAACCAGGAAGCGCTCCAGATGCTGGAGCTAATAGCTGAAATCAATTCCTGATTCCTCGGTCCTACATATTTCATTCCAAGCTCACTGGTCATGGGTCCAGCCATATTCATAAAAGGTTGACGCAGCATGAAAGCAGCAATAGCTACATAAAATGCCCACGAATAAGCTTGAGCTAGCTGGGTTGTGGCAAGAATTACCAGGAATAGAATGGCCAGCGATTGAGGAATCAGGATAGCCACTTTAAAACCAAACTTACGACGAATGATGGGAATAAACAGGGTCGATAGAAATACAATCATGGCAGTTCCGGCACCTATGAGGCTGAAAGTGTCCGAATCTACTTTAAAGACGCTATTGAAGAACAAATTCACAAAAGGAATTGTGAGTCCTGCCCCAATAGCAATGAGCATATTGGGGACCAATACTCGACCGATTAAGGTCCAATCGTAATCTGATCTCAATGCTCTCAAATTTTTGAAAAAGCTACTGGAACTAGAGCGAGGTTTGGCCTCCTTGATAAATAACACCAGAATGAATGACAGGGAGCTGATTGATATAATCACCAGCATAATATGAAATTCATCAAGAGGTATGATAACACCGCCAACAACTATCTCTTTGACACGTGAAAGAATATTGATCAAGGAACCTGAGACAATGGTGGCTAGAGACCAAGTTGAGAAATTTAACGATATGGCTTCGGAGACGACTTCCTCAGGAGCAGAGCGCATGATATAGGGTAGGCCACAGACATTGAGAATCATGAACGAAACACCCCATAGAATGAAGCCAAGCGTAATTCGGGTCTCATTGCCCCCTTGGATTGAAAGGAGCAAGAAAAGGCTAAACAGGGGGACCAGAAGACTGGACGCCAGAAAAAAGGGCTTGAGCGCCTTACCTTTTATAAATATACCCAGTGGGAATGCAAAAAAGAGAACACCCAGGAACCTGAAAGAGTTGAATTGAGCTATATTTTCGTCTGCGTAGCCTTTTTTTCGCAGGTAGATATTGAGAATGAGGATAAAACCAGCATTGATCATATGAATCAGAAAGGCTGCTGAGATCATCAACAGAATCGATCTGGGTATCTTTCGATATCGATTTAGGAAATTCATATTATTAAAAGGGCATACTTGGTTGGGAGTCCCCGGTTCACCCTTGGATAGACTAGCGTTAAATTGACTTTGGAGACCTTACTCTAAGACCGTCATAATCACAGCTATGACAATGAAAGCGACGAATTTTTAAGCGGAATACAAATCCAAAAGCTCTTTGGAAGATATTTCGATGAATCAGAACAAGATCATCGCCACATTCAGGACATTCTGTTAATTCAGATAAAATAGAAATGGACTTCTGTCTTACTCGAGCTATCAACAAATTGAGAGCAATGATAATCAATGTTGCACCGACAATATCAGATGTCTCATATTCCTCAGCTCTGCCCAATAGATTGCTTAAAAAATGGCTGATACCATGCGTAACGTACTGAAAACCTGAGACAATGCCATCAAAAACATACCTTTTAATTTCCATCTCTTCGTAAAGAAGAAATATTCCGAAAAAGAATATGATACCAATCATGATCTCCGAACCGAATTCACGAACAACTGACTTTTCAAAACGCTTACTCTTTTTTCTTCGGCGATGTTTTTTTTGTGGGACATCCATATATTCTTAATCCTCATTCATTATTAAGCCTTTGAAACTAAATTAATCTCCTTCTCATTACACCCAAAATAATTTTTATAGTTCCGCAGTGTGATCCCTTATCACACACGAATAATACTTTCCTAAATTGCATTGAAAACCAACTTTCTCGTTTTATCTTGGTAAATGCCTACAGATTCTTCCTCACAAGTATCGCTTAAATACAAATTTAAAATGGCGGATTCCAGATCCATTGAATTTGAGGTTCTTCTTAGCTCGGATAAACTTGCTTATCAAACCTTATCCGATACAGAAAAACCTGTCTGGACTGATCTGGGATTTCATATGTGTGAAGGCTGTAAACTGGCTGACACTGGTGTAGAACATTGTCCAGTGGCGGTGAATGTTCAAGACATTGTAGCGGCTTTCAAATCTGATGTTTCTTATGATATTATCGACTTAAGTATAGAAACATCCGAGAGAACCTACTCCAAGGAACAGGTCTCCATGCAAAGTGGTCTTAGTTCCATACTTGGGATCATCATGGTTACCAGTGGATGCCCCTCGCTAGACTTTTTAAGACCTATGGTGGGTACACATTTACCTTTCGCCACTATTGATGAGTCAATATACAGGTCCATGTCCATGTATTTACTCGCCCAATTCACACGGGCAAAAAATGGATTGGAACCTGATTGGACCCTGAAAGGTTTGCGTCAAATTTATGAAGAGATTGATACTATCAATATTAGCATGGTAAAACGACTACAGGCCGCAACTGAGGAAGATGCCAGTTTGAATGCGGTGGTCATTTTAGATTCATTTGCAAAGCTAGTTCCAATGAGTATCGATGGGTCATTTGGCGGGATGGAAGATTTGTTCTGGCCCTACCTAAAGGATGTTCCCAACTCCTGAAATTCGTACTTCACTGCTCCCTGATTCTTTTTTAACCAGTTGTACACCAGATTTGCTCTATCTAATAAAAAACGGGATTCATCTTCCTTGACAACAGAGAGGTCAAAAAGATCGAGCTGTTCACCCACTTTGCACAACCGGCCATCTCTAAGAATCACCTCTTTCAAAGCACCATTTTCAAATAGATATCCTGGGATACCCTCTCGCCTGCCCTCAATTTTGAGATGCTCCACCCGGAAGCGGTGATTGAAGCGCTGACGATTGAAAAATGCGTCACAAAAGATAAGATCATCTCTCAAACGTTGGGCTTGCTCAAATCTGGTTTCCTGGATGCAGTCTCGAATCCTCCCTTCAATTTTTGAAATGATCCCGGGATCCTTCCCTTCCAAAAATTGGGTAACTTGCTTGCTTACGATTGAATATGCTTCATCAACCTCTGGTAGGACACATGGTCCCAGACATTGCCCTAAATCCAGTTCAATGCAGCTTTTCTTCGGATTTGACTCAGCACATGATCTGAAACCCAGATATCTGGAAAATATTTCTTGGAGGCGTTGGATGAAAAAGCGATCTCGAAAAGGACCATAGATATTCGTCTGGATATGCCCAGGGTCTTCTATAGTGATTAGACGAGAGTAGGCATCATCACTGAGTTGGAGATATCGGTAATCTCGAAATTGTTTCTGGCGGATATTGTATACTGGAAGGTATTTTTTGATCAGAGAATCTTCCAGTAAAAGTGCCATGAGCTCAGTTTCCGTCTCTACAAACCTCAGGCTCTGAGCTTCATGCACCATCCTCTGGATCCGTTCTTCCTGGCCACTGTCGTTGCGCCAATAGGAAGCCACTCTGGTTCTAAGATTTACTGATTTTCCAATGTATAGTGGGTATTCTCGCACATCTAAAAACAGGTAGACCCCGCAGGTTTTGGGTAAACCCTTCTGATCCTGATATAATTGGGGGGCAATCTCCATACTAATCCGAATACGCTGACCAGGTGTAACGGGTTTTGCCTACTGGAGGAAGGAGCTCTATGTTCATGCTCTCTGGTAACACTTTTCGCAAATCAGCAATCTTGAGAATTTCTAGTTGCTTTTCAACCCCGCTTCGAATTCGAAATATGGCATCATCTGGAATCTTCTCAGACTGCTCCAGGATGACTTTGATGAGATTTTGTCTATCCAACTGATTCGAAGCGAGCGTCATCTCATGCATGGAACGAGCGGGTAGCGGACGAAATTCCCAGTTAATCTCATCTTTTGACAGGTTTAAAATGAAGAATCCTTTCGTTTCCAAACGCTCTGCAAATGAAGTTCGCTCAATAGAACCTGAATAAATGATAGGTGTACCTGTCCTGCTCCTCAATATTTGCTGCCGATGAATGTGTCCACTTAACACCAGATCCAAGTAGTCTGGAAATTGATCCCGTCCCACTACATCGGGTCCTTTTCTGAAAGTATAATTTTGCGCTCCCACGACGGCATCCTCAATGGACTGGTGTATGCATAAAATTTGTAGAGCAGTAGATTCACTTTCAAAACCGATCTGAGCTAGATGAGCTGGAAAATCTTTTTGAACTTGGTGACGAATATTTGGAAAACCACCCCAGGTTGTCTTCAAGCCATTCATATCAAATGAAAATGATCTGGGCCGATCAAATAGATGGAAATTTTTATGATGAAAGATTGGCGAGGCAGGCAATCTGGAGCGTTCATGATTACCGGGCACAAAAAACATTTTAATTCCACGCTCTAATACGGGCAACAATGGTTCGTATGTTTTTTGAATAATTGGTATAGGGATCTTTGAGCGAAAAAAAACATCGCCGCCATGCACCAAAGCATCCACTCCCACCTCTACCGCAGTATCTAAAATAAGCTGATAGTTCTTGAAGAAATCCCAGCCCCTCCTTCTTCGATGGATTCTCGGTCGAATGGGGAAGTCAAAACCAAGATGGGAGTCAGCAAAAAAGAGAACTTTAATCATGGGCTATTTAGGCTATGGTCAATCGATAAGATCAAAGGTCAGCGAAAAGGAAGATCCCTTCTCGGTGTTGATTTCTAAGGTTCCACCTAACTGTTCCGTCAGAATTCTTACGATACGTAATCCCATGGACTTAGTTTTTTCGAATACCAGGTCCTCCCCCAGCCCAACACCATTGTCCTTAATCTCAATCTTTGCTTTTTTGTCACCAATTGGACCTGCAGAAATCCAAATATCCCCTTCCCGCTTATCTGGGAAGGCATATTTCAGGGAATTTGTAACCAGTTCATTGACAATCAACCCGCAGGGGATAGCCTTGTCAATATCCAGCTTGATCTCTGCAATTTTTTGGTGGATATGTATACGACCAGGATCAATAGCATAAAAGTTATTGAGTTCCAGGATGAGCGAACTGATGTAACTTCCAAAATCAACTTCAGACATCCGCTTAGAACGAAAGAGCTTATCATGAATCAATGCCATGGTTCTTATTCGATTTTGAGTTTCACCAAAAATTTCTGACAAACGCTCATCCTTCACATGGTCAGCTTGAATATTGAGGAGACTGATGATAACCTGCATGTTGTTCTTGACCCGATGATGGACTTCACGTAGGAGGAGTTTCATCTCTAACTCTGCTTCAATGACAGTTGAGATGTCCCAGATGATCCCAGAGAAATGTACCGGATTGCCCTGAGCATCTCTATTGATGGTGCTGTAGTCGCTTACCCATATATAACTTCCATCCTTCTTCTGAAGTCGGTAGGGTGGGCATTCAAAAGCGGTCTCCCCACCGGCAACGGCTTCTTGGGAAGTTTTGCGGACAGCATTGATGTCATCGGGGTGAATAATTTTAGCAGGTACCATATTACCACCCATGAATTCGTCCAGGGTATACCCGAGAATCTTTTCAACATTCTCACTCACCGACAACACAGGATCATCCGCTGATAAAGCCCACTTAATAATCATGATGGGACCTGCCATGAAAATCCTGCGCTCTTCCAGTTTGGCTCTCTGTAGCTTTTTTTTGTCTGCTTTAGCCTTGTGAGTACTGGTGGTATCTTCCATATTTGCCTGAGCGCCAATTACCTGACCCTCGGCATCCAGAACAGGTGATATAATGAGTTTGAAATGCAGATTTTTGCCCCAATTCGAATCATACTTCCCGGCAAATGAAATGATTTTATTCTCTGATATGGTTTCCTGAAATTTTCCAGTAATACCAGCATCAATGAGGGGTTGAAAGTTGAACATATTAAATTTTTGGGTGGCTTCCTTGGAGGGAGAACCCAGCATATCCACCATTCTTTGATTCACCTCGACGATATTACCTTCACCATCGATTCTCAATATTCCAGTAGGGGAATTTTCCACTAGATCTCTAAGACGCTGCTCTTTTTCAACAGATTCTCGCTTGGAAACCTCCAAGGCCGTCACATCATAGATGTATCCCAGAATCCCAACAGCTTTTCCAGTCGAATCTCGTTGGACGAAAGCATAGTCCTGAACCCAGATATATTCTCCGGTCTTTTGTCTCAATCTATAGGGATGTACCAGCATGATATCAGAACCATCAGCCAGTATTGATCTGATGTGGCTCTGCAATTCTGCTCTATCCTCCTCATGGACCAGATCAGGGTAGAGAATTTCGCCCTTCAAAAAATCTGAAGCTTCATATCCTAGCAGGTCTATAACATTTTCTGAGATATTGATCAAAGCTTCATTTTCACGCACTGGCCATTGGATTAAAACAACAGGTCCACTAAAAAACACCTGCTGTTCTGCTAACAATTCCTCCTCTTTAGCTTTGAGTTCTGAAATATCATCCACGACGCCATCGATAAACAGGCTTTTTCCATTAGAGTCCTTAACCAGCACGGATGAGACCCGTCCAGGGAAGAGCGAATCATCTTTTCTTTTTAAAATTATTTCTCTATTTCTGATGTTCCCACGGGCGGTGAGTTCATTCTGCATCTCAATTCTTTCATTTGGATCTGAATAGAAGTCAATGATAGACACGGATTCAATTTCTGTCTTGTCTTTGTAGCCAAACATCTTGATAAAGGCTGGATTCACATCAATAATCGATGCTGATCCTTCCAGATTGGCACGAAATACTGCCGTATTCAGATTGTCCAGTATGGATGTTGTATTTCCATCAGCAAAAGTATGATTTGGCTTCATAGGGGTCTCACTTCATTTGAATCCTGCACAAGATTAATTATTGAACGTTCCATAAGATATTCAAGTTATGCATTCAAGCGAGACTGAATTCATGGAGCTGCGGCAAGAGTTTGAGAGGGATATTCTCGCAGATTGGGATGGAAAACCGTTCACATCTCTCAGAAATCACTTAGGTTACCAGCGTGGAACCACAAAATTTCATAAGATCATGGCCTGCTATATGGCTCTGGATGCAACATCTGGATAAACAGCTCAAGGGTCGTGCGCTGGGTCTTACCTATACTTTCAGAAAAGGTCGTCTAGATATTCAATTCCTGGATTCAGATCAGGTTTTCTTGCTCTCGTGGGAAAAAAAGGGCAATCAGGTCACTATTACCTCTTCACAGTCCTCTTCTCTCCCCAGAAAAAGAGTTGAGGTTCTACGCAAGATATCTTCTGGATCAGAAGTTCGCAGTATCAGCATTCACGCTCAAGATCGGCTATTGAAGATAGACTTGAGCCATGGTGATGAGCTCATTCTAGGAGCCTATCCAAGTGCCAATAATGTTTACTACCTCTCAGGGGGATTACTTCTGGATAGCTTTCTAAAACAGGATGAACTCCCTCCCATCAGTAATAATTGGTTGACCCCTATGGACGAGCTTCCCACATCAATCCCAGGGACAGGTGTTACACACACCCAACTAATAGCTGCAAAAGATGGTCTATCAATGGATTGGAATAATAATTCAATCATTTTTGGACCTGCAGATGGTAATTCAGAAATGAATGTAAGTGAATTTACCATTGATGTTTTGAAACATGCCAATAAACCAAAAGAGACCACCGCTGCCTCTCTCCAGAAAACCGCACGAACTGTATTGAAACGCTGGAAGAGCAAAGCGGGGAAAATTGAATCAGAATTAGTTGATGCCAGGACCTGGCCTGAGTTAAAGCAAAAACTTCAAGCACTTCAAATCGGACTTGCCATGGGGATGAGCGGTACGGATGGCCTGCTCACCATCCCGGCTGAGCTTTCGCCAACAGAACGAGACTTAACTATCCAGATTGAGGATGATGTTCCTCTTCATAAGGCCATAGAATCAACAGCCAAAAAAATCCGCAAATTTCAGGGCAAGCTGAACCAGTTGGAAGGTATTCTTGGTACTGTTAAAGGGGATATTCAGGCTCTTGAACAACTCTCCGATAATCCTGATGATAATCAATTGCTGAGTTTCCTGCAAAAGCATGGAGAATCTCTTGATCGCTCAGGTAAGCAGCAAGTGGACCGCAAACCCTATAAAAAGTATCAGTCTCCCGGTGGGTTTGACATTCTTGTAGGTCGCAGTTCACAGGATAATGACACCCTCACCTTCAAAGTTGCGAATAAGAATGACTGGTGGTTTCATGCTCGCAAGGTCAGGGGATCTCACGTTGTCCTTCGTACTGGGAGCCAGGCTCCACAGCACATCGACATTATCGCCGCAGCTGAATATGCTGCCCGGAATTCCAAAGCCAAGCATTCAGGCATTGTTGTGGTCCAATATTGTCAGCGCAAACACCTCAGTAAACCCAAAGGGGCACATCCTGGAACTGTCCTGGTGCAGCAGGAACAATCCATTACTATCAATCTGGATTAAAAGAAATTTCTAGAGAGTAAGTGACATCAAATCTGAGCTGATCTCATCAGTTAAAGCCCAGCCCCCACGCGTAATCTTCAAATGGTCATCTGAAACGATGATCTTGTCAGCCCACTTTTCGAACATATCTTTTTTTGTCTGGAGCAAATTCTCACCATAAATCATTGAGAATTCCTCCAAGTTCAAACCCTGAGTGAGTCTTAATCGAGTGAGAATCATCTCATTGCGGGCCATGGATTGAGATATCATTTCTGAATCGGCTTCCCCGGTACCTGAATTCATAACATCAGACAAGTAAGCATCCAGGTTTCGAATGTTCCAGGATCTACGTCCCCCGAAATAGGAATGAGCGGCTGGTCCAAAACCCAAATAGTCCACACCTGTCCAATAATTCAGATTGTGACGGCATTCATAACCTGGCTTGGCATGATTTGAAACTTCATAGTTGGGGTAGCCTGATTTTTCCAGGAAATCTCGACCCCAGTCATACATCCCATTGTCGACTGTTTCCTCCAGCATCTTCACATGGCCAGCCTCCACCCACCTGTGCAGGGCAGTTCCTTCTTCCACCGTCAAAGAATATGTGGATATATGTTCGGGTTGCATGCTGAGGAGTCGCTCTAAATCGCCAACCCATTCTTCCCGGGTCTGTCCAGGGACGGCAAAAATCAAATCTCCACTCACATTTTGAAATCCAGCTCTGCGGACATCATCATAAGTTGAAAAACTCTTCTCTGCGGAGTGAATGCGGCTCATAAAGGTGAGTAGGTGAGGTTGAAAGCTTTGCATGCCGATACTGACTCTATTGATGCCCAGGGTTTTGTAGGCTTTGAGATTCTGAAGGCTGGCTTCCCCTGGATTGATTTCCATCCCGATCTCCATGTCCTCCCCTGCTTGAGTAAGATTAAGGAGCGCTTCCAGCAATTGGCCAAGTTGATTTGGCTCGAGCAAATTTGGAGTTCCGCCTCCAAAAAAGATGGTATCCAAATAATGTTTGGACAAGTCCAGCTCACGCGTTTTCTGCTTAATCTCTTTTAGAATGCTCTTTAAATAGACCGGGATAGAATTTTCCCGTCCCACAATAGAATAAAAATCACAATAGGTACATTTTGCCTTACAAAACGGCACATGGATATATAGAGATAATGGCTTTGGGTTTTGCGTCATGGGAGAATGTAGGGTGAATTATTGTGATTCCAATTTCAGGCTCATAATAATCTTAATTCACCCATCCTTTCCTTTTGCATGAGGGGTGCTCTCGTTTACTTTGCGGTGCAAGATGAATGCTCACCATCCAATCTGCCGATTCTTCCCCAAAAGCTTACAGCCTACCCTTCTGAACCTGCGATTTGATGGAAATGCCCCTATTGATCAACACTTTATATATTTAATATTTTAAGAGGTTCACCATGCGAAAATACAAAACCTTCGAAGCAATCACTTTTGATGATGTGTTGCTGGTTCCAGCGCAATCCGATGTATTGCCAAATGATGTAGACGTCTCCACCCAGCTCACCAGAAACATTCGACTCAATATTCCCCTGATGTCTGCTTCCATGGACACAGTTACTGAATCTCGTATGGCCATTGCCATGGCCCGAGTTGGTGGGATTGGTATCATTCATAAAAACCTGACTCCTGAACAGCAAGCTCTGGAAGTGGACAAAGTTAAGCGTTCTCAGCATGGTGTTATTACTGATCCCTTCTCACTCACGCCACAACATACCGTTGGTGATGCTGCAGACCTCATGGCACGGTATCATATTTCCGGTGTACCTGTAGTAGTTGACGGCATTTTGTTGGGAATTATTACCAATCGGGATATTCGTTTTGAAGAAGATTTCACACGTCTGATTGCCGATGCAATGACCAAGGATAATTTGATCAAAGGGAATGAATCCACCACGCTCAAAGAAGCCGGTGCACTCATGAAACAGTACAAAATTGAAAAGCTGCCCCTCGTGGGGAAAAACAATGAGCTCAAAGGTTTAATCACAATAAAAGATATTGAGAAGGCGGTTGAGTACCCCAATTCCGCCACGGATGCAAATGGTCGCTTATTAGTTGGTGCAGCCGTCGGTGCCAGGATTGAGTCCCTGGATCGCGTTGAACATCTTATGCATACTGGTGTAGATGTCATTGTGGTAGATACTGCCCATGGTCATTCAAAGAATGTGACAACGATTGTGGAAAAGATCAAATCTCAATATCCCAATATTCAGATTATTGCTGGAAATATTGCTACCGCTGAGGCGACCAAAGCCCTCATCGATGCCGGAGCTGATGCAGTCAAGGTTGGAATTGGACCAGGATCCATCTGCACTACTCGCATTGTTGCAGGTGTGGGTATGCCTCAAATCAGTGCCATTGCTAACTGCGCCGAGGAGGCTGACAAACATGGTGTCCCTGTTATCGGTGATGGTGGTGTCAAATTTTCAGGTGATATACCCAAAGCTATTGCAGCAGGGGCTTCTACCATCATGATTGGTGGACTTCTGGCCGGTACAGATGAAAGTCCAGGGCATAAAGAATTTTTCCAGGGGCGGGCCTATAAGGTATATCGTGGCATGGGATCCATTTCAGCTATGAATGCAGGTTCGGCAGATCGCTATTTCCAGGAATCAACTCAGAAACTCGTACCAGAGGGTATTGAGGGTCGGGTTCCTTACCGTGGTGCCATCAAAGATGTGGTTTATCAACTCATTGGTGGATTGAGAGCGGGAATGGGATATTGTGGTACAGCCAATATTGATGAATTACGCAAAAACGCTCAATTCGTGAAGATTAGCGGGGCTGGGTTAAAAGAGAGTCATCCCCACGATGTGCAGGTAACTAAAGAGGCTCCTAACTATGGCGCCGATTTCTAAATAATTGAAAAATTTTCTAATCCGTTTTTTTCAACAGGAAGCCATGAAAAAAACGATGTTTTTTCAAGAGGAGAAAGCATGAAAAACACCATCGTTGTTGGTGCTCAGTGGGGTGATGAAGGTAAAGGTAAGCTAGTTGATGTACTGGCTGAACAGAGTGATCTTGTGGTACGCTTCAATGGGGGTGGAAATGCAGGTCATACGGTAATGCATGCCGGTGAGACTTATAAATTTCATTACATGCCCTCTGGAATGCTTCACAATAAACAATGTATCCTGGGAACCGGTGTAGTTATCAACCCCAAGGATCTTCTGGAAGAAATCAAATCTTTCACTGACAGCGGCCACGCTCCAAAATTACAAATCAGCGCCAGAGCCCATGTGATTTTTCCTCACCATCAGTTGATTGATGCCAAAGAGGGTGGCAAAATTGGAACTACGGGTCGTGGCATCGGTCCGACATACTCTCAAAAAGCCTCCCGAATCAATTTAAGAATCCTGGATATTATCGCTGATGATGCCATTGATCGCATCAAAAACTCGCTCAGAGATGTGAGAGATATTCTCATTAATGATGGGATATTCTCTGAGTCTGAGTTTAAAGATTATTGTGAAAGTGTTTCACAGGAATACGCTTCCTACGGTTCCGACTTTAAAGAGTTTGTCACCGATACAGAAGACCTGGTACGCGTTGCCAGCAACGCTGAAATGCAGGTTCTATTTGAAGGTGCTCAGGGAACCCTGCTTGATTTAAACTATGGCACCTATCCCTTTGTCACTTCGAGTTCCACACTTGCTGCAGCTGCCTTTGTGGGTGGCGGTGCTATTCCGGGTGTGCCTATCAGAATTCTGGGCATCACAAAAGCTTATACCACCCGAGTTGGTGAGGGTCCTTTTCCCACCGAGTTGGATGGAGATGCAGCGACAAACCTGAGAGAAGCAGGTCATGAGTACGGTGCAACAACTGGTCGTCCCCGACGAGTTGGACATCTTGATCTTTATGCTCTGCGATACGCTATCCGGATATCAGGTATTCAAGAGCTGGCAATGACCAAGATTGATACCCTCGCTCTGGTAAATGGCGTAAAAGCTTGTACAGGTTATAAAATTAATGGGAAAGAAATTGACTATTTCCCAGCAGATGCTCCTACCCTGGAACTGGTTGAACCCATATATACTGACATTCCTTACATTGCAGATCTTACTAAGGAAGAGTGGGCAAAATTACAGGGGAAATCTAAAGCAGATCTTCCTGAGAGTATCCAGAGCTATATCAAATTCATCGAAGATTTCGTTGAAATACCGATTACCATCCTCTCACATGGACCAGAAAGGAATGAAACCATTGTCTTCTGACACACTTTTCAATCTATCGCCCCTTGATGGTCGCTACGCCAGTGATCTTCAAGAAGTTCAGGACGCATTTTCTGAAAGCCGTTTGATCCGGGAACGAATCCATGTTGAAATGGTCTATTTGAAAGCTTTTCTAAAAGCCACTGGTCGTGAGGATTGGTGGAAGGAAAGCTATATGTCCATTTACACGGATATTGACACCGAAGATTTAAAGACAGTCAAGGAAATTGAAAGTCGTACAAAACATGATGTGGCTGCAGTTATCGAATTTATCAAGGGTCAGTTGCCTGAAAAAGTGAGACCCTATGTACATTTTGGTCTCACATCTGAAGATGTGAACAATCTTTCACATGGTCTCATGATAGTGGCTGCCAGAGATATTCTCCTGAAACATCTCAAGGGTCTTATCAGAGAACTTTCAGGACTTGCCAGTGACAATCGTGACAGACGCATGATCGGTCGCACCCATGGTGAAGTCGCAACCCCAACCACGATGGGCAAAGAACTGGCACTTTACAGCCTTAGATTTGCCAAAATGTACTCTGAATTAAAGGACATGAATATCCAGGGTAAAATTCTTGGGGCCACTGGAAACTTGAATGCCTTTGTGGGTACTTATCCAGATGTAGATTGGTTTGAATTAACTCGTGAAGTGGTTGAAGAACTTGGTCTGGAACATACCCTTTTCAGCCTACAGATCATGCCCGGGGACACCTATGCAATACTTCTTGATTCAGTTAAAAGACTGAGTGGTCTTCTCATCGATTATGATCAGAACATCTGGACCTATTTTATGTTGGCATACTTATTCCAGAAAGCTGATGCATCATCCATCGGTTCTTCAACCATGCCTCACAAAATCAATCCGATTAAATTCGAAAATTCTGAAGGTAATGCTCAACTCGCTGAAAGTTTGCTTACCTTTTTCAGCCAGAAGTTTATGAAAACCAGACTCCAACGAGATCTCACAGATTCTACTGTCAAGCGCAATATCGGAACCGCCTTTGGACATATAGTATTAGCTGTGATCTATGCTCAGCGCGGAACTGGTGATATTCTCATCAACGATGCCAAGATGGATGAAGAGCTGGCCAATAATGGTCAATTTTTCTCTGAACTTGTCCAGCTTGTTGAACGTGATAGAGGTGCCTCAGATGGCTATGATCATTTGAAGAAACAAACCCGCGGCAAGAGAATGAGTTATGCTGAAATGGTTAAGATGATGACGGAAGCCGGGATTGAGGCTGAGACCATTGAGACCTATGTCAAAGGATTGACAGGTGAGATCTGTGATAAGGCTCTCGCTGAGGTTAAAAAGCTTATTTCTTGATTGATTAACCTGTTTTCAGCGAGCCTGGCGAGCCAAACAGGTTTCTGATTCCAAGATGGATTGAAACCAGCTTAGTCCTCCCCATGGTCGTCCGGAAACTGGTTGAGCTGCATAAACCTGTTTTCAGCGAATGCAATGAGCCAAACAGGTTTATAATTCATCCACATTTCTTGAAATTCCTTGTTAAAAGATAATATTCATTTATTATTGCCAGAACCCCCTAACATAGTTGCAGGAGTAATCATGGCATTAAGCTTTGATAGAGCTGATTTATCAGCAGGTTGTGTAGTACACATTTTTAATCGAGGGAATGATCAACAGACGCTTTTCAATACTGGCTTTGACTATGATTGGTTTACGGACAAGGCATTAAAGTTAGACATTCATAATCATTTTGAAGTGATAGCATATTGCCTCATGCCAAATCATTTTCACTATTTTCTGAAGTTAAAAACGGAAGGAAGCGTAAGTGTTTTCTTCCAGCGTTTACAGCTTTCCTATGCGAAATATTTTAATCGAAAATACCAACATACCGGTCATGTTTTCTCAGGACCATTTAGATCAGTTGCTCTTGAAGATTTCAGACATTACTCGTATCTTCCAAAATACATACATATGAATCCGGTGAGGGCTAGGCTGGTAATTACTCCCGAAGATTGGCCATTCTCGAATTATTCTGGTTTGATTAATCAAGTCGGAATTCAATCAACTCAATTCTACAATGATACATATGGCAGTATCTCAGAATATATCCATTTCATAGAAGCGAAAGAGAATGAGCCAGTTTCCGAATACAAAGCTATTACTTTTGAATGATAGTTTGAAACCAGTTTAGTCCTCCCCCCGGTCGTCCGGAAACTGGTTGAACTGTCTTAGGCTGCTTCGATGAGGATAATGGATCTGGCAAGCATCAAACCCCTTTTACTTATACCTTATAATCCACAATAACAGCTCTTGTGGTAACAAGATGCAGTTCTTCCACCACCCGCCGGTGGTCAGGATGTTTAGCATAACCCTGGAGAGCAACTTCATCAGCAAAAGCTGAGATCAACACCATATCCATAGCTAATTCTGAATCCTTAATATTTAATCCGACCTCATAATCCACTATCTCTGGAATAAGTGCCGGCAGTTCTTCCAACAGGGCTTTCATCTTTGTCAAGTTGGCTGCTTTATTATCTTGAGCAAATTCCCATGAAACAACATGCTTAACCATATCTAACTTCCTATATCCCTTCTCATAGTTTTCCCGCTGAAGTGAATCAAGTCAGCGTTTTGATAAGATGAGCTGAGTGCGCTAGAAACAGTCGCTGCTCTCGTTGTAATAGTGAGGACTCTACCTCCAGAAGTTACAACCTCTTCGCCTTTTTCTGCGGTCCCAGCATGGAATACCACGGAGTCCTGGACTTGATCCAGTCCAGATATCACTAATCCCTTTGGATAGGCTTCAGGATAGCCCTGTGAGGCTAAAACAACAGTTGCTGCCGCAGATTGATCCCACTTCACGTCCAAGTCAGCCAGGCTATCATCTATGACCGCTTCAAATATGTCAAGGAGATCGGTTTTTAGCCGGGGTAAAATCACCTGAGTTTCAGGATCACCGAAGCGGACATTATATTCCAGGACCTTTGGACCAGCTTCTGTGAGCATGATACCACAATACAAAATCCCCTTAAAGGGTCTCCCCTCTTTTCGCATACCTGCGAGAGTAGGTTCGATAATGTTTTCAAGACAGTGAAGTTCTAGCTCATCATCATACAGTGGATTGGGTGAAATGGCTCCCATACCTCCAGTATTCAGGCCAGTATCATTTTCTCCAATCCGCTTGTAATCCTTTGCAGATACCATAGGTACTACTGTTTTCGAATCAACAAAGCAAAGCATGGAAAGCTCGGGACCAGTCATGAATTCTTCGATAATGATTTCATCTCCAGCCTGTCCAAAGACTCTATCCTCCATCATTTCCCGTACTCCCAGTTGGGCTTCTTCCTTTGTAAGCGATATGAGGACACCTTTACCAGCGGCGAGACCATCAGCTTTTATCACGATAGGGTAGGTTGAATTGGATTCCAAATATTCCAGAGCTTTGGAGGGATTGGTAAAACGATGGTACTCTGCTGTTGGTATATCATATTTGTAGAGCAGTTCCTTGGTGAAGACTTTGCTGCCCTCAAGAATTGCTGCTCTGGCATTGGGACCAAATATTCGCAAGCCGGCTGCTTCAAATTCATCTACAATTCCAGCAACCAGAGGAACTTCAGGACCTACGACGGTCAGACCAATGTTGTTGTCCCTTGCAAAGCTGAGCAGAGCTGGGATATCATTGTCAGAAATTGGGAGGTTTGTGGCAATGCCTGCTGTTCCTGCGTTTCCAGGTGCACAATACACTTTCGAGACTCGCGCACTCTGTGCCAATTTCCAAGCAAGTGTGTGTTCTCGTCCCCCACCACCAACAACCAATACCTTCATTTCTGGATTCCCCATTTATGTGATATTTCAGATTAAATTCCATCTCAATATAATCTTTTTTGGATGAGCTGTAAAAAAAAGAATGGGGAGGACAAATTGTCCTCCCCATTCTTTAAAATTCACTTCAAGTGGTTTAAAGATTTACAAAATTAATCTTTATCCTCTCCACCCTCATGACCTTCTTCTTCAACAGCTTCACCAGCATGTTCACCTTCGACTGCTTCGCCAGCGTGTTCACCCTCAGCATGTTTCGATTTGCACTCAGCTTTACATTCATCAGTACAAACGTGATCTGCCCCCATCTTTTCCATATGAGCAGCTTTCCATTCCGCTTTACACTCTGCTGAGCAATCGTGATCTGCTTTATGCTTTTCCATATGAGCAACTTTGCATTCATCTGTGCAAACGTGATCTGCCCCCATCTTTTCCATATGAGCAGCCATCCACTTAGCTTGACATTCTGCTGAGCATTTGTGGTCTTTTGCCATTGCATCAGTTGAATGATCACAAGCCTCTGTGCAAACATGGTCTTTGGCCATTGCTTTATGATCTGAATGATCACAAGTCTCTGTACAAACATGGGCTTCTTTTGATTCACAGCCTGCTTCTTTTTCTGATTTACATGCTTCTTTGTGCGCGCAACTCATAAGCACGAACATTGAAACAACTAGAACTACGAGTAACTTTTTCACAAATATTCTCCCTTAAATTTTAAAGTGTCATCTGG
Source organism: Fidelibacterota bacterium (assembly GCA_013202495.1). GTDB lineage: Bacteria > Fidelibacterota > UBA8477 > UBA8477 > JABMPR01 > JABMPR01. Next base: position 16,377 of record JABMQQ010000163.1, on the reverse strand, counting down.
ATGCTTCCTGCATCCTTGACAATATCAATTCTAAGCGTTGAAAAACAATGTTAATCGCAACTATAAGCGTCAGCAATCCGACAATAAGTAATTACAGACTGGGTTTGGAGTTCCGCGGCTAGAACTCCAGTAAATAAATAGGGATGTTAAGTATTAGCTTTTTTTATACTCAAATGAACGGGTGTAATCTGAATATATCTTACCGTTTTGCTCGATATGAGGATAGATAAAATAATTCAACGGACCACTATTGTGTCCCTCGCCTAAGTCCAGGTCTCTACCTATAGTAAATTGAAGACGATCAGAAGGTTGAGTGCCAAAAAGAAGATCCTGTTTGCTTAAATCTTTTTTTGCTTCTGATGCATCTATGGGAAACCATCCAGATTCAGGTAAATAAAAATTTACCCAACAATGGTAACCAGAAATGGTTCCAGAATCCTTATCAAGAGGTACTGGAAAACCAATTTCAAAACGGGATGGAATCTGCTCTACTCGGGCCAGGGAGATGAATAATGCATGGAAGTCTGTACAATTTCCATACTTTTCACTACAAGCCCAGTAAGTATCACCATTTCCCCAACCAGTCCCTACTTTCTTATACTCCATATTACCAACAACATAATCGTAGATAGAGCGAGCCTTATCCAGGGACATCGGTTCGGCAGGTGCCAGAGCGGTACGAATGCTGTCAACCAATTCTCCGGCTACAGGTACACGTGAATTTGCATTGAGGAAGAGCTCTTTATCTCTTTCAGATAAAATTGGCATATCCAGGGTTTCGCGATATTCAATGGAGTTTGTTTGTCGGGCGACCTGGTATGTCAGTCGTATATCCAGCGTATCAGAAGTTCCCTGGGGAAGATTTGCATGCCAATATTTGTTCCCATAAAGCACTTCTTGACCAAACCTACCCTTGATGTTTGATTCGATGGCAACATCCAGAATGGTTTGCTGGGTGTTGCTCTGGGCTACTGGCAAAAATATATCCAGAGCTTCATCTGTGGGATGAACTTGTACAGAATAGGTGAAAGAGAATCGTCGATCCTCCTCATGCTTCTGGACATCCTCTGTTTGGGTCACAGGTGTGTCCTTCAAAGGACAGGCACAGGAGACCATCAAGCCCACTACTAGCAACAGGCTCAAAAGCACTATTTTATTCAAGAAGTGTTTCATTATGCTGAAGTTTTCCTAGTCAATCTCTACGGGGTTATCGTTGATAAATGTATAGCGGGCTTTCTTTTCCCAACCTGCCTCTGTTTTCATGGGGTGCTTATGTATCTTCTCTTCAGTAACCTTTAAGCTGCCATCTTCTGGGTTGAGCCAGAAATCCAGATCATACAGTTTTCCCGATTCTCCTACGACTTCAAAATCTGTACAGGCAAAAAATCCCTTACCCTCAATTTTTCTAACCGGATCGTGAATTTTTACAAATTTTAGCTGTAATTCTTCATCCGTTTTCTCATCTGTTATTTTGAAAATACCTTCATCTTCACGCATAGTAATATATGCATTCATGGCACCTTTGATATCAGCGGCTGTAAAAGTCTGTACGGCTTCTCCGCCATGCTCTTTTCCACCATGTTCTTGTCCACCGTGCTCTTGACCACCATGCTCTTTTCCACCATGTTCCTGTCCACCGTGCTCCTGTACAGCGCTTTTTTCTGCAAAAGCACCGGGATGCTCATGTTTGGAACTACAGGTCCAGACAAATAGGCTGGCAACTATCATTAACAGGGCTAATTTTTTCACGGATACTCCCTCACTAGATTATGAGCAACTTTAGCTCAGTTTATTTTTCATGACAATATTAGTATTCTTCCCCTACAGTCAAATACAAATCAGACAGTAAGTGTCAGCCATCTTACACTAAAGCAAAAATCAGTGTTTGAAATGCCTCATACCTGTCAGGACCATTGAAATCCCATACTTATCACAGGCAGCGATAGAATCTTCATCTCTGACTGAACCACCTGGTTGAATGATAGCAGTTACACCTGCTGTGTGTGCTTTCTCGACAGAATCCGAGAAAGGGAAAAATGCATCTGAGGCCAATGAGGATCCTTCGGTCGAACTCTTGCTGCGGTCCAAAGCATTGTCCACCGCCCAGATACGACTGGTCTGACCTGCTCCAACACCCTGGGTGGCACCATCTTTCACAACCACGATAGCATTAGATTTGGCGTGTTTGACAACCTTCCAGGCCAGTTTCAGATCTGCCCACTCCCGCTCTGTAGGTTGTTTTTCGGTAACGACCTTATAATTTTCATCATCCATAACATGATGATCGGCTTCCTGAATCAGCAGTCCACCATCAACCTTCTTGTAGAAATATGGTTCTGGAGTTACAGGATTCATAATATCTGCCAACTGAAGAAGTCTCAGATTCTTCTTTTTCTTGAGGACAGCTAAGGCGGCTTCGGAATATGCAGGGGCAATAACAATCTCGAGGAAAATCTTGTTCATCTCCATAGCGGTTGCTTCATCCACCTCTCCATTGAGCACGACAATCCCACCAAAGATTGAGACTGGGTCTGCCTTATATGCTCGCTCATAAGCGCCAAAAAGAGTATCTGCTGTACCCACTCCGCATGGATTAGCATGTTTTAAGGCTACCACAGTAGGATCTGTAAATTCTCGGATCATTTCGATGGCTGCTGAAGCATCACCAATATTGTTATACGAGAGCTCTTTTCCATGAAGTTGAACGGCACCACTCAAACGGCCATCAAGGAGGGACACTTCGCGGTAAAATGCTGCGGATTGATGGGGATTCTCGCCATATCTCAAACTCTGCTGTTTCTCATATGTCATAGACATTTGCTCTGGTAACTCACTATCCCCCAGCTCCTTAGCCAGATATTGACTGATCAGAGTATCATATGAAGCTGTGTGACGAAAACCTTTGAGTGCCATGTTTTTCCGGAAGGCATCATTGAGGGTACCTGTCTTAAAGCCTTCAACAAAACCAGGATAATCATCTGGATCAGTAAGTAATGTGACTGAATCAGAATTTTTGCCAGCTGCGCGGATGAGCGTCACTCCCCCGATGTCAATATTTTCGATAGCATCGGCCATGGTTACACCTGGTTTGAGGATGGTTGCCTTGAATGGATATAAATTCACAACGACAAGATCAATCATGGGGATACCCAATTCATCTGCTTCTGCAAGATGAGCTTCAATCTTACGATTAGCCAGAATTCCACCATGAATCTTTGGCTGAAGGGTTTTGACACGTCCTCCCAGACACTCTGGAAATCCAGTAATATCACTAATTCCAATCACTGGTATATCATTGTCTGTCAGCAGTTTAGCCGTACCGCCAGTGGAAATAATTTCTACACCCTTTTCGTTGAGTACCTGAGCTAACTCTAATACCCCGCTCTTATCAGAGACACTGATCAACGCACGTTTCATTCCCTACTCCCTAGATCTTATTCTTTGTTTCAATTGTTTATATATACGTGTTGCCCACGGACTTCCAGAAATCCCAGGGCGAATAATCGAACTGCTTCAGGATAAATCTTCCACTCTGCCTCTTCCATGACCCTGCGTTGTAGAGTTTCAGGATCATCCCCCTGTTTAACTTCCACAGACTTCTGCAGGATAATCGGACCGGCATCCACCTCAGGTGTCACGAAATGAACGCTGGCACCTGTGACCTTACAGCCAGTATCAAGAACAGATTCATGGACTCTTAATCCATAATAACCTGGCCCTGAGAAGGCGGGTATAAGCGCAGGATGCACATTCATTACTTTATTTTTAAAATCTGTAAAAAAACCGGGGCCCAGTATGGCCATAAATCCAGCGAGGAGCACCAGATCGATGTTGGCAGCCTTTAGACAGTCGGCTAGCGCCTCATCAAATGCCTCTGGAGATTCAAATTGCTTTCTCCCAATGATGGAGGTTTCAATATTTGCTTCAGCTGCACGGGTAAGCGCATAGGCGTTTTTCTTATTGGAGATGACTAGCTCAATACTTGCATCAGGGATGTAGCCCGACTCGATACCATCAATAATGGCTTGTAAATTCGTACCGCCGCCGGAAACCAGGACACCTATTCGAAGCATATAGGTGATTCTCCATTATTTCTATTCTTTATATAGCCAATCTGTGAAGCCTGTTCACCCATCTCCCTCAATTGAGCTAGAATTGGATCGATATCCTCAGCTGTCACAATCATCACCATCCCAATTCCCATATTGAAAGTGTTGTACATGGCATCATCATCAAGCAGAGAAGTTTCTTGGATCAGGTTAAAAATGCTGTGGAGGGGCCAACTCCCCTTATTAATAACTGCCTGAAATTGGTCGGGATAGGCGCGGGGAATATTTTCGATAAACCCTCCACCCGTAATATGAGCGATAGCATGAATGGAATGATTTTCCATGACACTGAGTACTGATTTTACATAAATTTTTGTAGGAGTAAGTAAGGTTTCACCCAATGTGGAATCGTCAAAACTTTCATTCCAATGATCCTCGGGGAATAGTTTTCTTACCAGAGAAAAACCGTTTGAGTGGACCCCTGAAGAAGACAATCCGATGATCACATCTCCATCTTTCACAGCCTTACCATCAATCATATCTGGCTGATCAACCATTCCAACCGTAAATCCAGCCACATCGTATTCACCCCTGGCATAGAAACCTGGCATCTCGGCAGTTTCACCCCCAACCAGAGCGGCACCACTCTGACGACAACCCTCAGCAATGCCGGCCACGATACCTTCAACCTGTTGAGGTTCAAGCTTTCCAGTAGCTATATAATCAAGGAAGAACAATGGCTTTGCACCGACGCAGATGACATCATTCACACACATCGCAACACAGTCAATCCCAATGCTGTCGTGTTTATCCAGTGCAAATGCCAGCTTAAGTTTTGTACCAACCCCGTCGGTACCAGAAACAAGAATTGGTTGTGTCATCCCTGAAACATCAGGTGCAAACATACCTCCAAAGCCACCAATGCCCCCCACGACCTCAGGTCCATGGGTGGATTCAACATCTTTTTTGATTCTTTGAACGGCTTCATAGCCCTTCCCGATGTTTACACCGGCATCTTTGTAGTCTACGCTCATTTGCTTTCCTCAACCGGAACGGGATAATTGCCATCAAAACAGGCCATACAGGTACCTAAACCAGATTTTTTCAGGCAATCAGCCAGACCTTCGTGAGATAGATATGATAGGCTATCTGCACCAATCTCAATACCAATATCCTCAATGGGTTTTTTGGCAGCAATAAGTTTTGATCTGTCTGGAGTATCGATTCCATAATAGCAGCTATACTTCACGGGAGGACTGGTGATCATCACATGAACTTCTGTGGCTCCAGCTCTTCTTAGAGATTTGACAATACGGGTGATGGTGGTTCCCCGTACTATGGAATCATCAATCATAATGACGCTTTTGCCCTCAACATTTCTCCGAATAGGAGAAAGTTTGAAATTCACACCGATCTCACGCATATCCTGCTTTGGACTGATAAAGGTTCGACCGATATAGGCGTTCCTGTAGAATCCCTTATCAAATGGAACCCCAGAGGCTTGGGAGTATCCCAAAGCAGCTGAAGTCCCTGAATCTGGAATATCAATGACAATATCAGCCTTGCGACCTGTTTCCTTAAATAGTCGCTTGCCCATATTGATTCTGGCTTCGTACACATTAAGACCGTCAATTACCGAATCAGTCCTTGCGAAGTAGACATATTCGAAGGAGCAGATATGCGTTGTACTGACCTTGGTTTGCTCTGAATGGATACCATCAGCATCTACACAGATAATTTCTCCAGGCTTAACGTCTCGAATGATATCACCCTTCACAGAATCAATAGCGCAGCTTTCTGAAGCAAACACAAAGGAATCGTCCATACGTCCCATAATCAGTGGTCTGAGACCCATGGGATCACGAAATGCATAAAGTTTATCCTGGGTTAACAGGAGAATCGCATAACCACCCCTGATAACAGCCATGGTTTTCTTGATTGCTTCTGTAACATCACCAGTCTCCATGGCATTTTTGGCAACCAGCTTTAAAATGGTTTCAGAATCTGTGCTAGATTGAAATGTTGCTCCCTGGGATTCTAATTCTCCCATGAGCGCTTTGGTATTCACCAGATTACCATTATGAGCCAAGGCCATTTGTCCTTGCGAACTGACAATAACTACGGGTTGGGCGTTTTCGTAGGTCGTTCCCCCTGTTGTACTATATCGAACGTGCCCAATACCATGATTCCCATGGAGAAAATTAAGCAACTTGGGATCGAAGACCTCTTGTACAAGTCCCTCATCCTTATAGTAGTTGATCTGCTGGCCATCGCTGATGGCAATCCCAGCGCTCTCTTGACCTCGATGTTGTAGTGCAAAAAGGCCATAGTAGACTAATTTTGAGGTATCTTCAGGTCTGGTGTTATAAATACCAAAGACACCGCATTCTTCATTCAGTTTATCACGCATAGATCAACTATCGGTTTTCATTAATTTATCAAATCCTGTTGAAAAAGCTGTTCCACATTCGTCAACAGAAATGTCGATGAGCTTCTCGTCCATATTGTGAATGATAATGTTCTTAGCTTTTGTTACACGTCCAATGACAGCTGCTTCGAGACCTTGTTTGGCGGCCAATTCAACTATTTTGTCTGTTGAGGTTTCATCAGCCGATAGCATAAAGCGAGTCTGGCTTTCACCGAACAATAGTGCGTCTGCTCTCATATCAAGATCCAATGAAACGTTGGCACCCAACTCACCTGCGATACATGACTCAGCTAAGGCCACAGCCAATCCACCATCACCTAGATCATGTGCACTTTTCACAAGACCCTTACGGATGATGTCCAGCACATAATCCTGTGCCTTGCGTTCCAGGGCAAGATCTAACTCAGGCACATCTCCTGAAACCAGATTATGAATGACATCCAAATATTCTGATGCACCCAATTCTTCCTTGGTTTCTCCAATGATGATGACAAAATCACCTTCATTTTTGAATTCCATTGTAGTAACATGGTCTAATGATTTAACCAATCCAGTCATACCAATAATTGGAGTTGGATAGATAGACCCAAATTCAGGGGTTTGATTATACAGGCTGGCATTTCCGCCAATGACGGGTGTGTCCAGTGCCCTACAGGCTTCACTAATACCAATAATGGATTGTTCCAACTGGTAGTAGACTTCAGGTTTTTCAGGATTTCCAAAGTTAAGACCATCTGTAATAGCGATAGGCTCGGCACCGGAAACCACCTGATTTCTGGCTGATTCAGCCACAATACTCTGGGCTCCGCGTCTGGGATTCAGATAGCAATAGCGGCCATTGGAATCCATAGTGAGACCTATGCCCTTGTTGCGACCTTTGATACGCAGAATAGCTGCATCAGAACCGGGTTTCACCACCGTATTCATCTGAACTCTATGATCGTATTGTCTATAAACCCACTCTTTAGAGCAAATATCTGGGGCGCCAAGTAACCTCACCAGGACCTCATTCAAATCAGAAGGTTGAGCGACCTGTTCGTTCTTGAACGCCATGGTTTCTTTTAAATGGGGTGGCTCTACTGCATCAAGTATATAAGTCGGTGCATCCATAAGGGACCAGACAGGGACTTCACCTACGGTTACTCCATCTTCTAGAACCCTGTACATACCATCATCAGTAACATGTCCGATCACAACGGCGTGTAAATCCCATTTATGAAAAATCTTATTGACCTTGTCTTCCATGCCTTTTTTGACAATCAGCAGCATACGCTCCTGAGATTCAGAAATCATGACCTCTTCTGGACGCATGGCCTCTTCGCGCTTGGGAACAAGAGCGACATCAATTTCAACACCATTGCCTGCTTTACTGGCAGTTTCAACTGAAGAAGATAAAATACCTGCTGCGCCCATATCCTGGACACCGACAACGTAATCTTCTTCAAAAACTTCGAGACAGGCTTCGATGAGGAGTTTTTCCATAAAGGGATCGCCTACCTGAATAGCACCGCGATCTTCATCGTTTTCCTCTTCCAGGTCCTTGGAGGCAAAGCTGGCTCCACCCATTCCATCTCGACCAGTAAGGTTGCCTACAATCATCAAACTGTTGCCAACACCTGTGGCGATGGCTTTTTTGATTTCAGATTTTTTCATAAAGCCAACACACATGGCATTTACCAGAGGATTGCCTTTGTAGGCATTAGAAAATCTAACTTCACCACCTACGGTAGGAACACCAACACAATTGCCATATTCACCGATACCGTGAATGACTTCTGAAATGAGCCAACGGGTATGCCCGTGTTCACCTGGATGTCCAAAATGCAGAGAGTTTAACGACGCTATGGGATAAGCACCCATGGCGAGAATGTCCCTTATAATGCCACCCACTCCTGTTGCCGCCCCTTGAAAAGGTGCAATAGCTGAGGGATGGTTGTGGCTTTCCAGCTTAAAGGTGATGACCTCATCGTCGTCAATATCTACGATACCTGCGTTTTCACCCGGTCCCTGGACAATTCGTGGACCCGTAGTAAGAAAATGTTTAAACAGGGGACGTGTATGGGTATAGCCACAATGTTCAGACCACATCTGAGCATAGAGGGCCAATTCCACCGTATTGGGTTCACGACCCATATGTTTGGTTAATAATTCATATTCAGAGTCAGTTAGACCTGCTTTACGCCAAATCTTTTCTTCCATTTCAGCCTTCTTTTCACTCATAGTCTAACCGTGTTTCGCTTCGAGGTGTTTTAGCATCGAGACAAAAACCCCTTTGCCATCACTTAATCCCAAAACACTATCTGCACTACGCTCGGGATGCGGCATCATGCCAACAACATTGCCTGTTCGATTAATAATTCCTGCGATACTATTTATTGAGCCATTTGGATTTGTGCCCTCACTAACTTCACCGTCGGGGCTGCAATAGCGAAAGAGAATTTGTCCGTTGGCTTCCATCTCAGCAATTGTGTCAGGAGCTGCATAGTAATTACCTTCATTGTGAGCAATTGGAAATCCAACCACATCTCCTGAGGCATACTCGCTTGTGAATGGTGTATCTGCGTTATCCACTTTCAAACTCTGATCCTGGCATAGAAATTTGAGTCCACGATTTTGAAGCAGACTACCGGGCAACATTCTGGATTCAGTTAATATCTGAAAACCATTGCATATACCAATGACCAGACCCCCTCCAGCAGCGAATTCCTTTACGGCTGTCATAGCTGGTGAAAGATGTGCGATGGCTCCCGGGCGTAAATGGTCTCCATAGGAGAATCCACCAGGAATGATTATCGCGTCTACATCTCCCAGATCAGTATCCTTGTGCCACAAGTATTTGACGGGTTTCCCCAGGATCTTATCAACGGCATGAAAGCAATCTTCAGCGCAATTAGAACCAGGAAATAAAAGAACTCCCCAATTCATCAGGCCTCCTTGATCTCAAAGCTATAGGATTCGACAACAGGATTGGCCAACATTTTATCACACATATCGTGGACAGAAGCTTCTGCAGTTGCCATGTCGGTCATCTCCAGGTCCATTTCAAGCTGCTTGCCAACTCTGACTTTTTTGACCTGGTCAAAACCGATCGAATCCAGACCGTTCTGAACGGCTCTTCCCTGTGGATCGAAGATTCCTTTTTTTAACATGACAGTTACGATTGCTTTTAACATATTTCACCCTTCATGGTTTGTCCTAAGAACGAATATCTATTCATATTCCTGAAAAAATGTGGTGTCTAATCTCGCTATTAGTCAATTGCATTTAGTTTTTTGTACAATTCTTTGTTTTTGGTGTTCAGGAAGTAGTCCACCTCACGTCTGGCGATATCAGCAACTTCTTGCTTATATCCAGCACCACTTCCCTTTTCAGTGATAGATTTTTTAATCACAAGATATTTATCTTCCTGAATTTTCATAAATGCTTCATCCACAACTGGAGTATCCGGGTATAAACCCTGGTCCTGACCCCGTTTGAGTATCGCTGTGAAGTTTTCACCTGTTTGAGCCGCTTCTTTCTTAGTCTTATTAACTGCTTCATACCAATCGTCATGAACGATGATATAATAGTCTCTCATGGCCTGCTTGTTGAAATTCACGATATAATTATGACCCTCAACCTCACATGTCAATGTTGCCCGAACTGAATCTGTATCTAGTGTGTCAACAAAAACAAGGTCCTGTCCGTCCTTGGCGATCTCCCATTTCAAATCCCAGAGGTTTAATCCCATGCGGTTGAATATTCTGTGAACCATGAAAGATGCTAAAATGGCTCGTGCCAGTGACTCTGAGAACAAATCACCACCAATACCTGAGATTAGCAGTGCTTCCTGGCGTGAAATATTCCTATCCTCTGGTTCATACTTTGTGGTCAAGTCAATTAAAGGGGCGTCAAAAGTCTGCCAGGGGATAAGTTCATTTGCCACACCCAATTCTCTCAAATAGGCTTTTTTGCCAGAATCACTTTGCGCGCTATACTTCCTCAAAATCGAAGATCCGCTTGTTACACCAAACCGAACAATCTGCTCAAGGGGAATGACGAATTGATCATTCCCATAAAACTTTTCATAATCATAAAGATGTGATTTCAAGAATGTGACCGATTCGGGCTTATATATGTTGTACTTCTTAATCATTGTCAAATTGCTGAGATCCTGTGGAAACGAACCTACATACAGTTTTTCATCGTCGGGACCAATCATTCCCTGATGGTGTGTTCTGAGACCTGCAGACTTTACTTTTTCCAGTGTCTCCTGAATGATTGGCTGGTTTTGGAAGTAATCCTCACCCCAGTGATCTTTGATATAAGACTCCATATCAGCCCACTCATCCACGTCCATTAGCGATCTATAAACTAAATGTCGAAAGCCCGCTCTTGCTGTGTCACTGTCTTTTATCTCAAAGATCGTCCCAACATCAAACACTGAACCGCCCATACTGGTTTCACTAACCAATGAATCTGGATCATCGATCACAGAATAGAGATTCTGGACAGAACCATTGTAATATGGATTGGCACGGTCAAACTTTACTGTACGTTTACTATCAGACATATCTCAATTCCCTTATCAGCGTTTCACAATTCGCAAAGTGAAAACGATTACTTATTATACTTTTCCTGAACCTGACGGTCTTTTTCTAAGACAGCATCTCTCATTTCAATCCTGTGCGCTTCCAGCTTGCGACCTATTTCTGGATATTTAACGGCCAGTATCTGGGCAGCCAATAAAACAGCATTGTCACTGGCATTGATACCCACAGTGGCCACAGGGATACCTCCTGGCATCTGGACAATGGAGTATAATGCATCTACACCATCCAGGCTGGCCCGAATGGGTAAGCCAATAACAGGTTTCACTGTTTGGGCAGCTATTACACCAGGGAGATGTGCTGCTTTTCCTGCGCCAGCAATAACCAGTTCGATTCCTAGATCATCAAAACTCTTGATGTATGATTCCACAGCTTCGTGGGTTCTGTGGGCAGATAAAATTCTTAACTCAAATTCCAGACCCAGTTTCTCAATAATTTTGAATCCTTTATCGAGCACTGGAAGATCACTGTCACTTCCCAGAATAATTGCAATTTTAGCCAATTTATAATTCTCCTAATTGATTAGATGTGAGTCATCTCATCGGCAGTGAAAACACGTTCACAATACTGACAAGCAAGATCTCGGGTTGAGCAGTCTTCTAGATTAAAGATGGTCATCATGGGTTCAGCATTGGTTATACATTTTGGATTTGGACAAGCTACCAGCCCCTCAATCCTCTTTGGGATTTCAACTCTGGATTTCTGTGCCACCTTAAAGTCTCTGATAATACTAACTTTAGCAGCAGGAGCGATCAAGGCAATACTGTTGACTTCATTCTGAGTCAGTTCTCGTCCCTCAATTTTGATGATATCTTTCTTTTTCATCGCTTTACTGGAAAAATTCATACCCATCATGACAACATCTGTTGCTCTCGGTTTTAAAATGGCCAGCACACGTTGAACCCGTCCTGCAGGGATATGATCGATAACTGTACCATTTTTGATGGGGTCTACTTTTAATTCTTTCATTATTTAGCCTCCCCTAATAAGGTGGCCAGAATGGCCTGCCGCATATAGACACCATTTTCAGCCTGATCGAAATAATAAGCATACTTCGTAGAATCCACATCAGTGGTAATTTCATTCACACGTGGTAAAGGGTGTAGGACCTTCATATTGTCTTTGGCCTTTGTCAGCAGTTTGGCTGTAATGATATAAGCATTTTTAACTTTCTCATATTCCTCACGGTCTGGGAAACGTTCCCGTTGAATACGAGTGACATACATGATGTCGATTTCAGGAATGATGTTTTCGATCGTGGTTTTTTCTTTAAAACTCACTCCCTTTTGGGTGAGATCGCTGAGGATGTGTGCTGGCATCCGCAATGATTTTGGTGAGACAAAATAGAAAGTTGGTTTAAAGGGAGCCAGAGCGTAGGCCAATGAATGCACAGTTCGTCCATATTTCAGATCGCCTACCAGGGCAAGTTTCAAGCCCTTCAGGGTTCCCTGTGACTTCAGAATGGTATAAAGGTCCAAAAGGGATTGTGTGGGATGCTGGTTGGCACCATCACCGGCATTAACAACTGGGATGTCAACTTGTTCAGAAACATATCTAGCCGCGCCTTCCATGGGATGGCGCATGACAATAATATCTGAATAGCGAGCCATGATTTTTGCCGTATCCGCCAGGGTTTCACCCTTTTCCACTGAGGTGCCACTGGTACCGACCATGCCTATGACCTCGCCACCCAAACGTTTCATGGCTGATTCAAAAGACATTCTGGTTCTCGTTGATGCCTCATAAAACATGGCTGCCATCACGCGCCGGGATAAATCAATCTGACTTGGGTCTTTTTCAAGACGCTCCGCCAACTTTAACAGTTGGAGGGTTTTATCTGCGCTGAGATCGCGCATGGAGATTAGGTGTTTCATTCAGGCCCCTTTATTTATTCTTGGACTGAAAGGCATTCCAGGCTGCCTCTCGATAACGTTTTGCTTCTGCACCAGGATCTGCACTGGCAACAATGCCCCTACCAACGATGATAGCATCTGCTCCACCCTCAATTGCATTTTCGACGGTGAGATATTGTTGTCCCAGACCATCTCCTTTGGTATCCAGATTCACACCTGGCATGAGGAGTAATTGATCCTGAGGTATTTTATTTCTGAAGCGTTTGATATCTTCAACATTGGCACCGTGACCAATATAACCACTCACACATTCCTTGCGTCGCTTCCCGATTTCCAGAACTTGTCTGGTGTAGGTTTCGGATATGAGATTTCCCTTGGCACTCATACGAGCGAGGAGAAATCCAGATCTGGGGACATCCAGATCGCCAAACAATCCATCCAGGATAGCTTCTCCAGCGATCATGTGGACCGTCACATACTCTGCCCAATCAGCAATCTTGTATACTCCGGAGCGAAATTGTTTTCGGACTGTGCTACCGATATCAGCGAATTTGCGATCCTCAAAAATAATGAAATCATGTCTTTCAGCGAGCGCTTTTAAACGTGGAATAAAGCTTCCATTGAAGTCCTTCATGATATCAACATGAGTTTTGACCATAAAGATTTCAGGACCTGCAGCTTCCAGAATCTCAAAGAATGTCGCCGTATCCTCAACATCCAGAGAAAGCACCAGGTTTGATTGCTTTCTCAACATGGCATCCATGAGTTTTCTGGTCATCGGTGATGTTGTTGATTCAACGCGATCGGCAAATTTCTTGAGTGGCTTATCCACTGGGGTGGCGACAAATTCACGTACTTTTTCAGCGAGCTTAGCATCGAGTTTCCCTTCAGCACCCAGGACAGAGATCATATCCTCCACGGTAATAATGGAGCTCAGTTTATATCCTTTAGTAGCCAGAATGTCTTCACCATTAAAACTACGGTCAATCAGACAAACAAAATCGTGCACTTTAAGTCCGGCATGCTCCATGCCTTCAGCGGCTTCAAATTTACTTTCACCTGTTGTGATGAGATCGTCAATGATGAGGCAAGTCTGCCCCTCCTTAAAATGGCCTTCAATCAATTTTCCAGTACCATATGCCTTCACCTCTTTGCGTTGATAGACCAGGGGTGTGTCTATTTCAACTGATACCTGAGCAGCTAGTGGCAGGGCTGTATATGGAATCCCAGTGATAACATCAAATGTTTTATCTGCCAATTCTGCCCTAAGCAAGGACACAATATTTTTGATAATTGCCGGATAGGAGATGATACTTCTTAAATCGATGTAAAAGGGTGAAGTGGCACCTGATTTTAATTTGAATTCACCAAATTTTAAAGCGCCAATCTTGTGCAGATCAAGGATTAATGTTTTTTTACCAGTTTCCAATTTATTCATGCTCCTAGAATTATGCATTAAAGGGCTGTTTTAGCCCCTGTTTTTCCTCGATGTGCTGTCCCAAAATCGTCTAAACTGTCCAGCGTCATATCATCAACAATGGGTCCTTCCATACACAGGATCAAACCAGTGGGATCCATGACACATGATCCACAAATACCGACACCGCATTTCATATAGCGCTCAAGGTTTACTTCGTATGGTATTTGATGTGTTTTGGCAACAGCCACGGCCGCTTTCATCATCTTTTCTGGTCCAGAGATATAAATCTGATCAAAAGATTCTTCCTGCAGAACCTTTTCCATCACATCAACACTGGTCCCCTGGTGTCCCATTGATCCATCATCAGTAGCTATGTGAGATTGATGACAGAGAACTTCAAAGTCATCAACATAGAGTAAATCTTCGGCCGAACGGGCACCGTTAATATTGACAAGCTGCTTGACGCCATCTTCTCGGAGTTTTTTTGCCAGGAATCTCAGGGGTGGTGTTGCAAAACCCCCTCCCACCATGAGGATGTTGCCAGACTGTCGTTTAAAGGATTGGCCATAAGGACCCCGCACGGACACCAGTTCACCCACCTCCATATGGAAGAGTCTATCTGTAAATGGACCCATATTCTTAATAGTCATAGAGAATGAATTTTCATCCACATTTAAAATGGAGAACGGTTTCTCTCCCTGACTGAAAATGGTGAGCATGATAAACTGACCGGGTTCGGCATTTACTTTGCCGTTAAATGTAAAGGTACGGAGGGAGGTGTTTTCTTCGCGGATCGCGGCAATGGGCAGGGTTTGACGATCACACTTCAAGATCAATTTTCCTTTAGAATTCCTATGAGATCCGAATATTCGGCATATCCGTGGACCTCCATGAATGTTTCCATTTGTTCTCGGATAGATTTAAAGACATCCAGCCCATGGTCATACACAGCCGAGCCAACTCCAATAGCAGAAGCTCCAGCCATCATCATCTCAATAGCATCGAGACCGGTGCTCACACCACCCGTCCCCAGGATCGGTATATCGACCACCTTATACGCATCATGGATGAGTTTGATAGCCAGAGGTTTGATACAGGGTCCAGATATACCGCCAAAGTTATTTCTTAATACGGGACGTTTTGCTACCGCATCGACGACCATGCCATGACCCAGAGTATTAATCATAGTCAGACCATCTGCGCCTGATGCTTCGGTCAATTTGGCAATGGCTGAAATATCATTGGCGTTGGGAGATAACTTTGCCAGAACAGGGAGTTTACTCACAGCTTTGACAGCTGAAACGATCTCAGTAATTTTATCCGGCATAAGGGCAAAGGGACGTTTGAATTCATCTTCAACGTTGGGACATGATAAATTGAGTTCAAGGAGATCAGCGGTTGAATCGTTAACAGCTTTAGCCAGTTGCACAAATTCTTCCGCATTGGCACCAAAGACGCTGACGATGACCACCCCATCAATACCCCTCTTGAATTTTTCGACTTCCTCCAGCCCCTCAGCGATACCTGGATTGGTGAGGCCAACAGAATTAATTAAGCCGCCATCAAATTCAGCTATTACTGGTCCTTCATGACCTATGCGAGGTTCAATGCTTAATGATTTGGTGGTGACCATTCCCGCTCCATCACGGATAACCCGCTGAAGCGAGGAGAAAGAGATACCGAGTATGCCAGATGCCAGGGTGAGCGGGGTCGAAATTTCCTTACCCAGAAAAAGCAAATTGACCTATCCTGCGAATTATTGGAGACACGGATTTTGTTTGGGAAAATGAAGGGGGTGGTAATGGATTTCGAACCGTTATCACGTTGCTAAAATAGAAAATAATTGTCCGAGTCAAAGGTCGATTTTCACAAAATTCGAATTGATTTTACTTTTTAATTTTTTCGTCCCAACTTTCCCAATCAAAATGATTTGACAGCCCTTTCATGCCGATTATATTGCTGATCCCTTTGCCCGGTGGTTGGTGGAAGTGGCAAGGGGATTTTGAAATGTTTTAAGGGGCCTTAGCTCAGTTGGGAG
>JABMQQ010000014.1 GCA_013202495.1 Fidelibacterota bacterium | reverse complement strand
GGGTCTTAATCGAAGCATTGGCTTTAGTCCAAGAGAGCCTCATAGACTTATTCAACTCCGGAGCAATGTGTGAGTCTGTAAACTTACAGTACAAGTTATTATCTGATTTTTCCATCGACCAAGTCTAATGGAGAGCCTCAGCAAGACAAATCATTCTCGACTCCGCCTGTCTGCGCGAAGCCGCGACGGCATAGGCAGGCTCGAGATGACAGATATGAATTGCTTCATTGTTATTAAAGGGAGGAGCTGTCTATCGGAAAAGTGGCCACCAAACCAGAGCCACCAGAGCCAGGGAAATGAGAGACATAATCGCCATCTTCCAACCGGCGCGTAGAAAGTCAGGCGCTTTGACCAATCCACTGGAGTAAATGATGGTGCAAGCCGGGGCTGCCACAGCAGTGAAATAACCAAATGCAGAGGATATAACTGATGCCAGACCCAGGAGGATGGGATCGCCACCGAGATTAAGGACAACAGGCCCCACTACAGCTACGGTCGCTGAACTGCTCAGTAAATTTGATAAAACCCCACTCAATGCTACGGAGACAACGGCACGCAGGGTATCAATATTGGGAATCAAAATCTGAAGAAAATTGACACTGCCCTCTGCCAGCCAGGCGGCTCCTCCAGTATTTTTCATCTGGACACCAATGGAAATGGTTGCCCCAAACAATAGAATCACTCCCCAATTCACCCCTCTGCTGAGATCCTTCCATGAAACCAGCCCAAAGGTCAAATAGAGAAAAATCCCCATGAGGGCGATACTCCCTAACCCATAAACCTCGCTTAAAGCAATCCAACCATACAGAATTGCTGTAAACAGAACGAGAGAGAAGATTTCTTTCCAGGACATCTTACCAGCATGAGCCACTTCTACTGAGAGATGTCGAACTGCTGTATCCAACACCTTCAATTCAGGTGGGAAGGTTTTTAAGATGATGAAGGCGGTAATGGGAATCTCAATCAGTACCATGGGATAAACCATTTTCATCCATTCGATATAGCTTAGGCTGCCGGATCCAAATTCTGCCCAGTAATTCATCATAATAACATTGCGCCCACCTCCACTGGGTGTTCCGATAGAGCCAATGGTCGCTCCATACGCAATGGAAAAGAGTAAAGCGGCAGTAAGCCCTGTGTTTGACTGCCCTTTGTTGGAGGTGTACCGAATCAGCGTCAGGGCGACTGGAAGCATCATGGCTGTCACCATATGGGGACCAACAAAGCTTGAAAGAATCGCCGAGATGGCAGTAAAACCAGCCACAATACGCCAGGTTTTATTACCAGTAAGACGGATGATCCCCAGAGCGAGTCGTTTGTCCAGACCCTGACTCACAATGGCTACTGCTAACATGAGTGATCCCATGATAAAGAAAACCGCATCATTCATAAAATAACCACCGACCTCATTGGGTGTGCTGCCCCCAATGATAACCTGCCAGAAAATTAACTGAAGGGCAATGGCTGGAAGCGGTATGGGCTCTTTCAGAATGAGTATGAGGGTCATCAAAATGATGATGAGAATGTGATAGCCGTCCTGGCCAAGAGATTGTGGATGGGGAACAAAAAAATAGAGGATGGCTCCAACCCCCAGTGCGATGAGGAGCCAACGTTTTTGTTGGATCCAAAATAGCATGTCGGTGGAGATATGCATTGGAGAGGTCTGGCTATCGGACGATCAGGATCGGGACATCAGTTTGTTCAAGGGTCTTGATGGGCTTGCTTCCAAACAGGAACTGCTTCACAGGATTCAAGGTTGAGGCACCCATGATGACAAAGTGATTGTCTCCTGCGAACTCAACAAAGGTTCTCACTGGATCTCCAGTAAGAAAAAATTGTTCAACCTCAATACCTCTGGAATCAAAGTATGCTTTTGCCTTATCTGCGGCACCTTGATAACCTGCTCCAAATCGCTTGGTTTTGGAAACAGTAAGCGTCCGAACGGGCCATCCCAATTTTTCGGCAATCAAAGCCCCCCACTCAATGGACTTTATGGTAGCTATTGAATCATCTACCAGGAGTAAGAGTTTGTATTTCTTACGAGGATTAAATTTTTGAAGCACAAAAATGGAGGAGGGTAAATATTGGAGAATGGAGTGTGCGAGATGGCGTTTGTTCTGACTCCCACCTATAATAGCGAGATCATATCCCTCCAGCTGTATTTCCTTTCTTAATTGATCCACCAACTCACCTTCTCGAAGGACGAGCTCGATTCGGCAGCCCTTATCATCAGGTAGCATGACACGGACACGACCATCTTCTTCATAGACATGGTCCGGATTAAATTGAATTTTGGCTAACTCTTCATTTTCAGGGGATAGTTTTTTTAGCTCCTGTAAGGCCCACTCCAGCACTTCCAGACCAGGATGGATGATATTCCAATTGTCCAGATTTTGACGTGTCAGATTGACAGAACTACCATGAAATTCACTGGCTCTTTCACCGACATAAACCACTCCATGACTGGCATCAAAAACGGAAGCAATGAGTGCCCCCATCTTCAATGTGGGTTTAGAATATTCAGCACTACTTACTGCAGTGAGAAATTTGAGGGATTTTGGGTCGAATGGAACTTTCTTCTTTGTCATAATAGTGGCCACCATAATAAGGATAATCCAAGCAGGCTAACAAGGGATAAAACACCCATTTTCCAGCCGGCTCTGAGAAAGTCTTTTGATTTTACCAGCCCGCTGGAATAGATAATGGTACAAGCAGGAGCTGCTACCGCTGTGAAATAGCCAAATGCAGAGGCTATTGCTGTGGCGAATCCGATGAGAATTTGATCCCCACCCAGGTCCAGTACGATAGGACCCACAACAGCCACTGTCGCAGAGCTGCTCAAAATATTTGACATAACACCGGTGAGCAGCACGGAGACACTTCCCTGGAGAATTGCAGGACTATCAATAACCTTACCCAAATTCGTAATGATTACATGGGCTATCCATTCAGCAGCACCGGTTTGGTTCATCTGTATACCAATTGAAATGGCGGCGCCAAAGAGAAGAATGACACCCCAGTTCGTCTTGCGGTTGAGTTCTTGCCATTCAACCAATCCAAAGGACAGATACAGGAAAACACCGAGAAGAGCGATAATCCCCAATCCAAAAGCCTCACTGAGAAAGACCCAGCCGAGAAACACCAGGAAAAAAAGGATAATTGCCAACCATTCACGCCCCTTGATCTTGCCAGCTCGTGCCACATCGACAACCAGTTTACGGACGGCGCTATCCAGATTGCTCTGCTCCGGTTTAAAGGTCCAGAGTAGAATGAAAACTGTAAACGGTATTTGAAACAATACCATGGGATAGACATACTTGATCCATTCCAGGTACGTCACGGATCCAGCTCCAAATTCAGCCCAGTAATTCATCATGATAACATTTCGACCACCACCTGAGGGAGTTCCAATGGATCCAATCGTTGCACCATAAGCAATTGAAAAGAGCAGGGCAGCAGTTAGTCCTGCCACTTTTCTGGGATCCTTGTGGGCATATCTGACAAGTGTTAGCCCCACGGGCATCATCATAGCGGCGACGGTGTGCTCACCGATAAACGAGGCCAGGATAGCTGAAATCGCAGTGAATCCTGCAACAATCCGCCAGGTTTTATGTCCTGTCAAGGTGATAATCCCCAGGGCCAAGCGTTTATCCAGTCCCTGACTCACAATGGCTACTGCCAGCATGAGCGAACCCATGATAAAGAATACGGCATCGTTCATAAATGACGAAGCCACATTATTGGCAGTATCTATCCCTAGAACTACCTGCATAAACAGCATGAACATGGCTATGGCCGGAAGAGGCAAGGGTTCAGTAACAATGAGGATCAACGCCATTGAGATGATTATAAGCGCATCAAAAGCGGCTGGATTTAGATCAGGAGGGGGCGTCACGAAATGATGCATGAGCATGCCGTACACCAGAGCAATCAGCAGCCATTTTTTCTGGCGTATCCAAAACAGGATATCAATGTATGAATTCACTACAATCCCCTGAGGTCTCGGATTATTCCGAGGAAGTGCAATATGACATATTGCAAACTGGATTGAAACAACTCATCGTTGTTTCACCAGGTATGGTCAATCTTCTTCCTTTTTGAGGTAAAAGAGTTCTTTGCTTGGTGCCAGTGGTCGACCCATCCATAGCGGTCTTCTCAAACCATCGGGATGCGTTTCACGTTCCTTCGCCCATCCATTCCATTTTTTGAAGTGAGCAAATGACTTCTCAGTATCTACAAAGACATCTCCATATTTCTCACCATCTTTTGGTTTAGAAATAGCCACTTTCTGGAGCCAACAATGGGCACCGGAGACTGGATCAGGTTGCACAGCGTGGGTGATGTTCTGATGAACACCTCCATCACGCCACCAGACCCTCTGAGTATCAGGATCGCTGGTTTTCCAGGGTTCCACGCCTGCAGTGGTTTCCATGCGCCATTTACCTTCACCCTCGTTGCTGATGTTCACCGTATTGGTCATGAACTTATTGCCTTGATCCTGTTTACGACGCCAGCGTCCAATGTGGTGTGAACAGGCCACAACACTGGGCTTAATGGCCTCAGTGACCCAGACCTTATCAACAAACCAGCCAATCTCTGTTTCGATTTTCAGGAGCTCCCCTGTTTTCACACCAAGCTTATCAGCATCCAGTGTGTTGATCCAGATGGGATTCCTGTGGGCGATTTCTGTCAACCATTTCGCATTGGCAGAACGAGAATGGATATGGGTTGGTAATCTGAAATTCGGTAAAAGCACACATTCGTGACGGCTTTCATCCATATTATCCCGATGGACATGGGATTTGATATATCCTGGAATGGCCTGATCGGGATACCCAAAGTCAGCTGTAGTTTGCGAGTAAAATTCCTGCTTCTTCGATGGCGTTGGAAAACCACTATACTTAACGCCTTTGTCCTCTACTCCAACGATCTCGCCATCTTTATATACACTGCCATTTTCATTAACAGTGGTTCCAGACTGGGCTTC
Organism: Fidelibacterota bacterium; assembly: GCA_013202495.1. Classification (GTDB taxonomy): domain Bacteria; phylum Fidelibacterota; class UBA8477; order UBA8477; family JABMPR01; genus JABMPR01. The sequence goes on along the minus strand of JABMQQ010000014.1, from coordinate 7,323 downwards.
GGCTGACATTTCAGTTTTATTTTTTGAATAGAGACTGGGAACGACATTAAAAGCGCCATACTTGCGCATATAATCGAGAGCAGTAAGACCTTCCTTGGCGGCAGTTTCTTTCAAACCTTCAGTGTGTTCAAATATGTATTGGTAGTATTCATCAATGGTGATTTTTTCACCATCACGGTAAGGACTCATGAAGTGTTTGCGAATCCCCAGGTCATCATCCTTATCGATCCGCCAGGATAATTCAATCCAGAACTCATCCTCTTCCCAAACTTCACCAGGGTTCACCTCATAGGTGAATTTAACATCCCTGCCATCACGTCTTGCTTTTTCCCGCAACACGGGTTGACGGAAGGCAATCCACATTCCAGAATGGGTTTCATATGAATTGATATCATGACGCTCAGGTCCATGCCCCATGGGTAAAACATAATCGGCAAAAAAGGCCGTTTCATTCCAGGTGGGTGTGAGGGCTATATGACAACCCACAGATTCATGATTAGAAAGCATCTCGATCCAGGAGAAACCGTCAGGATAGGTCCAGACAGGATTAAAGACTCGTGTAAAATACACATCCATGGTACCTCTACCATCTTTGATGAGGTGAGGTAGAATCTGACTCATTTCAAAATGATTCAGGGTGTATTCCTTTGGAAAATGGAGCTCGTTCCATACCGGAGGACCAGGAGGCACATCAAAAAACTCGGGATGAAATTTATTCCAGGCACTCGGTGAAGTTCCACCAGGGGTCCCCACAGAACCTGTCAGAACATTCAGAAAATGCAGGGTACGGGAAACTTGCCAGCCACCAAGATTACCGATGGATGCACCACGCCACACATGGGTGGATAGTTGTGATCCTGCGGAGGCTACAACATGGGCAACTTCAACAATCTGTGAAGCTTCAATACCTGCTTCCTTCGCTGCATATTCTGGTGTGAATTCAGCATAGGCTTCGATGGTTTTTTCAATAAAGGTTTCAAATGTTTGCGGGGAGTCGGGGTGAACTGCTTTTAGATACTCATCCCAATTCACCCAGGTTTCGATGTACTCTCTATCATAGAGACCCTCTTCCAGGATGATCTTGGCCATAGCCAGAAAAACAGCAGCTTCAGACCCTGGATAAGTTGGCATCCAGTAGTCAGCATGAGAGGCCGTATTTGAGAGACGGGGATCGATAACAATAAGCTTAGCACCCTTCATCTTGCCTTCCATGATGCGCTGAGCATGGGGGTTAAAATAATGACCGGTTTCCAGATGAGAGCTGGCCAGGAGAATCACCTTGGCATTGGTATGATCTGGTGAAGGTCGATCATATTTATGCCACATGGCATATCCGGCTCGGGCTCCAGCTGAACAAATGTTGGTATGGGAGTTGTGACCATCCACACCCCATGCTTTCAGGACACGCTCCATGTAACCTTCATGACCAGGCCGACCCACATGGTAAACCACTTTGTCGCGACGATTAGCCTTCAATGATTTCTGGATTTTTGCCCCGATTTCATCAAGTGCCTGATCCCAGGAGATTTGCTCCCAGTCACCGGCTCCGCGTTCACCCACTCGTTTGAGGGGATATAGAATACGTTCGGTGTCCTTGACCTGATTAATGGTGGCTGGACCTTTGGCGCAATTTCTTCCACGTGAGCCAGGATGATGAGGGTTTCCTTCAAATTTACGGATTTTGTCATCATCTTTATCAATATAGGCCAGCAAGCCACAGGCGGATTCACAGTTAAAGCAGGTCGTGGGAACGATGCTGTAGTGACGTTCCTTTTTCACTGGCCAGGCTTTGGGATCCAGCTCCACAAAATTATCCCATTCTTCTGGTTTAGGATATTTGTAGAGGGGACGCGGTCCCTCCAGGGCGTAAGCTTCAGAGGCATCTTCGTGCTGAGAAATCCTCGGAATGAGTCGGATACCCTCTGCAAATTTTTCTATCCACGATCTTTTCATAATTATTTCCCCGGTCCTTCATTAAAGAACAAATTATTCATCATGCTCAACTCCCTCTTAACTCAAGGGGATCAATTGTGGTACTCTCACACGCACAAATTCAGTGATATAAATACCCGCTGCTGAGAGTCCAGCGGCAATGAGTAACATCAATTCCGTATCAAGCGTAAAGAGCATGATCAGTGGAACCAGATTACCCATGATGATTCCCAGCATGAAATGTCTGGAATAAAAACCTGAGATCATGAGATGATGGGCTCTTTTTGTATCTGAGGTTGCATGGGGTGTGATGAATTCAAGTCCGATAAGAGCCAAATTCACTAATACAGCCAGTTTCAGGATGAGCAGTGTCAATTCAGAATTTGCACCACCCAGAAATAACCAGGCTGCCGATCCAGCAATTAAGGCATGAATCAACATATGAACAGGAGCCAAATGACTTCCCCAGAGATCACGGCCTTTGGCCTGTGCTAACAGAAAAGCCGTATAAATAGCTGTTAATAGAGCGACAGGTGCAGTCAGATTGATGAGGAGGGTTCGGAATCCGAGATCAAAAAAGTTGTCTGCCATCAGAGCGGTAATAATAGCTCCAAATACAGTGATCAGATAACCACCTCGGACCAGCCACGAGGACCAGTTGGGTCTCAACAAGACATAGAGGAAGCGATCTGGTCTATCGAGATCCTTCACGAGCAACCCACCAGTTAACATCATAAAAACAATGGCAGCGATATAGCCATTAAATTCAAGAGCTGTATCTGCTGCTGCTCCAAACCAGGAGGTCAACGCCAGCACCAGGAGCAGACCGGTTGCCACAGATTTTGTCCAGATATAGGCAGGAACTTCCCACCCCCATAAGACACCTTTGGATGGTGTATCGTACACTCGTTTTGTAGCGCTTTGCTCTTCGGCTTTAATTTCCTCCAGAACTTTGTCAATGGCCCGTTGATCAGGTTGCGTTCCGATCTTGGCATGCGATTCAATGGCCATTTGAACGAGGAGATCGGCTTGACTCTCTGTGCGCTCAGCTATTGCTGCAGCTGGGGCATGGTGTCCAACTCCAGAAGCCTGCTCACTCCAGATATAATCCTCACGACGTTCAGCATTGCTCGGTGTGAGCATGTCAGAGTCACCTTCGATATAGTATAGATTCGGTGTGGTGCCCTTTTCTGGTTTCCGCGTCACCACATGCTCCATGGCTACAAAGGAAGCAATCTTTGAATGAGCATCATCCAGATCACCTGAAATAATAGCCTCAGTGGGACAAATCACCACGCAGGCGGGTTCGTAACCGGTATCAACCCTATGAGCACAGTAATTACATTTGGCTGCTGTATTGGTATCAGGATCGATATACAGAGCATCATAGGGACAAGCCTGCATGCAGGATTTACAGCCGATACAACGATCACTGTCAAAATCTACAATGCCGTCCATGCGGGTATGTAAGGCTGACGTAGGACAAATTGTGGTGCAGGGTGCATCTTCACAGTGGTTGCAGCGGTGTACGGAAAAAGAGCGGCTTGCATCGGGAAAGACACCCTTTTCGATATACTTCACATGGGTGCGGTTGACACCGATGGCCACATCATGTTCAGACTTACACGCAACCGTACAGGCATGACAGCCGATACACTTGCGATTGTCTATTACAAAGCCATAATTCATTGTTCAGGTCTCCCCCATTCTATGAATTTGGGTATTCTCATTAATTATCGTCTGATCAGGCTGATTGTTGAGCAGCATAAGCTGAGGCTGCACATTCATTTTTACCAAGATCCATTGAGGACTGCTCATCATCCTCCGGATCAAGCCAACCAGCATTTACTTTGCGAATTTCAGCATATACATCGGGTTGTTTACGAATATTCTGCTTGATGAATTCCACGAAATCAACTTCACTTGAAATGCCATAAATCGCAGAATTGCTCTCCAGGATATTCTGGAGAGTGTCCATGAATATCAGATCCACATCAGCTTCAGCCCATTCAATGTAGTGACCAGGTAATATTTGGAGGGTGGGATCCATGGTCTTAATCTTTTTTGTCATGGTCTCATAGAGCATGCCCGCCCATTCAACTGCTTTACCGCCCAGATCAGGGCGACCCAGCGACACAAGGAATATGGTGTCACCAGATACTACATAGGTATCATCAATTTTGTAGCAGGTGCTCCCAGGAGTATGGCCAGGTGAATGCACGACTTCGATGTCTGGTCCCTTTCGAGAAGCTTTGAAAATATCACCATTCTGAACAGCAGTGTAATCAAAGCTGGCACCCATAAAGTCACCGGAGTGTCCAAAAACTTTTGAACCTGCAGCTTTAGATATAAAACGACTGCCACTGATATAATCAGCCTGAAGATGGGTTTCAAAGGTCTGGGTGATTTTGCAGCCATGTTCAGCGGCAAATTCCGTATAAAATTCGAGGTTCCGTGAAGGATCAAAAATGCTCAGTTCACCTTCGGAGATAACTCCCCAGCTCAAAGAAGCTTTCCCAGGCCGAATAAACTGCCACACCTCAAAGGCTTCACCTTCGTCATTGACTCTGACTGGTGCCAGCATATTGCCCCAGGAGACAATGCCCTCCATGAGGTACCCGACATCATCAAAGCCATGACTTTCCAGGATTTCACCAACATATTGGGCTGAACCTTCTTTGGCACAAACCACCTTGATCTTTTTATTCCGCGGCACCTTGGCTACCGAGGCTTCCTCTTCTTCCATAAAATCGAAGTAGGGAACATTCAACATATCGACTTGATAGGGGCTTTCTACTTGAAAGCGACCAAAGTCCTCTTCATTCCTCACGTCTAACAGCAGGAAATCCTCCTTCTGTCTGAGCCAGTTAAAAAGTTCGTTAGCTGAGTAAGGGGTCAACATAATCTCTCCTCGTTAATCATTTCATCCGTTGGATAAAGAAGTGTTTGCTCTGTCCAACCTGCTTTATATCCAGGAGTTTTTGTCCGGAGGCTCTGCACCAGGCCTTAAGATCTGGCTCGCTTCAGGGATGGGCGCTCGAAACTTCAAGAACTTCACCCATACCCATGCTTTTGATCTTCTGATTAGAGCGAATAACTGGCATTCCCATGCCACAAGTACCCAACTCAATGTGGGCATCAGTGCTATAATCTGCTCCGTTTAAACTCATTTAGACAAACAAGGATATATCTGAATCTGCTGCAAACTCAAGAAAGCTCGCTGCACCACCAAGTTCAATACCATCAATAAAGTCGTCGGTATTAAATCCAAAAACATCCATGGTCATCTGGCATCCAATCATGCGGACACCCATTTCAATACACATCTCACGTAATTCTTCGATACTGGCCACACCTTTGTTGGCAAAGGTTTTCTTCATGAATGAAGTTGCCATACTTTCATAACCCGGAATATTGTTCGCCAGGATATTGGGGATAGGCCATTGGATATTCTGGAAGCCCTCTGGTCCAAAGGGCATTTTCATGGGCATGGCCGGATTGGTCTGAGGTGCTACATTTGCTTCAATTTTCTTGTTCAAAAGGGTCAGGCCATAGAAGGTAAAGAATATTCCTACTTCCATATCCATTGCTGCTGCAGTAGATGCCAGGATAAAGGGCGGGTAAGCCCAATCCAGTGTACCTTGAGAGGCAATCAGCGCAAGACGTTTTGGTTTTGAATCACTCATATATATATGCCTCCAGGCTTATTTTTTCCTGATGAAGAATACGTATCCTTCATCAGTTTGCTCACTTGTTAAAAGCTCATGACCTGTGCGCGATGCCCAGGCTGAAATATCATTTTTTGATCCAGGATCCGTGGCAATCATTTTTAAAACCTGTCCACTGTCCATAGTATCAATAGCCTTCTTTGTTTTGATGACAGGCAGAGGGCAATTCATGCCCTTGCAGTCCAATACCTGATCAAAATTCATTTCACTCATTTCTATATACTCCTTTTTGTCTCTGGAAAGATGTCCCCGACTTGCATATCACCTGAATCCAGGCTCACTTTGCATGAATGCATGCAGTCCAGAAGTTTGCGTATAAGATCACTGGCTAGAAAGTAGTAAAGACGCGTGCCCTCCCGACGTGAAGTCAGGATGTTATGGCGTTGCATATATCGCAGATGTTGAGAGGTGATTGGTTGTGATAAACCAATTTCCTGTTGGATATTTCCAACATTTTGTTCTCCAGCCTGTAGGTATTCAACGATTCGAAGACGCTCAGGATGTCCCAAAGCTTTGAGAACTTTGGATGCAACTTCGAAAAATGATATATGCTTTACTTCATTCATGATCAAAAAAATAGAGCTTTGTGATAGTTTAGGTCACCAATATAGTGTTTCCACTATATATGTCAAGCTGAATATCTGCGTAAATTAACGACTGCAAGTTGCACGTACTTATGACGATTGATTTTGGCAAGCAAAAGCTTAGTTTGTAAGGTGTTTAGCATGATAATATATACCACTCCCTTACATGACATATCTTTGAACAACCCAATAAATTTCAGGAGCCCCCATGGCTAGCAAATCAAAATCATTAGATAGTTTTAAGACCCGGTCAACCCTGCATCTCAATGGGCAAGAATATGAGTATTTCGATCTCTCTAAGCTAAATGCCGAGCATAAGTTAAGCAAGCTCCCCATTGCCCATAAAGTACTGCTTGAGAACATGCTGCGCTTTGAAGATGACATCACAGTCACAAGTGCCGATGTTGAGGCCGTTTTAGACTGGGATGCAAATCAGATACCATCCCATGAAATTCAATTAAGACCCAGTCGTGTTCTCTTACAGGATTTTACTGGTGTTCCTGCTGTGGTAGACCTGGCAGTGATGCGTGATACCATGGCTAACCTGGGTGGTAATCCTGACAAAATCAACCCCCTCCAACCTGCAGATCTGGTCATCGATCACTCAGTGCAAGTGGACAAATTTGGAAGCCTCAGTGCTTTTGCTGATAATGCCACCATCGAAATGGAGCGAAATCGTGAGAGGTATGGATTTTTACGCTGGGGACAGGAAGCTTTCGAAAACTTTCGAGTGGTTCCACCAGACACCGGTATTATCCACCAGATCAACCTGGAGTATTTAGCTCAAGTAGTCTTCAAAAAAGAAATTGAAGATGGAATCCAGATTTATCCTGACTCACTGGTTGGTACTGATTCTCACACAACCATGATTAATGGACTTGGCGTCCTGGGATGGGGTGTAGGCGGTATTGAAGCCGAAGCCGTCATGTTGGGTCAGCCTATTTCCATGCTCATCCCTCAAGTTGTGGGATTCAAGCTAACAGGTAAAATGGCTGAAGGCACGACTGCAACGGATCTAGTACTTACCGTCGTACAGATGCTCCGCGCAGCTGGTGTGGTTGGAAAATTTGTTGAATTTT
>JABMQQ010000162.1 GCA_013202495.1 Fidelibacterota bacterium | reverse complement strand
GAGTTCATCTGTTCCAGTGTCAGCTCATGCAGCTCGATTATCTTGCGGAGGTGTCCTCCCTGCCCACCTGTGAGGAGGGCTGTTCCTAAGGTGTTTTCTGCGCATGTATATCCTCTTCGTTAAAAGAGGACATGTTCACCCTGAACAGGAGTCTGGCAACTATGCTTCCTCCGCTTTTAGCGGGGTTCAGTCGCCAAGGGGTTTTTAAATATTATTCCGGTCATACCCCCGAAAGTGTCCGACACTTTCCGGAATCGGTGTCCGAATGTTTCCGGATTTTCCAGTTACGGACAGGAAGACTGAATATTTGAGGCTTTTGGATGAGAATCATTGGACTCGAGCCGAGCTGGCTCGTCAGCTTGGTGTTAGTCGGGTTTGGGTTACTACTGTGCTAAACAAAGGCTAAGTTATTTTTTCATGTCGGAGACAGACCGGATTCCCTAATCAGAATGGTAACGGTTCATCGTCTGTATCAGGTGTGTCGACCTCGTCATCGTTGTTTGAATCTTCTGACTGTTCGAATGTCTTAGGGAACATCTCCTTAATTTTTGTAAACATCTCATCAAGTGTTGAGTCTTCTGGACAATCAACCCGAAAAGTACTATCTGCACAGAAGTGTTTAGTTGTCTCTAGCCATGCTCCACTGGGTAACAAAAATTTTGATTCCAAGTTCGGATCATGAAAAATCAACTCCTCTTCGTCATAAAAGTCTTTTATTCCGTACTGTTTTGCAGCTCTCCTACATATCATGACTCTTTTCACGGACAGCTGTTTTGGTGTTGTATTAAGTTCTTTAAGAACAAATTTTTCCATACTCTTTGAGCTGCTTAATGTGAAAAGTGTCATTTCCGTTGCCCAGCTTTGCTCAACGATAACAAGCATTGCTCTCATCCGCTCATTTTGATAGCGCAATCTTCTCCCCCCTCGTGTTTGATTTCATATGACCCAACGCTGCATTATTTGAAAATTAGAATGAGCAATAATAGTAATGCGTTCAAGCCCAATCCTATTTGCGTTACTAGTACATGTAAATCCATTTTTTGCTCGGAATACGGCGCAATCTTTTCCAACACATTTTCTAGTGATACACCAATTCCGTCCAACGATTTTGCAACAGCTTTATTGTAGGCCACTGATTGCTTATACTTGTCAATCTCAGCGACCAATTCTTGTGCAGCTGATTCACATTCAGCCAACAACTCTTGAGTATCTCGTGACATCCAATAGACTCCTTAATTGATTATTTGTAATTAACAGTCTCAAATGATTTTTCGTCTTAGTGGGGATAGCGAGATCTCTAATAAATGAGAGACTGTCTATGCCGTTACTTGAGAATAGATTTTCACATATCATCTCCAGTATTCCTAAGCTGATATTCTCACCATACAGGCTATCCAAATTTGAAATGAATGAAAAATACTGGGTGAAAAAGTCGTTTTTATCTAGAGTTTTGTATTCATCGGTGTCAAAAGACTCGAGTATCCGCTCGAACAGCCTCATGCCTGCTTCAGAAATTCCCCTCTCACGATAGAACATTGAATAAAGATTTATAAGTGCCCAATCGATTCTATACCGTTCATCAAGCAGACGTCGGGTCTCCCAATAGAGATGCTCCACATCATTGAAGCCCTCTACCCTCTTCAGTATTGCTAACACCTTTGTGATTTCTGGTGTAACATCAGCCATATCACCGATTTCGGACGAAAACTTTTCTGAATAATCAAAATATGCCTTAATGGTTCTCCGTAGAGCTTCCGCTGAAGAATCTTCCTGATTGCAGAACTCCACCATGGTCCTGATCCCCTCTCGCCGTTGATAACCAATCTGGTCGTATATGAAATCTATCAAATGGCCGAGTACTTTATGACTCAAGGATTTCTCTTTCCGCTTCTCAATTTGTTCCTTTAGGGCACGAACGCTTACTGGTCGATATCTGGACAGATACGCTTGCAGGCTATTAATCAAGTGTACCTCAAGCTTTGTCATATCATTATCATTGAGAAAGTCTTCTATCTTTGGGTCTCTTTTAAGGTGATATGTAGTATTACGCCCAATTCCAGATACTTGGTAATCCTCAATAACACCAAGCATTTGCCAGAAGGAGATATATCTCTCAGTGCGATCATCTATATACTTTAAGAGCACATTACCATTCTCAACAGAATTCCTAAATATACCTGACGCGACCTGTAAAGCCCCTGTTCGGTCAACATCTTTTCCAGGAAAATTATTTTGGTGAAAAAAGGAAACAGTTCCAAGATCGTCCCAACGCTTGGGCATTTTTTCCAGGTCACCATTTACCCATTTCTGAGTATCCTCTTTGTGGTCATCTGAGTAGATGAGGTAACACTCTGATGGCTGTTTGTTTCGTCCTGCTCTTCCGCTTTGTTGATAATAGGCTTCAATTGATTGAGGCATTCGGTAATTGACAACATAGTTGAGTTTCTCATTATCAATCCCAACCCCGATGGCAGTATTTCCAAAGAGCATATTGATATGCCCCTGCTTAAACGCCTGTAGAGTTAAATTTTTATACTTCGTCCAATCTTCGGTACTAATACCGGATGATTTGGGGGGACTCCCAGAATACGCACCATATTTGACACTATCGAATCTATGGTCAGAAATAACACTCAGGACATGGGCACTATCCTGGCCAGAGTACTGACCAAAAAGCTTCCACATCTCATTTGGTGTATACGAGAATATAATCCCATATCCGTCTTCGCGGATATCAGATAACCCTAAACGATTTGAAATGGTTCCAAGCACTGTGGACAACACATCTTCTTTCTCGTCGTTTCTGCACTCCACTAAATTGAATGTCAATTCTGGTCTGTCGAAGGTCTTGGGACGGATTATTGAATCCATGTCATTTATGTTTAGCTCTCGTTTTAGATCGATAAGTACCAGTTGTGAAGCTGTACCTGTGAGTGCGACTGTAACAGGTTCATGACCATGGAATGTGCACAACCTCTTAAAATTCCTGTCCAAACTCAAGTAGGATGGTCGAAAATCATGCCCCCACATAGAGACACAGTGCGCCTCGTCAATCACAGCATAGTTAATGTATATATCAGAAGCGCTCAATGAACGCATTGCAGAACGAAACCCTGGCCGAAGTAAACGCTCGGGAGACATAAAGAGCATGGTGTTGGACAACAATATTTTACCGACGTCGTCATCTTTTACTCGTGCCGCAGCATGCCAAGCGAACACATTTGAAATTAAATACTGCTCCTGGAGCCCCTGTACTTGATCCTGCATAAGGGCAACAATAGGATCCACTACAATCGTAGTCCCCGGTGTTAGCATCGCTGATAGTTGAAAGCAGATAGATTTACCAGCACTAGTAGGAAGCAAACCGATGGTAGGCTTCTGACTCAGAACTCTTTGGACAATTGGCAGTTGCCCGCTCCTGAATGAGTACTTCCGAAACAATTCCTGTAGAAAGGTCTCGAGGACATACTTGTTAGAATGTGCCTCTCTTTCAGGAAGTGGTCGAGGCATACTTAAATATCGTAATTCTGTGTTCCTATTGTGCGCGAAGGAATTACGAACTGTAATTGTATTAGTTGAGGATTTGGACGTATTCTTTGCATGGTGAATTGAAAGGATGGCCAGGTCTAAAGTCAGATCACATTCACTCATATCTTGCTCAGAAATATTATTAACCTCAACACCCTCTTCCTTCAGAACCGTATTGAGGCGTGGATCTTCGTTAAGTCCATACTCAATATTTCTACATACATTCACTCTTATGTTGGGTATCTGAACATCAAGCCCATACAAGAAGGTGAAGCGCTTCAAATGGTCCAGAAAACTGAAGAATAAAAATTCAGAGACATGAAGATCACGCTCGAGGACATTTATCACTACCTGCTCTCTCCCTAGCCATCCATGACGCAGGAAGATATCTGCGAGTATACTCTCCCCTCGTGCTATCAAGGTTGGTAGTAGGAACAAATATTTTAGGGACAGCGCTTCTTTGTTCTCGGCAATTTCCTCAAGGTACTTCTCTGCTCCTAGCCTCTCAATCATCTCACTAATGTTATCCAGCACCGTTACATTATCGATTTCGCTGTTTTCAATTCTTAGTGTATCAATCGAGGCTTTTCGGAAAGCATTGTCTCGTGAACTGTCAAGACTTTGTTGCTCAAGCGTGTCATGATCCCCAGGCTCAACGATGAAAGATTTTCCGTGAGGGAATGAAAACAAAAAATCAACTCTTTGATCCAGAAAGGATTTACCTAGGGCTGGATCCAGAATGGTATCAATTCGAGCCTGAGGATAAACACAATTCGCAATCTTGCGTCCAAACCGTGAAATGATATTGTCAAAAAAGTGTCTCTCATTTTCTGGATGGTTTGGGTCAAATTCAATTTCACTAGACACACCAACCCAAGGCTCTAGGAGATCACAAAAGTCATCAAATAATTCCAGAATTCCGTCATCATTTTGGTAGGCTACGCTTGACTTATATTCCTGATTAAGCTGCAAATTCAAATCTTGCCCGTACTTTTGCACGATCAAGTGTTCAATAGAAAATGAGGGAATTGTTACATGACCTCGGTGGAGCATTTTATTAAATAAATCGTACAGGAATAGATGATCAGCATCACCCTTTCCAGAATGATCTTCCATTTCTCGTTCCACCCTGCAGAAGGATAATGATTCAAGCCAATTAGGGAGGTTTCGCTTTGTACCGAGGAAGCTTAGGGCAGAGCCGATAATTTCATATGAGATAGACATGAGAGCGCATGAAAATTATGGGTAGTTGATCATTTAGTGTTAAACCTGGGCTTCTTCTGTTCAGGAACAGCTTTCATGAATGCAGCAAAAGCATCATACTCAAGGAAAGCGACGATTCCCATTTTGATAAAATCTTGTGCAGAGGGATAAACTGGATTACAAATTACAGGTAGAGCACAAACATACAGAATCTCAGTCCAAGTATCATAGTGACCCAGCTTATCATAAACTGTATTCCCACCGCTATGTCCAGATTTACCTCGAATAGATTGGTAGAATTGATACCATCTTCCTTGAAGACCTTTATACGCGTTGGTCATACCTATGTAGGATACATCCTCATAGAGGGGCTGATGACCAACCAAATTCTTGCTGCTGATAGCCATCATGTAAATTCCAGGGTATTCGGAATTTTTAATTGATTTTCTGTCATCCCACGTATACCAATTAGAAAATATCAAGTCTGGAATTTTCAAAGTCCTTGTCATATTCATGTACTCATAATTGTGTTTATTGCATTCTAGTTGTCGGATCCAAATTGGAGAGTTCGTAGAAGCGGCATACTATTCGCGATTAGTTATTCTAGATAGTTGCCGGGCACTGTATTAATTACAACTCAATTTTACCTGGCGATTTTCTTCCAAGTATCCTCTGAAAATAGAAATGTAAGGAGCGCCTTTTTCGCATCTCCAACTTTAGCATTTGAAGAAATTGGAAAATCTACTAGCAACGCTAACTCTCGAACCTGTTTCAATGTTAACATCTGTACCATCTCATCTGCTTCTTCTGGAGATCCCGATAAGCCAGAAAGGAATGCACTATCTATTATGAGACCGTCATCCTGATTTTTTCGATCAATGTAGGGAGCAGTCACTGAGAGTAGTACTCGCCCTCCAAATCTCTTTAACTTTTCGTGAGTACGTTGGTCAAACCTCTTATTTAGAATCTTGGCAAACTCATCAGGTATACTTTCCCCCGGAGCTAAAAAGATTTCAACTTTTGGCATATTTTTCTATCCTATCCTTAAGCAGGTGTATGAAATTTAACATGACTAAATTGACTGATGCCTGCCCAGAGGAGGACTGTTTTAGCTCATACCAAGCTGATTTTTCAGCTCCTTGACTTAAAAATCTTGAAATGACATCAAGCCTAGGTATATGGGCTAAAACAGGCTTGTCCTCAATCAGGGCCATTTCCTCTTTATCAAGGTGATCTCTAATTGATCGATACAACTCGCCGGTAGCCTGTTGTTGGTTGACTGTACCGTACTCGTTGCCGCCGGAGCGATTTACTGCATTCAAAACACAGCCTAGCAGTTTGGGCTTTTCATGTCTTGGAATCTCTTTAACCCATTTGAGCAGCCTCGGCATACCATAAACTGATATTCTATCAGGGATAGTTACCGTCAAATAGTATGAGCTTGCTCTTAGCATCGCTTGGGTAAGATACATTTTATTAGGTGGACAGTCGATCAGCACATAGTCAAAATCGCTAAAGGCATTCAACATATTTTTACAGTAAAAATATAGTGCTTCGTCTGCGTTAGGCTTCCTCACAATTTCCTGAATAATCAATTTGTCCAACTCATCCACATCGAACGAACCTTTTATCATTTTCAAGCTTGAGGGTGCATGAATATCAGGGACCTTATCAATATATTGCTCAAATTTTACCTTTGATATTTTTGACCATTTGTTCGGTGTTACCAAGTGATAAATAGTAAAATCTGTTTTGTCTACCTTGCCGGGATCAACCCCTGCTGCTAAAGACAAACTGCATTGTGGATCAATATCTATTAGAAGAACTGATTTTCCTTCACTCGCCAAATAGTACCCTAAGAGTGTGGTAATAGTGGTTTTTCCAACACCACCTTTATAGTTGGCTATACAAATTGATCCTGGGTGTTTTTCAATGGCCAAACTCATTAGTTTTTGTTTTGTTTTGTCACTTATATCCATCCTACCCCCTTAATTTAGGCTATCTCCCATTCGGTATTTTTATATCGTAATGAATAATTGTAAGTCTTCAAAACATTTCGGACTAATTCGGTATGAAGTTAATAGAGGCATATCACCGCACCAATGCAATATACGGCTTCCCAGGAGGCAATATAAGACGATGATTTAAAATAGCCTTGTCATGCTATGGCTAATTTTAGTTGTTTAGTTATAGGGGCGACAGTGGTGTCCCATTTAAGCCATAGAGTTTGAAATCTAGGTAACCACCCAGCCAACTCACAGCAACTTCCAACGTGTCCGCCCATTACCGACAAGTATGCTCTTCATTTATTCTGAATTAGTTTAGGCCTTTTCCGACAGGCTTGTTATGTGAGTGATTTCATTCATTTCCTTGACCAATCTGGTAGTGCGAACATGATATTCAACCCTAAATCTGGGTTAATCGTAGGATCAAAAACAATGTCATATGTTCCCCATAACATAATTCCACCAAATAGACTTATGCGAGGTGCTTTTTGCCACTCCCCAAATCGTTGCTTATAAAACGCTACTCCAACCCCAGCACCACCAATTATGTTGCCAGCTTGGATATCTGTAAACAGATAATTTGGATTATTCCGGCCAAATCTCATTCGGTATCCAATAGAGAAACTCTCAAAAGTTTGAAAAGGATATCCATGTTCATACTC
>JABMQQ010000161.1 GCA_013202495.1 Fidelibacterota bacterium | reverse complement strand
GCTCTTTTTCGCGGACCTGAAATGATTCACCATATTACAGCAACTCAGCTTGTCCATACCAGCTATGGAGGGGTAGTTCCTGAATATGCTTCTCGAGAACACAATAAGTTGCTGGGTCCAGTCGTTCGTGGAGTCCTTGAACAGGCGGATATGTCCTTATCGGACGTCGAGGGAATTGCAGTAACTCAAGGGCCAGGTCTGGCTGGATCATTATTGGTTGGTCTAAGTTATGCCAAGGGGCTTGCATTGGGATTAGATATCCCCCTGTATGGGATCAATCATATTGAGGGTCATATCTTTGCAAATTTTATTGGACAAGAGACCTTACCTACTCCCTTCTTATGCTTGTTGGTATCGGGGGGCCATACTCAACTGATTCATGTAGAGAACGCCAGAGACTACACGTTAATAGGCCAGACCCGCGATGATGCTGCAGGAGAAGCCTTCGACAAGGTAGCCAGACTGCTGGGTATCGGCTATCCTGGAGGACCACTTATCGATAAGATGAGTAAACGGGGTAATCCAAGTTTCCATCATTTTCCCAGAAGCTCATTTAAGGGCAGTTATGATTTTTCCTTTTCCGGACTTAAAACGAATGTGCTTCAATACATTTCGAAGCAAGAATCAGAGTTTATCAAACTCCATTTACCTGATATTGCGGCTAGCTTTCAAGAGGCTGTAGTTGACGTACTATCAAAGCAGACTATGCAAGCTGCAAGGGATTTAGGTCATGATCGGATAGTCCTAGCTGGGGGTGTCGCTGCCAACTCAAGACTGAGGGAGAGGATGGTGGAGCTAGCTAAAGAACAGAAAAAAATACTTCACCAACCTGATATGCGTTATTGTACAGACAATGCTGCCATGATTGCCTATATGGGCTATTGGAAAGCAGGTAACCAGGGATCTGATCCATTGGATATTGCAGCCGTTCCCAATTTAAAACTCAGTTTTGGCGGCTAAATGAACCTTCCATTTGGTTTTTCATTCGAAGCCGATTTCAGCGGTGACGGATATCTCTTCCTGCTTATCTTGATATTGGGCAGTGTTTTTGCCTTTTTAATGAACAAACCGAGGAAAAACAGTTCATCGCGCTTCGACTATTGGCTGAGCTGGATTATCCCAGCTGTACGGATTCTTGCTTTGCTTGTACTTCTCCTTTTGCTTTTTGGACCCCAACTTTCGCTTTTCCGACAGTACTCAATCCCAAAGCGACTCGCAGTTGTTGTAGACCAGTCAAGCAGTATGGGTAAGGCTTGGGAAGGCAATAATGAAGAACTCCAAAATTCCATCAAACAAACCATTGGGAAGCTCGAGACAAATGCCACTGTTGATATCTGGACGATGAATGGGCAGGGGATCAGCTCTGGCAAGTTTTCTTTCGAAGATAATGCAAGTATTTTTAACTGGAACCCACTCACTGCAAATGGTCCAGAGATGAGTGATATTTACTCCGCTGTTTTTCTATTTTCAGACGGTCACTTGAATGGGGGACGATCTCCTCTGGATGTAGCGTGGTCAAAAACACTTGATGTAAATGTGGTTTATCCTCTTAAACCAAAATCAAACACCTCCTTAAAACTAATTGATGGAAGCTATTTGGTTAGTGCAGGTTCCGATGGAGAAATTCTAATTCAGGGGAAATTGCAACAGGATGGTCTTTTTGGACGACAGGCTACCGTTCAAATTTTAACGGAATTGGATCAAATACTGAGTGAAGAAATTATTCAGCTCAACCAGGGCTTTCAGGATATAAAATTGACATTCCGAGCGACAAACAATACTGCCACATTAGTCAAAATAAGAGTGTTTATGGAAGGTGGAGACTTCCTTACGGAACAATTACTTGAAATAATACAGGACAAGACCAAGAAAAACGTGTTAATCATAAGTGAGAGAATCAACGAACTGCATAAATTTTTGGTCCAAAGTTTTTCTGACTCAACTTTCCAGGTTCACATTGTTCAAGGTACCCAGAGAACGGGGGCCCAATTTCAAATAAATATAAATCCTGAGAAACTAGATTTGATTGTCCTCAATCATCCAGGTGGGCAAGCCCTTGAAGCAATTTCCCAAACCACATGGGACAATATTGCTTTTTCCACAATCCCTACGATTCTGTTTTATGATGGAATTGAGAAATTACCTCCCAAATGGATTGAATGGCTTGGAGTGAAGGGGCTTAGTGCGAATGGTACCACAGGTCCTCAGACAAGTTTTTGGAGCGAATCTTCCAAGGAACATGCTTTTTACTTGGGGTTAATGGGGCAAAGGTTTACTTCAGGAGATCTCATGGAGTATGCGCCAGTTGATGTGCCAGCCTATGGTATCACTACTGAGGGAGACCAACTGCTTATGACTGGTTTTGGTTCATCAGCAACGTCTGTACTAAGTATTAGTGATCAGCCCCCTCGAGCAATTTTTTCAGGTAGTGGATTTTGGAAATGGTTTTTCCATCCTCAGTCAAAGCCTTCTTTTGAGATACTGTGGGATTACCTCCTCATTTATTTGGAGGAAATAGCATCTTTTAATCCTGTCCAGATTGATATCCCTGTTGAAACAGCTGGAACCGGGGCATATATCAAAACCGATGTGACCATAAAGGATCTGGATAATCGAATTATTAAGGCAGCTGAATTGAGAGCGTGGCAGGAAGACGAGGACGGAAGGCAAACATCCTTGAATCTTTCTCGTGATGAGCATGGAATTTATCAGACAGAGCTTGACACCAAGCATCCTGGAGAGATGATGGTCATCGCTGAAGCATATAGGTTTGGGGAACTATGGGGTAGAGATACGAGTAGGATTTACTTGATGAGCTTTAATGGAGAAGATCAGAGTAGGGGTGTGGATGAGGTTTTCCTCTCACGTCTGGCATTACGAAGTGGGGGGCAGGTTATCCAAATCGGGGAGGATGAATTACCCAATATACCGGTCGAAATGATTCAAAGAGAGTCTTCCTATCAGTATAAGGGTGTGCGCTCACCTTTCATCTTTGCAGCATTGCTCCTGTTATTGACTTTTGAATGGATCTGGCGACGTAGAAACGGCCTCTTATAGGGAAATAACTTTCTGCCCTATGGCAAGCCGTCTATATTGCTGTGCTTTTTTAAGAAGGATAATTTTTTGGGGATTAAATGAGAAATATTTGTGTTATTGGAACAGGTTATGTGGGTCTCGTCAGCGGGGCTGGAATGGCAGATTTTGGTAATTCTGTAATTTGTGCAGATATCGATAAAAGTAAGATCGATATGCTTCAAGCAGGTGGAATTCCTATCTATGAACCTGGTCTTAAAGAATTGGTTGATCGTAACGTTAAAGCTGGCCGACTTATATTCAGCGCGGATGTTGAAACCTCAGTCAGGAATGCAGAAGTCATTTTCATAGCTGTGGGTACACCTATGGGTGACAACGGGGAAGCAGATCTTAAGGCTGTGGAAGCGGTTGCAACAACCATAGCAAAAAACCTGAACAGCTATAAAATTATTTGTACGAAATCTACAGTACCAGTAGGCACAGGTGCCCGACTGGAAGCCTTGATTACCCAAGAAAAGGAATCTGATTATGAATTTGATGTGGTTTCCAATCCTGAGTTTTTGAGGGAGGGTTCCGCAGTCAAAGATTTTCTATTGCCTGACAGAGTGGTTCTGGGTGTGAATAGTGAAAGAGCTGCTGATATGATGAAGCAAGTCTATCGCTCACTCTTTATCAATGAAACTCCCATGGTAATTACCAACGTCCCTTCATCAGAGATGATCAAATATGCTTCTAACGCCTTTCTAGCAGTGAAAATATCTTTTATAAATGAAATGGCCAATCTGGCTGATAAAGTTGGGGCAGATGTCCATACTATAGCCAGAGCCATGGGTCTTGATGGTCGTATCAGTTCAAAATTCCTTCATCCGGGACCAGGCTATGGTGGGAGTTGTTTCCCAAAGGACACAGAGGCTCTAGTTTATACGGGTGAACAGCACGGTGTCGATTTCAAGGTGGTTAAGGCTGCCATTGGAGCCAACAAGAATCAGAGAAATGTCATATTAGCAAAGGCTCAAGAACTCCTACCTGACATGAGTGGCAAAACTGTGGCAATTCTTGGTCTGGCTTTCAAGGCAAATACGGACGATGTCCGAGATACACCTGCGCTAGAGATTATCCAGGGTCTGGAAGATGCAGGAGCAAGAGTGAAAGCCTATGATCCTATTGCTTCTGATAATATGAAGAAGTTTTTCCTTCCCGATTTGGATACACGCCAGACCGTTATCGAGACAGTACAGGATGCTGATCTCGTGATTATCCTGACTGAGTGGAATGAACTGAGGGGACTTGGACTAAAGGAATTGAAAACACATCTCAGAGCTCCAAATATTGTTGATGCTCGAAATATTTTGAGTATCGATCAGTTAAAAGAATTTGGCTATAACTACAAGAATGTAGGTCGTAGTAACATATAACTATTAAAGAGTTCACAATTTTGGATGGATGAAATATTGGAAAATTTATTAAAGCGAATAGAGAACAAGGAAATCACAGTAGGTATTGTAGGACTGGGTTATGTAGGTCTGCCTCTAGCTGTTGAATTTGGTAAAGCTGGCATCCGTACCATTGGTATTGATGTGAACCAGGCCAGGGTGGATCAGCTGAATGCTGGTGATAACTACATCCAGGATGTGAATGATGCTGAGCTCAAAGCCCTGGTTGATGCTGGTACCTTCACAGCCACAACAGACTTCTCAAGTATCAAACACATCGATGCAATCTGTATAGCAGTTCCAACCCCCTTGAGTAAGACTAAAGATCCTGATATCACCTATATCCTGGATGTGAATAAAGAATTGATTAGGTATGTCCACAAAGATCTCATCATCGTACTGGAGAGTACAACCTACCCCGGTACAACCCGTGAACTTCTGCAGCCTGCCATTGAAGCCTCAGGATTAAAAGTCGGTACAGATGTGTTTCTCCTCTTCTCACCTGAGCGTGTTGATCCAGGTAACCCGGTTTTTCATACGACCAATACACCTAAGGTCATTGGTGGTGTTACTGAGAACTGTTTAAAGCTGGGTATGGCTGTCTATGCTCATGTTATGGATAAGCTTATCCCTGTCTCCTCACCAGAAGCTGCTGAACTCACCAAGCTCCTTGAGAACACCTTCCGAAGCATCAATATTGGTCTGGCCAATGAAATGGCCATTATGTGTGCTAAGCTGGGTGTCAATGTCTGGGAAGTGATTGATGCTGCTGCTACTAAGCCATTCGGCTTTATGAAGTTTACACCTGGTCCTGGATTGGGTGGTCACTGTATCCCCATAGATCCTCACTACCTCTCCTGGAAGATGAGAACCCTTGACTACAAGGCTCGCTTTATTGAATTGGCCAGTGAGATCAATGCCTCCATGCCTGAGTATGTTGTTGATCTGGTATCTGATGGATTAAATGGGATGTCAAAAAGTATTAATGGGTCTAACATCCTGCTCTTGGGTATGGCATATAAACCTGATATTGATGATGTGAGAGAATCTCCTGCATTGGATGTATACGCACTTCTGGAAGCCAAGGGGGCCAGGGTCAGCTTTCACGATCCCTATGTTGACGAGATCAAGTTCGATTCGAGGATGGAATCTACCATTGATCTGGAAATGGATAAGCTGAGTGAATATGACTGTGTAGTTATCACAACCAACCACTCCGAGTATGATATCAAGGCTATTGTGGAGAATTCGAAACTTATCGTGGATACACGGAATGCTACAGCTGGGATGGGAAATGGAACTGTAATTAAGCTTGGAGCCGGTTAATGCGACTATTAAAAACAATATTATTAATATCTGTTATGACCCTTTACATAGGGGCTCAGAGTTTTGGCCGATTGGTAAGTCCTGGGCAGGAGGAAGAGGAAACTCCTATGATGCCATTGAACCCACTCGTTGAGTCCATGGCCTTAGAAGAACCTGTCGATCCAACCTCGTACATTCTTGGACCTGGGGATGAAATAGGCTTGAATATACTTACAAGTGAAGTTCTCACTTTTCCACTTACTATTACTCCAACTGGAGATTTATTCATTCCTGCAGTAGGGGTCTGTCACGTGGCTGGTTTGACTCTTTCTGAAGGCATTTCAACAGTACAATCTTTTGTCCAAGAGCATGCCTTCCCGGGCGCTCAAACATACCTTGCTCTAATTAAGCCCAGGTATTTTAGGGTCTTGGTCTCAGGAGCTGTTATGGAGCCAGGATTCGTGTTGATGACACCTCTCACGAGGCTCGATGAAGCGATTGAGCAGGTCGGGGGTTTTCATCAGCTTGCGATGGAATATGACACAAAAATCATTCACAAGGATGGGTCTCGAAGTATAATAGATTATCATAAATATATATTAGATGGAGATCTGGAAGCCAACCCCACTCTTATTGAGGGAGACCATATCCAAATTCCGTTTGGAGAGATCAATAGAAATGGGATTGTGATAAGAGGATCGATCGCAGGTGCTGGATATGATATTATTGCTCCGGGAGAATCCCTGGAAAAGTATATCCGCCGGCAGGTGACATTCCAGAATAATGCTGATTTGCAAAACATCACATTATCGAGGGCAGTTGATGGCGTAGTCAATCACATAGTGATTTTACCAGGAGAATTTCAGGAAACTATTTTACATGCTCAGGATGAAATTAATTTCATGTGGGAGAGAGGTGTCATGGTCACTGGATTTGTGCAGAATCCAGGTGGATTCTCATATTTCCCAGGATTTTCAGTCTCCGATTATGTAGCTCTTGCGGGTGGGAACGCCCCAAATGGGAATCCTAGGGCCGTGGTTATAAGTCATTCTATTGGAACTACTGAGAAAGGACTGGATACTAAAGTGATCAGGGGAGACGTCATCTATATCCCAAGAACTCGCAAAGATATTTATATCGGAGACATGAGTATTCTTGGTATGCTTACGGCATTCGTAACCATCTACCTTACCTTTTTATCTGCAACTAAATAGAGTTTCTTTCCCCCTTAACTAAATATGAAATAATATGAGAATTTTATGGAAAAAATAATGCAGAAAGAAACACCAATTCTTGATTTTGGTATCTTGATTTATAAAAACCTGAAATCGCTGGTATACTTTAATTCAGCAGTGGCAGTTCTAGCAATTGTTTATTTACTCACCTTGGACCAGACCTTCCAAAGTACTGCAATAGTTTCTGTCCAAGAAGAGTCAGGAGGAGCAGGATTAGCCTCTATGATTTCTGAAGTAATGCCATTTTCGCTTGGTTTTGGAGGTGGAAGCGAAGTACAAAAATATATGGGAATACTTGAGCTACAACGTGTACTGGATGTTGTCATAGAAAAGTACAAGCTACAAGAAATCTACGATAAAAAGACAATGGAAGAGACCTATAGAGCAACTAGAGAAAATCTGGCCGTTTATGATAGGGAAGATGGTACTTTTTCAATCTCATTTATGTATGATAATGAACCTCAGATAGCAAAAGAGATAGTTGAAACCTTTTATCAGGAACTTCAAAAGATTACTCTTGAACTAAATCAAGATGCCGCTTCAAAGTACAGGACTTACATCGAGGAGGCTCATGAAAAAGCTGCGACTGAATTGGTTGTAAGTGAAACTTCATTTTCGAGTTACCAATATGAATCAGGGATATTGAAACTGGATGATCAAATTGCCGCTACTATTGCGTCAATAAGCGAATTGGAAATGATGAAAGTTGAAGCACAGATAGAACTTGAATTTTTGAATCGAACTTTAGGTGCGGATTATCCAGAAATTAAAAGCAAACAAATCGAGGTTCAGATTGTTGATGCAAAAATTAAAGAAATGAAACGTGGGAATGAGAGTTTCATACTATCCTTTGAAAATCTACCAGAAAATAGTATGGACTACTATCGTAGATTCAGAGATGTAACTGTAAATACACGAATAACTGAATTTTTAGCTTTGCAGCTAGAACAAGCCAAGATCGAGGAAATGAAGAATACTGTCAATCTCTTTTTGCTTGATCCACCTCAAGTGCCAGACAGAAAAATAAAGCCCAAGCGATTGTCTATACTGATTATGATCCTGTTTTTCTCCGGCTCATTATCTGTTCTGACACTTCAATTCAGAGATTATTTACGAGAAAATAAAGAGTTAATTACCTCCAAAATTTAATGTTCACCAAAACTCTTATTTCGAATAGCCCGATATACATTTTCATGGGCATTTGGGCAGCAGTATTTGGCCTAAACTCATTGAATCTTTACCCCTTTGAGAAAATTGGTTTTGAAGCACTTTCAATTCTAATAGGTGGCATTCTGTCTGTGATCATCGGTTATGCGATTATGAGTTTTGCATTGCAGGGGAACGGGAAGGATCAATTACGCGACCTGAGTCACTTTAAAGCATACTTCTATGGTGACAGTCTCAGGATTGTAACCATCATTTCTATGATCATTTTCCTTCTTGGAGGACTGGGCTCTCTTCTTGTCATAAGTGATCTCGTGGGTGGGGTACAGATGTATATACTAAATCCTTTGATTGTGAGAGGTACCGTAGTTGCTATACAAATGAATCAGGTGGAAGGTGTCCCACTTCTATACAAGCTGTCAGGGTTTTTCATCAGTATTGGTCTTTTGAGCAACATGTTCGGAGGTGCATTGGCTGCAAAAGGGGGTAAACATAAATTCATTGCATATTTGCCTATATTAGTAAGCCTGGTTGTTTCTCTAGTTTTTATGCGCAGATACTCATTTATTACGGGTCTCATTCTCTGGGTTCTTGCGAATATTTTTGTATCTATCGTCTTAGATGATAAAAAAATGATGAAATTAAGACGAAAAATTGTGAGGATTGTTGTAGTCTTGTTTCTCATCGTGTTTGTTTTCAATTATGTAGTGGTGCATGCCCGTTCATTTAATCGCGATGATATAGATGAATATTTTTATGAGTCACTATACTCATATTTTGTTGGAAACATGAGTAGCTTTGAGGTATGGCTTAGTGATCCCAATGATCCTATCGTACATACATATGGGCAAACCACCTTCCGTGATTTTTACAAATGGGCAGCTAGACTAGGGCTATGGGCTGACAAGGATGTTCGCACTATACACCAAGATTTCACGCGTATTGGTCATAAGAGGTATATTAATACCTACACCTTTGTCAAAGCCATGTATGAGGATTTCAACATTACCGGGGTACTCCTGCTGTCGCTTATTTGGGGGGCGGGTGCAAAATGGCTGATGTATAGATATCTAACAAAACCTACCTATATAACCTTATTTAGTGCGATCATTATTTCCTTCAGTCTATTTATGTCATTTTTCTCATTCTATTTCAGAAATATGATTGTCATCGTTTTCTGGCTCATCGTTTTGAATGTGATTCAAGTAGTAATTCGAAAAAACTATTACAATAGACTCATTTCGTAGTGTCTTCCTATTTAAAAAATATTTTGGTCATGTTTAGGGGAACTAGCCTGGCTCAGATAATCCCCTTGATCGGGATGCTCGCTCTCGTAAGAATCTATGATGTTGAACATATTGGCGGTTATGCAATTTACCTGGCGGTTGCTAACATTATAGGTACAACAGCTGGTGCAAGACTTGAGACTGCGATTGTTCCTGCAACTATTACAGATAGGCCCATTTTAGTTGATGCTGTAAAGTTGTTATTTCTACCTCTATCTTTGATTGCCATCACAGCACTTTGGGGTATTGTGAGTATAACTGCAACGACAATAATTTCTGTCGATTGGACCACAGCGGTTTTTCTATTATCCATGTCTGGTGCAATTCTATTTAACAACACTCACTATTATTTGAATGCCAGTTATAATAGATTCCATGAAAACTCAAATTCGAGAGTTATAATTTCGGTCCTAACTGTAACACTCCAGATTCTGCTACCACAGTTTTTCACTTCCAGTGAAAAACTACTATTGCTCTCCCGGTTGATTGCTTTAGTTCTTGGTGCCTCATATTTAAAAATCTTCAGCTATTCGAACCTGTCTTTGTGGGTTGGCTTTAACTCAGTTTGGGGGGTAATAAAGAAATATAAAAAATATGTTCTTTATTATTGGCCTTCTTCGTTCTTAGATGTGCTTGCAATGAATATCCCGGTTATAGTGATAGGTACGCTATTCGGTCAATCATTTTCAGGCTATTATTCTGTCGCACAGAAGTCAGTTTCTATACCCAGTGCTACTGCTAGTAATGCAATATCTCATGTGTTTTTTAAAAATTTCTCAGACCAAATTAAAGAGGGTGTGCTGATTCCATCAGTTCTTTTAAAAACCTGGCTTACATTGGCTTTAATCGGAATTATACCATTTTCAATTGCCACTATCTATGGAGAATTTATTGCGGTCACATTATTTGGTCAAGAATGGCTTGTGACTGGAACCATTATCCGAATAATTAGTCCCATGGCCTTACTGATGTTTATTAGCTCATCAACGAGTACAGCTCTTCTCACTTTGAATGCCCAAAGATTAATTTTAATTTTTTCCTTATCTCAAATTGTTTATAGAATTGGTTCCATTTACTATGGATTTATGATCGATGATCTTATTGTTGGGATATTGGTCATGGTTGTCTTTCATTCTGCTCAAATAATATTTTATGATGCGTCTATACTACACTTGCTACGTCGGAGGAAGCGATGAAATTGATGATTCTTCCAAGTTGGTACCCCAATAAATACAACCCGGGTGCGGGAATATTTATTAAAAATCAAGCTGAACAGATTGCCTCAAGTGAAATTGAAATAACTGTTTTGGGGGGCGTTCCAGTATCATTCCTGCACATGCTGAAATATGTATTTAGAGACAAAAAAAAGTTCAAAAAATCCACTATCATTCATGAACGATTGATATTCTCGATAAATATTCCTTATTTCGTCAGTATTAATCTGATCATTAGTTATCTATTGGGTCTGATTTTATTCCAAATTGAGAAAGCGAGACAGGGCTTGCCAGATCTAATTCATGTACACACCTTTAATCAAGGGCTGCTCGCGCTATTCATCAACAAGCGATATTCAATACCAATTGTTGTAACGGAGCACTTCACTAAGCTGTTGGAAAAATCTAATCTTACCAATTATGAACTCAAGCTTCTAAACAAACTCTACACAGTCAGTAACTACAATATCGCTGTAAGCAAATACTACGCTAACTTTTTGGACAGGAATTATGGATTCAAATTTCATGCAATCCCAAATTATATAGAGCCAGAATCATTTTCGGTAGAACCAATTTCGAACGAGGATAAGTCTCTACGAATTTTAAGCGTCGGGACTTTGAAACAAGACAAAGGCATGCATCTGATCTTGGAGGCATTACAGCTCCTCTGTGAATCGGGTATCAATGCAAATGTGAAAATCATCGGTTCGGGAAAGGAAGACAAGAATCTTGTCCAGCAAGCGAAAGTCATGCAACTCGAGAACCGTGTCCAATTTATTAGTCATATTCCCAACAATCAGATTCCAATATTTTATCAGCAATCATCAGTTCTAGTGTCAGCCAGCAGACATGAAACCTTTGGTATTACTATGCTTGAGGCGATTTCCTGTGGAATTCCTGTGATCTCAACTTCTGAGGCACCTAAGGAATTTATTATTGATGGTTTTTCCGGATTCAATGTGGACCGCAACGCTCAAGCATTGGCTGAAGCTCTTGAGAAATTATTTAGCACCCGATTTGACCGAATAGCCATGCACGATTTTGTGTGTGAGAAATATTCAAGTAAAGTGATTGTCGCAAAACTTAGAGACCTATATTCTACCTATAAGCAACCTAAAGAAATACATATCCAATGAATAAAATTATTAGTGTCCTCATTGCAGCATATAATGAAGAAGCGTTCCTGGAACTTGCCATTAAATCAGTATTAAACCAGGAAGATGTGGAAACTGAAATTATAGTTGTAGATGATGGTTCATCAGATAACACTGCAAAAATTGCACGACGATTTGAGGGAAGCATTAAGCTAATATCATTTGAGAAAAATAGAGGTAAGGTTGTAGCCTTTAACACTGCATTTGAAGAATCTACCGGGCAATTCATCTGTTTCCTCGGTGGAGACGATGAGCTTCCTTCCAATAATCTTAGCCGACGAAGAGCTCCTCTTGGAGGGAAGAAGAATTCAGCAAGTTTATGTAAAATTAAAATGATTTCAACAGACAAGCGATTTGATGGCACTATTACGCCAAAGAGTCCTGAAAAGGGCGCTTTCTCAGGTGGTGCGATGATGATGACCAGAGATCTTGCAGAAAAAATATTTCCAATCCCAGCTTTCCTTGGAAATGAAGACCAGTGGTCTTCCGAGGTGATTAAGTGTTTTTCTGAGGAGGTGTTTCATTCTTCTTATGCCTTTTATCATTATCGAATTCACGCAGGAAATGATTCAAAAAAATTAGGCAGCTTTAAAAATAAAACGGAGAGTATGCACAAAAGATTTATTGTTTATGGCGTCTTCTTAGAAAAATATAGATTCGAGCTTTCTGCACAGCAGAGACGTCATTATGAGAATCTTTCTGCGCTTGAGATTCTAAGGTATAATAAATCTAGCCTCTCTATCATTCTATTTCGAGGAGTAGCCTTAAGGGTAAAATTGAGATATCTCTTTCATTCCAACGCTATTTGGTACTTTTTTCGTAAGGTTATGAACAGATTATTGAGTGGTTGGGGTTAAGAGTGTCTCTTCGTGTCTTGTCCAATTTCTTGGATTCATCACCTTGGATAAAGCGGAGGTTGAAAAATCTCTATTATTGGCTCGCATCGTTATCCTCATATTATTCGTCATCTTATATAATGGCCAACGGCGTGCAAATTGAGCGAGTTGGGATTGGGGATTCAGAAATCTTTTTTGGTTACTTCGATTCGAACCCTTTAAATGCGAGCGGTAATAAGTTGCTTGCACACAGAGTTAGCCATGATCAGTGTGAAGTCATAGTCTTCAACTTAGAAACGCAAAAAATAGAATTTTCTGTAGCTACAAGTCTATGGAATTACCAACAGGGTTCACGCGCTCAATGGTTATCGCATGAATCAAAAAAGATTTGCTATAATAATTTGGACACTGGAAATAACCCCATCACAGTGGTTCATGATTTGGAAATGGGAGGGGCAACACATTACCCAAATCTTTTTCAGAGCATTGATCCCAGTGGAGAAAACCTGTACCACGTTGATTACCAAGTTATCTCCAGGCTAAATAGCGAATATGGCTACTCATACTTTTCCGAGTCAGGGCATACGAACAGGGAAGATACCATTGTAGATGTGATTGGTATCCAAAAAACGGTACTCAAGACAGGTGATATGGAGAATCTCTATAGCCTGAGAACTATTGCTTCTTTTGAGAACCACTCTTCTATGTCAGTGGAAAATAGCGAAATTAATCACATCGCCATAAGCCCTTCAGGTAGAGGAGTTGCCTTTGTGCATAGATGGTATCCAGAAAGAGGTCATCGCAAATCTCGTTTATTGCTAGGGGATTCAGGTGGTGGCGCTATCCGCGTGTTATTGGATGAAGGGATGATTTCCCACTATACCTGGTTAAATGATGATACACTATTTGCATATGGTAAACACTCCGGACGCGCAAAATTTATTTCGATATCTCTTGGTCATGCAAAAGTATCAATTGTGGAGCATGAAAAACTCCAAACATATGGAGACGGTCATCCCACATATTCCCAAGAGAATGGATGGCTAGCGATTGATACATATCCCGACTCAAGACGATATCAGCATCTTCTACTCTATCAACCAAAAACAATGGAAGTTATTCCAATTGGAAAATTTCGAAGTCCATTCTATTTTCGAGAACAGAACAGGTGTGACCTCCATCCAAGATGGAATCATGATGGTAGAAAGCTTGTGATTGACACTTCGAACGAAGGGATTCGTACAATCAAAATCCTAAGCATTGAAAGCATTCTGAATATTAAATATGATTGATACCTCTTTAACGGTTGGAATACCTTTCCATTCTAAAACTTTGGTTTCTGATCTGAAGGAAGCCATTGAGTCAATTATTTCTCAAACTCTTAAAGCAGACATAATTCACTTAGTCCAAAATGGTGACATTTCAGAAGAAGTAGATGAGTTACTAAAATCGTTTATGGCTGAGCATCAAAACATTGAGCATTTGCTTGTAGAAAAGTCAGGCTTGGCGGCAGCTCTAAATGTGAGTTTGAGACACACGAGGACAACATACTACGCACGTATGGATTCAGATGATATATCTGTAAGGGATAGACTATTCACTCAAATCAGTTTCCTGAGAGAACATCCGGAGATCGATATTGTTGGAGCGTGGGCCTGGGAGTTTGGCTCCCAAGAAGGACTTTCGAAAAAACGTCTCAAAAAAATGCCTACTGATCCACAAAAAATGCAGGAATGGGTTCACTATCGAAATCCATTTATCCATCCAACTGTAATGTATAGGGTTGAGTTCATCCGCAAACTGGGGTATTACAACGAAGTGTTTCTTACCGATCAGGATTTAGAACTCTGGGGAAGAGCAATTAATAATGGAGCTAAGATTGCGAATATTCCCACCCCACTGTTATATTTCCGAACAGATAACATGTTATCCAAACGTAGCAAGGTTGATGCTGTGATGCGTCAAATTCGTGCTCGATATGTTGTTCGGACCTGGTCCCCACGACTGAATATTTTGAAGGTTCTGGCTTTGATTTTCCGGCTAACACCGCGAATTATCCGTGAGGCTGGCTATAAGTATCTTAGATGATTTCGAGTAATCCGATAACCAGGCATAAACTTGATCTCTTATCAGAAATCTAAATCTAAGCCAATGTCAATGTATTGGCTACCTTTCCAATGAGTAAATAAAAATACATTTTCCATGTAATTATAACTTAGCCTAAACTCTGTCTGAGCGTCAGACAAGATCTCACCTAGCAGAAAATTATCATCCTCACTCTCAAAATCACCTCTTTCGCTATAACTCGCGAGAACATTTGATCCAGGATCATCTCCACGTTGGATAAAGGATTTCTGGGCGGATACAAAGAGGTCTTTAGTTACTTGCCATTCTGCTGCTATTCTGAGCGACTTGGTGTTTGGTCCACTTTTAAGGCCCAGGATTCTCCCAGCCGATGCGAAACTGTTAACAGGATGAAGGTGCGAGTACGTCCAGGGACGAGCAGCAGTATATTCAATATTAAGAGAAGGTAGATTCTGTTTTGGATAATATGTTGCTCCCAGTTGGAAGACAAACTTATTGCCCCACCAACCACTGAAAAGTTTCCAAAAATCTAATTCGTCAAAGAACCATGTCCCGTAGGTGGTCACCCCTGGTTTGATCCTCCACTTGAAGTCAATAGCCATGAGTTTATTGTCAAGATCTCCTTGAGTTTGCTCCTCAGCGAAAAGAAAATTTACAGGGTTCAAATATCCCAGTTCAAAATCTCTGTGGGCGTAGACAACAAATTCATTAAATGCGAACTCAAAATTGGAAGTTAAATCAAACTCAACACGGTGAGCTGAGAGATTCCTGCGGGTATTGAGGGTATCGTCCTTGAGATCTTCATTCGGGCTTAATCTGGCATGGATAAATTTGAATCTCAAGTGCGGCATCTCTGTTGACCACTCGATATGGGGGAGCGGGTGAACATTATCTGAAAGTATGGGAGAATTGTTCGCTGAATAACCCCAATATATGGGTTGTCGATGGATCCCAAAGCTGAAGTCTGGATGCGTGTATGTCAATGATGAGGTTGGATATCCCCAATTAATCCACTTCATATAATCCCGATCCAGAACATATCCCTCCTTATAGGTATCTGGAAGATCAGTATAGCCACTGGTGCGGGTGATCCGGTGAAAAGTATATTGTGTCGTGAAAGCGATGTTGCCTTTGACCCCTGATATACCCAAGAAGTCAGTGTGGTAGCCCCGAGTAGCATCACCATTATACTGAGCTCTGAATGTTTCCGACCAGTTTATCCATCCTTTGGAACTCTTATGCTTGTAGGTCATAAAAAAGGGCAGCTGATCGAATTCATCGGGGTGCCTTAGCTTAGCAAGTGTTGACTTACTCCAGGGAAAGGTGACCCCGTCATCTTGGAAATTTCTATTAAATTCCAGCTGAAATCTTCGAAGTAGTGAGACATCCCTTGAAGAGAGTTCACCTTTGTGTTTTTCAACCTCACTTAACAATTCATTGATCTGCATTAGCGTATAGGGTCTTGTACTCCAATACTCTGAGTTTATCATGCCCCTACTTTCTAATCTTTCAAGGAAATGATATACAGGATGATCCATGACGAAGGGAACATTCTGCGCAATCAAAGCTTGAAGCAGAGTCAGAAGGAGAAAAATCTTTTTCATGGCAAAAAATTAAGAATGGTTTAGCGATATGCATCACCTAATCAGCCGGATGGTGACCTTTGATTCTCGAGGTGAACGATTATATTCATTCCGTTTTTTTAGCGGAGGAAATCATTCTCCGAATCTTGTAAGGGAGTAGATAAGAAGGTATGCAACGTTGGTTGGAAAGAATATTGCTCATTGGGTCTGATCTTATCAGTATCAATCTGAGCTTTATAGTCATCTTCCTACTCAGGTTCGAATCTGGGATGTATAATAATACGATTCAACTCGTGTGGTCTGATATGCAATTCCCTTCAGTGTTGCTTTCGATTTTCTGGATTACTCTCTTTACTCTGAATGGTCTTTATAAGGTCAAACGAACAATTTCTCGATCAGATGAACTTATCAATATCACAAAGTATATATTTATTGGCACATTTCTGATCTATTTACTTACAGTTGATCTGGACAACCCAGTAACTTTTGGTAAAAGTATCCTCATATTTTATGCACTTACCTTGCTTATTTCTGTGAGCTTTGGCAGGATTCTTATTCGCTCAACCCACCTCAACCTGCTGCAAAAGGGGAAGGGGTTGGCACAGACACTTATTGTTGGACTCAATCGTAGAGGTCTCATGGTCCAGGATGCCTTCTTACCCAAACCCCGCTCTGGTTATCAACCAGTAGGATTTATTCGGATGGAAGGTGAGGAGGATATTGAAGCTTCCAAACTACGCATCCCTGTCCTGGGTGAATTGAAGGATATTTCCAGAATTATTAATGAACTGAATATTGATGAAGTTGTTTTAGCCCTTGAGCGTGATCATCATGATAGAACCATAGACATTATTCGTTTGTTGCAGGATCACAACGTGGGCATTAAAACAAATCCGGATATGTTTGATGCAATTTCTGGACTTGCCAGGACCCAACAGCTCCACGGTATCCCACTCATTGACATCATGCCAGACTATATGCCGCTATGGGAACGAGCTGCAAAACGTTTGCTTGATATCTTTGTAGCCCTCCTTGCAATGACTATCCTTTCACCCATGCTTCTCATTATTGCCATTGCCATCAAATTGGATTCAAAAGGTCCCGTTCTTTTTGCTCAGGAGCGGGTAGGGAAAAAGGGTAAACCATTCAATGTCATAAAATTTAGAACCATGATTCTGGACGCTGAGGTCAATACTGGCCCCGTCTGGGCCACCGAAGCTGATCCCAGAATTACTAAAGTGGGTCGAGTTCTCAGACATCTCAGGTTAGATGAGATCCCCCAGGCGATAAATATTTTACGCAATGAAATGAGTCTCGTTGGACCCAGACCCGAACGACAATTCTTTGTGGATAAAATTTCGGAATTATACCCTCTATACCCGAGAAGACATCAGGTAAAACCAGGTATCACTGGGTGGGCTCAAGTGAAACAAGGTTATGATACCACACTCGAGGCTTCTCGCTTGAAATTGAAATACGATCTTTTTTACCTGGAGAATATCTCATTGAGGCTGGATTTCAAAATCATCATGTATACAGTATATGTGATGTTCACGGGGTCAGGTAGTAGGTGACTTTTTGAATTTAAAATTTAAAATTTAAGAGTTAGAATTTAAGAGTTAAAAGTTAGAAAGTAGAAGCACATAGTTTGTACTTATTAAACATTTTAGTTAGAAAAAATCAGAGTAGGATTTAGACAATGTTAGATATCCAAACAATTAGGGAAAATCCAGAGCTTGTCAAGACAGGTATTCAGAATAAGAATGTCCAGATAGATTTTGAAGCAATCTTGAAATTGGATCAGGAACGTCGTGATGTAATTGTCGAAGTGGAAGTCCTGAAACATGATCGTAATGTTGTATCAAAAGACGTGGCTAGCCGGAAAAAGAATAAAGAAGATGCTTCTGATTTGATCAATAAGACCCGGGAGATTGGTCAACGTATAAAGAGCTTAGATGATCAACAGCGAGAAGTTGAAGCACAATTGCATGAGCTTTTACTTCAAGTTCCCAATTTGCCCCACACGACTACCCCAGTTGGAGCTGACGCCTCTGAAAATCCAGTTATAAAGGAGTGGGGTGATAGATATCAGCCTGATTTCAAGTTGCTTACACATCTTGAGTTGGGAGATTCACTGGGACTCTTCGATTTCCCCCGGGGAACTAAAATTGCAGGTCCTGGTTTTCCCCTTTATACTGGCAATGGTGCCAAACTGGAACGTGCTCTTATCAATTTTATGTTGGATTTCCATATTGATAAGCACTCCTATACGGAAGTACTGCCACCTGTTGTGAGCAATACCAAGAGCATGACAACGACAGGTCAACTACCCAAATTCGAAGACGATATGTACAAGCTACCCCAGGATGAGCTTTATTTGATTCCAACTGCTGAAGTCCCAGTGACCAATATTCATCAGGGTGAAATCATTCCTGAAGAAAACTTGCCTATTCGTTACTGTGCCTATTCATCTTGTTTTCGACGCGAAGCTGGATCCTACGGGAAGGACACGCGTGGCTTTTTACGTCTGCATCAGTTTAATAAAGTTGAGTTGGTGAAATTCACCCATCCAGACACGTCTTATGAGGAATTGGAAAAACTGAGGCGCGATGCCGAAGATATCCTTGAAGCGCTGGGTTTGGAGTATCGGGTTATTGAGCTGGTTACGGGCGATCTTTCATTTTCAGCAGCTAAGTGTTATGATATTGAGTTATGGGCGCCAGGAGAAGCTCGATGGTTGGAAGTATCCAGTTGTTCCAATTATGAAGACTTTCAAGCCCGTAGAGGAGCCATCCGATACAAACCCCAGAGTGGGGGCAAAGTTCAGCTTCTCCATACTTTGAATGGGTCGGGTGTGGCAACTCCGCGTCTGTTAGTTGCACTTTTAGAAACTTATCAACAAAAAGATGGAAGCATACTCCTTC
Source organism: Fidelibacterota bacterium (assembly GCA_013202495.1). Classification (GTDB taxonomy): domain Bacteria; phylum Fidelibacterota; class UBA8477; order UBA8477; family JABMPR01; genus JABMPR01. The sequence continues at coordinate 1,930 of JABMQQ010000161.1, read as the reverse complement.
CAGAGATTCTGGCACCTTATATGGGTTCAGCTGGACTACACCTCAAATAGCAGCATGCTCCACTATTTTCTGATAATAGGCACAATATCTCTGTGGACCGCGATATGGGTTCTGCTGGTGATTCTGGCAAAAGTTGTTGATCCGAGTGGACGACTTGCCCACCGCCTCGGTCGAAAATGGGCCTGGGGTGTCTTAAAAATTTCCAGCGTTAAGGTTGAGGTTGAAGGTCTTGAAAATATTGATGAGAACGACCAATACATCATTATCAGTAATCATACTTCAGCTTTTGATATTCCGTCTATTTATTGGGGGATTAAGAACAAGCATGGTATGCTTGCCAAGAAACAGTTGCAATATGTACCCTTCTTTGGATGGGCAATGTGGGCAGCTGGCCACTACTTTGTGGACAGAAAGGATCATCGAGCTGCGTTGGCAATGATGGAACAAGTAGCCATCCAGATGTCTGCGAATAAGGATAATTCCCTGGTCATTTTTGCTGAGGGTACCCGAAGTGTGGATGGACAGCTTCAACGATTTAAAAAAGGTGCCTTTATACTTTCGCTCGATACAGGAATCCCCATTGTCCCGGTAATCATTAACGGAGCGCATAAAGCAATGGGTAAAAAACAACGCCGTATATCTGCCACAACTATCACATTGACCATTTTGCCTCCCATGGATCCAGGCGCTTATAGCGCTGAGACAAGGGATCGGTATCTTGATGATGCGACCGCTTTATTTGTAAAACACTACATACCACCGCAAAATTAGTCAACTTCACTTCACAGAACTCAAATTGTTCTTCTACCAGGCGAGCGCATAACTTAACTTCTGCCAAACAAGGAAATTATGGATGAATTATCGTGAGGTATTGCTTCAGCAATGTGCTATTGCTGAAAGGCGTCAGTTTAAGTGGTCTTGTCAGGAAAAAGATCTGGTAGCGTGGTGGCTGCGACAGGTTGAACGGATGGAAAATCTGAGAACAGTTGATGGTGAGAGCTTGATCGTTCTCGATGCAGGGCATCGCAATGATGGTCCAGGTCCCGATATATTCCAGTGCCGGATTCTTCTAGACGATTTTGAAATGAGTGGTGATGTGGAAATGCACATCACAGCCAGAGATTGGTATGCTCATGGGCACCAAAGTGATGAGCGCTATCGAGATGTTATGCTGCATGTGATTCTGGATGGTGATACAGGTCCTGATATTCCAACGCTCAAGGTTGACAGACACTCTCTGGGCGCTGGCAGATGTGTATCAAATCGTAGAATTACCGAGAATGAGTTGATAGCTCATGCCTATTTAAGGTTCAAGAGTAAGCAGGAACATTTGAAATCACTTGAAGCGTCTGGGGGAGAGTACAACCCACTTTTCCTGGGAATGATAGAAATAGTCATGGCAGGGGGCTCTCGCTTCAAACAGTTACATCAAGCCGCGCTGGTTCTTGGCCTCAGCCACTGGCCAGATTGTCGTACCTGGCAAGGTAGCAATCTGTCCTATCCCAATGGATCATCGAAAACACTCCTGCTGAAAAAAATAATCCAATCCTCTCATTTATTTCGACCAGAGGATTGGCATACTCTGCCCCAAGATTCCATGACAGATGTGTTTATCGAGATGCGATCTCTTGGCTTATCGTTAAACCAATGCCGGGAATGGCTTGTCAATATTCTTGCCCCCTTCATAGGGAACGACCGAGGTTTTGAACAATGGCAGAGAATGAAAGTATTCAGACACTATGGTCTGGAAAAGAAGATGCTCCCTCGTCTGGGTCTATCAAAAATAAGGTTGGTAGCTGAACAACAGGGGTTGCTGGCATGGAGAAAGAATTATTGTAGGACCCAGTCCTGCTCCAACTGCCCTTTGACCCAATACCATCATACTTTAACACAAATCAATTAAATAACAGGATGATATAAAAGTTATAAG
>JABMQQ010000160.1 GCA_013202495.1 Fidelibacterota bacterium | reverse complement strand
GTTAAAAAGTCTGGCCGAAATATAGAGCGGCGAGACCCACAAAAATATCGAGTTTTAAAAACAATTGTACTCTGGAGTAAGTTTTTTTGATGGGTTGTTTCCACAGAGTAAAAGCAAAAACCAGCAGGGGCAAATTTATCCCCAATATGACTATCCAGAGATAGACTTGATTATAGACACCCAGAGCATAGGGTAATAGATCGAGAATTATAAAAGCGACCATGAGAAATAAGACCAAATTCAGGGTTTTATTCTCTCCCCAGACCAGGGGCAGTGTTCGCGCTTGGTCCTGGGCATCTCCATCCATATCCTCTAAATCCTTAACTATTTCACGGATGAGTGTGAACCCAAAAGCCAGGGCAGCCATCACCAGGGTTGCCTGAATATTATCAAAAGCAGCCCCCACATAGATGAAGGCCAGTCCCAGCATAAATGAAACAGCCAGATTACCAATAAGGGGCTGACGTTTAAAGCATGCAGAGTAAGCAATCAGTGTTGGAACCGATATAAGCCCAGCAATGATGAAGGCTTCCAGTGAAATGAACCACGAGAGTAGACTGCCTGCAGCAAAAAGAAAAAAGAGGTATATACGAGCTTGTTTGACACTCATGGCTCCTGATGGCAGGGGACGCTCCGGACGATTTATACGGTCAATTTCCAGATCGTAGATATCATTAATGATGTTGCCACCAGCGTTAATGGTGATTACCGACAGAATTAGCAGGGTGAGAACACCTGTCTGCTCCATTTCCCCGAGGAAAGCCGTTGTGAGAACAACAGCCAGGGTAGCCTGAAGCAGATTCAAGGGGCGTAAAATGGTCAACCAGTGCATGCTGCAAACTAAGGAAAAAGACAGAAGTTAGAAGGGTGAAGTTTTAACGGATCAAGACCCCAGGTATTTCTGGGTTAGACTGTGCCCACCAACCATCTGGAATATTCAATTTTCGATGCTTCCCTCAGTGTTCTCGGAGTATATATTTAAACAGCACTAATCCACAGAGAGCAAGAGGGGGAAAAGTAATGGTCAAAAAGATTATCGTCTTTGGCGGAACTGGATACTATGGACGGACCGTTGTCACTGCACTGGTTGCCAGAGGGCAGATGGTCAGAGTCGTTAGTAGGAATGCTGAAGGGGCCAGGGCTGTCGTCGGTTCTGATGTAGACATTTTTGAGGGAGATGTGACCCATACTGGGGATATCAGCAAGGCTCTCCAGGGCATGGATGTCATTGTTATCTGTCTGGCTGCCATGTCCGTCAAGCTGATTCGTAAGATGAAGGCCATCGAGCGGGATGCAGTGCTGAACATCATGTTTGAGGCAAAAAAACTGAACATTTCCCGGTTGATCTATATGTCTGGTTATGAAATGCGGGCCGACTTACTGGATGAACTGAAAATCCCTGAATTTGGAGCTATCAAGATCGAGGTTGAGGCAGCACTTCACGCTTCAGATCTAAACTGGACCATTCTGGGTGATGCCCCCGCTTTCGACCTCTTTTTTGCCTTTCTCAGGGGTGGTAAAATGACAGTTCCAGGAGGGGGACTTAAAGCGATCCCAACAATCTCGGCAGAAGATGTTGGTGAGATTACGGCACAGACAGCCCTGAGAGAAGATCTAGGGGGGCAACGAATCAGACTTACCGGACCGCGAGCCTATACTTTTCCTGAAGTTGCTGAATTGGTCTCTGAGATAACGGGTGTTACCGTACGGCATCTATCGATTCCGCTGACCGCGGTGCGTGTGGTTTCGGCACTGCTCTACCCGTTTACACCCTTTCCCCGATATCTATACAAAAGTTTGATCCTGCTCAACAATTTCCCCTCGGATCTTGCAGATGAAGTACCCCGGGATCACCAAAAGTTATTAGATCTGTTTGACTATAAGCCCCGAACTTTGGAAATTGAGATAGAAAGTCGACTCTGCCCGAAAGATTAGTAGAACCCATAGTCCAGGCCAGTAATGAAGGTGTGATTAACAATACGGGTGGTTGATAGAGAAGATGCTACTTGTCATTGTACAGCAGCAATATAAGTTTACACACAGATACGAACATTTTAAGCATCAAGGTTAAACAAGTGGGGTGCACACGATGAAGATTGATCGCATAGAACTTTTTTATGTAAAAATACCTCTAGAAGAGAACAAACCTGGTTTTTTTGCACAACCCGCTTACTTCAACCCGAGTTGGATTCCTGGATTTAGACAATCTGAAGTCAGGTTTTATCTCCTGAAGTTGGGTACAGATACTGGCCTGGAAGGTGTCGCTGCAACGGTTGGGATGGGACCGGAGCGCAGTGGTCTGGGCTCAATTCTGGGGAACTACCTTATGGGTCTCAATCCCCTCGATATTCGTCTGATGAATCAGCGGATTCAGGAGTTCTCATACATCGGAATGCGCAATGGCTGGATCGATGGAGCTATCTGGGACATCATCGGTAAAAGTCGGAACGAACCCCTCTGGAAAGTGTTGGGGGGCAGTGGCGGATATGCGTCACCTTATATGTCCACAGGTGCAAACCACGGTCATGATCAAGTCAAGAGTCGAGAACTCAGCTCCTGGGCCCAAAATCAGGCCTACAAGGGCATCAAATTACGTGTGAAGGGCTTGGATGTAGATGAGATGGTGGATTATGTAGGCGCCGCCCGTGATCAAGTGGGACCTGATATGAAAATCATGGTGGATGCCAACCAGGGTTGGCCAGTGGATCTCATTGATGAAACACCCAAATGGAATCTTGAAATGGCGTTGAGTTTTGCAAAGGGACTTGAACCACACAATGTTTACTGGCTGGAAGAACCCTTAAACCGGGGTAATTTTGAAGGACTGGCTGAACTTCGTAAAAACACCAGGACCCCCATTGCAGGTGGCGAGTTGAATTCTACCTGGCGAGATTTTAAAGCCATGCTGGATCTGGGGAGTCTGGATATTTATCAGCCTGATGCTGTCATGGCCGGTGGCACCTATGCCGGTGGAATTTCCAATGTTTATTGGTTGATCAAGGAGATTCAGAAGCGCAACCTGGAAAACAATTCAAATAAAATAAAGTTTTGCCCTCATACCTGGACCACGGGTCTTGGATTCGCGATTGCCTTGCAGCTCGTTGGTGTAATTCCCGAGGCAGAACGCAGTCTTTTGGAGTATCCCCTGGAGGGAAAATGGACTGCTGAGGCCTGGGCGCGTTTTATTAGGGGTGGATTTCCCCGCGATTCTGAAGGTAGGATAAAAATCCCCGACAGCCCTGGTTTAGGTATAGAAATTGACTGGGATGTGATCCGACGTTTTGGAAAAAGAATTTATAAGGGCACTTCAACCACTGTCGGAATAAGTGCTTTGAGAGATCGTGGATTCAAACAGGCGATGTATTTAAAGAAAAAGAAAAGTGAGCAATTCAAACGTTCAGCTAAGGCTGAATTCAGCATCCCAAAGGCGCCATTCTAAATGATAAAACTTTATGCTATGTCGAGAAGCAACTCATTTGTAATTCTATCATTTATCCTGTTGATGGCTCTATTACCGGCATCTGGCAAGGCTTATGTAACTGACCATGTGGTTCTGGTTATCATCGATGGGTTGCGTTACAGTGAAGGTCTGGGTGATCCATCCTTTGAGCAGGTACCGCGGATGGGTGCGCTGGCAAGTGAGGGTGCACTGATCAATGACTTTCAAAACGATGGAGCCACCTATACCAGTCGAGCAATTCCAGCGATATGGTGTGGCGCCTGGACTGATATTAATACCTTTAGCGATCCGGATTGCAATAGTAGCTCCAATAACACAACCGAACTTCCAACCGTCTTTGAGTATTATCGCAAACAACTATCACGACCAGCTGAGGATTGTGTGTACACTTTGAAAGCGCTATGCCCGTGGAAAGCGAGTCTCGACCCAGATTATGGTACAGAATATTGGCCCCTTTATCATAGTGTTGGCTCCACCGATACAGATGTATGGCATGAGACTGAGCAAGTGATCTCTGATCTGGCACCTCATTTCCTGCTTATGTATCTGGCAGACGTGGATTCCAGGGGACATTCGGGTGATTGGGAGGATTATCTCGCGGCTATCAGCACTGCCGACAGTCTTGTCGGGGCATTGTGGGATGTCCTGCAAGCAGACACTGCATATGCAGGGAAAACAACTATGCTGGTAACCAATGACCATGGCAGACATGATTATAATTTCCAGGGGCATGGAGATGACTGTGTGGGATGTCGCCATATTCAGTTATTAGCAATAGGTCCTGACATACAGAGTGGGCTGGCTTCAGATGTTCCCAGGACCATACCAGATATCGCACCAACCATTGGGGAGTTGCTTGGTTTTACCACCGAAGATGCAACAGGGACTGTTATGCTGGAATTGTTGGATCAAACTGCTGGGACAGAAAGGAATGTTGGAGCGATGACTCCTTCCTCTCTTTCCCTGAAGCGTCTGTATCCCACGCCATTTAATTCGGAGCTGAATATTGAGTATGAGTTGATGGATTCACATCAGGCCAGCATAAGCATCTTTAACCTTCGGGGAAAGCAAGTTTGGACAAGTGATGTCTTATCAGGCGGCGCAGGCAGGCACATATTGAAGTGGGATGGCAGAGATCAAAGCCAAAGGAGTTTACCCTCGGGGATATTTATTGTGCAACTTTCGAATCAGAGTCTTTCACAATCGCAAAAAGTACTATTGCTAAAATGACAAGGGTAGAAAATGAGTGACTTCAAAAAATTCACAGAAGCAAATCGGGAAGCCTGGAATGAAGCTATGCCCCACCACCAAAAATCCAACGCTGACAAATGGGATAAGGCCTTCGCTACCCCTGGCTTCTCTGTGATTAACGAACCTGAATTAACATTGATTAACTCTTTGAATATTAATGGACAAAAGATTGCCCATGTCTGCTGCAATAATGGGGTTGAGTTGATGTCCCTAAAAAACATGGGGGCTGGTGAATGTGTGGGTTTTGATATATCAGACGAGGCCATCCAGGAAGCTCGAGAAAGAGCAGCACGAGTTGGAATTGCTTGTGAGTTTGTTCATACTGATGTTTATGACATCCCTGAGAAATATCATGACGCATTTGATATCGTTTACATCAGCATCGGTTGTCTGGGCTGGATGCCTGCCATACAGCGCTTTTTTGGCAAGGTGACCGCACTCCTTAATGAGGATGGAGAACTGTTTATCCACGAATCTCATCCCTTTTCCGAAATGCTTGCATCTGATGATCTGAAAAATGTGGATCCAATGAAAATTATTGAACCCTATTTTAAGAAGGATCCCTATATCGATAATGATGGTATCGACTATGTTGGAGGAACGACTTATAAATCAAAAACGATGTATTGGTTTGTTTGGACGCTCAGCGATATCCTCATGGGAATTATTGACAACGGGATGAAAGTGAGACATTTCTCTGAGTATCCCGATGATATTTCAACACTCCATGGAAAGAATCAGGAAACCGGTCCTGATATCCCCCTCAGCTATATCTTGATTGCTGAGAAGGAATAGCAAGAGACCTCCATGACAAACATGATTAAATCAATCCACGGCGCCACTAATTATTTAAGCCACGACCTCTTCGGTGGACCTCGACTTCTAAGTTTTAACTGGGTTATCAACTTCCAGAAGGGCATGACGCTGTTCTGGGTATTGGGATTAATGCTCTATTATGACAATTATTCTACACAAGCTTGGGTCTATTTGGCTTTACATGGAAGTTATGGAATAATATGGATTCTAAAGGATGTCATCTTTCCTGATAGCAAATGGCAAACTAAGATCACCTTTGGTGGTGCAATCACCGCCATAGTTGCAGTCCTGGGACCCTATTGGGTGGCACCTTATCTACTGATTTCACCTGTCCTCGTTGAGGCCCATACTGGTGCGAACTGGATCTGGACAGCTACAGCGATATTCATTTATGCCATCGGTCTGGCGCTGATGCTCACAGCTGATGCCCAGAAATATTTTACCCTTAAACACCAAAAGGGGCTTATCACAACTGGTATGTTCCGCCTGATCAGACATCCCAATTATCTTGGTGAGATGCTGATTTATGGTTCCTTTGCTTTATTGGTCTGGCATTGGATTCCCTGGGCTATCCTGGCCTGGGTTTGGCTGGGATATTTCTCCATAAATATCATCATGAAAGAAAGATCCATGTCCCGTTATGAGGAATGGTCTGAGTACAAAAAGCACTCGAAGTATTTATTTCCATATATTTTTTAAAGCTACCCCGGACAGAACGAGATTTGCTTGATTTGGGTTTGGGTTCGAATCTGCGGTAATAATGCTGTAACCTTACGAAGGTTTAAAACCTTCGTAAGGTTCTATGTTGTGCATCAGGAAAGACGTTTCCTGAAAGAAAAAACACCCTGTTCCCAGAACACCTTGCTACTAACCAGCAGCGCTGTACCAATGCTGATATCCAGGGTGGCAACAAAGACGAGAAAGGTGTGGTTCCCCTGGGATACTCTGGAAAGGAAAGCCCCAAGAGCTATCATCGCCGCCAGGGCAAAAAAGAACTGAATCCGATAAAACTGTCCAAGTTTTGGCGAAGTCAGTGCATCGATACGAGCGAGGTTTTTTCGACAGCTTTTGAGAAAGATATAGCGAGTTTTCACCAGCCCAATGGCTATGCCGGCAGTCCAGCTAAAGAGACGTCCCCAGCCTTGTGATTCTATATTATATGCTTCATTGGCTAGTTCGGCCCCTTTATTAAAAAGGATGACAGGACCTATATACCAGATTAAAGCAGCGAGCAGTTTTAAGGTTTTATGTGATACGTTCATAGTGGGTCAAAGTAAGCACATAATCTAGCGAGTAAAGAGAATCCGGTTTTACAGACTGAGTATGTGAAATTCGTAATGCACTGTTTTTTGTATGAGGGACGAATGTGAAAGGTTAATCTCGGGTGGAAAGATGTTTTTATGCCAATGAGAGCCATGAAACTTACTTTAATTCCGCTGATATTTTGTTTTCTACTTCATTCTTGCGTCAAGGATGAGGATACTCCAGACCTTGGCCCCTCGGATCTGACCATCCTCTATACCAACGATGAACACGGTTGGATATCTGAGACAGATGATACAGATGGCGCCGCAAAATTAATGGGTGTCTGGAGAGATGAGGAAGGCTATACAGAAAACAGCTCCTATCTGATTCTCAGTGGGGGAGACAATTGGACAGGTCCAGCGATATCAACCTGGTTCCAGGGCGAATCTACTGTCGAGACAATGAACGCCATGGGCTATAGTGCTGCAGCCATCGGGAATCATGAATTCGATTTTCAAGTTGCTGGAATGCAGGAGCGAGTTACTCAGGCAAATTTCCCTTACCTTTCAGCAAATATTCGTCTGAAATCAAATGACAGTATTCCTGATTTTGCTAAACCTTATGTCGTAAGAGAAGTGAATGATATTCTGGTGGGAATCATTGGTTTAACCACCCAGAGCGCCAGCTATACAGCATTTCCAACCTATGTTGAAGATTTTAATTTTATTGCCTACGACGAAGCTCTTGAGGAGTATGTACCTCAAATCTGGGCTGAGGGTGCTGAGATCATTTTATGCATTGCTCACATTTGTGAATTTGAAATGATGGGACTGGTGCCACTGACCAAAGAGCTCGGTATCAGTATGATTGGTGGAGGGCATTGTCACGCATTGGTCAGCGAAATATTTGGGACTGGATCGGTTGCTCTCATTGAGGGGGGCTCAAGAATGGATCAATATGCCCGCCTGGATATCTGGTATAACCAAGAGACGATGATAGTAACTAACCTGGTGGCTGCAACCTTTGAAAATCAGGGTGGTACCACAGATCCAGTGGTAGCAAGCGTCGTGAATAGCTGGGAAACAGCCACAGTTGAAGCGCTGGGAGAGGTCATCGGTTATACTGAAAACCAGATAGCCAGATTTTCCCCTGAAATGCATAATCTGGTTACAGATTCATGGCTATATAATTATCCCAATGCAGATATCGCCATCACAAACAGCGGTGGTATTCGCCAGGATATAGAGGCTGGGGAGATTACCAAAGGTGATATTGTTGGTGTATTGCCGTTTAACAACAACATCCTGGAACTCAGGCTGACAGGACAACAGGTCATTGATTGCCTCCAGAACCATGTGGTGGCGGGGATGACAACTTCAGCAGGATATAAACATAGTGATGGAACAGCCTTCAACCTGGACAGTATCTATTCCGTGTTGACCACAGATTACCTGTACATCCAGGAAGACAATTACTTCCAGGTCTACGATCCTGACCCCTATTATACTGAGATGAATTATCATCAACCCACTGTGGACTATATCCTGTCCCTGAATACTGACACATCCAATCCATTGGATAATTATTTAGACTATTACCCCCGCCGATAGACCAATCTCAAATTTTTTTCATGGGAGGGTTCTATGTCTTATATTGAATTGGGGGCCTCATTCAATCAGAAAGGATATTGCTCATGAGTAATGAGATCAAAGATATTGAAATGCAAATCTATGAGTTGAACGAAAAGCTCACAGCCCTGCGCAAGTCAAGCCCAGCCACAAAAGTTCCTAATTATACATTTAAAACTGTTGAGGGTGAAATTACCCTCCTCGAGCTCTTTGGTGAAAATGACAAATTACTCATGATTCACAACATGGGACAGGGCTGTCGTTATTGCATGCTCTGGGCCGATGGTTTTAATGGATTCCTTCCACATCTGGAGTCAGCCATGTCGGTCGCTCTCGTATCTAAAGATGCTCCGGAGTTACAACGTCGTTTTGCAAATGAGAGAGGTTGGCGCTTTCGTCTAGCTTCACACGGTGGCGGTGAGTATATCCGTGAACAAACCGTAACAGAAGGTGAGGCCAACTCACCGGGAGCGGTGGTTTATGAACGGATCAGTGATGAAATATTTCGCAAAAACTCCAGCGAATTTGGACCAGGGGACATCTATTGCTCTATGTGGGGACTACTGGGTCTTGCTGGCATGGGTGAGGAAGAGTGGACACCACAATACAATTATTGGAAACGTCCCCTGAAACTTGATGATGGGGGCTTGAACGTATTGTAGTGCCATGCTGGACTAGCATGCCTTACAAATAATACGGGGGAAAAGATTTCATGTTATGGGGCTTTAAAACTGTAGCTTCGATTGATATTTGGACACTGGAACATTTCTTGAGTGGCATTTCAATTGGAATGTTGGTCATGAGCATCAATTCAAAACTCATGCTGAAGCACTTCAATGTGAGCAGTGAAAAGATCAGGACGAGTCACTTTGACATCGTTGCTGTTTTGTTGCTGGCGTACTTATGGGAAACTCTGGAGCACTATCTTGAAACTGGTCTGGCTGGTGCAACGGTAGAATATTGGCTTCAGGGGGTTGAGTTCTGGGCAAACAGACTCATTTTTGATCCTCTGGTGACAGTGGTTGGTTACTACCTTGCTAAATCATATCCCATCTTAGTTAATCCTGCCAGAGCCATGTCTTTATTGTGGTTAATTGTTCACATCTTTGTGTTTCCACACAGCATGTATCTCCATGAAATCTTTTAATGCGTTGATGAGAACGTGACCTTAGTTGGCTTGGTTTAGAGGATATGACCTAAGTCGATTACCCAGATAGAATCCCACCATATTGACTGCGATGTCAGCCAGCTTATTGCCGATCCATTCCTCGGCAAATTCGAAAGGCAAAATCATTTCCAGACCCTCCCATCCAAGGGAGAGGATCAAGAAGAGTGGCCAGCCCATCCTCATATAACGGCCTGCTAAAAACCAGATAAAGAAATGAGTGAGCGAGTATAAATTTAAAAGTGTCACAGGGTGTGACGATAGCTCGCCATTATCTCCTGGACCGACTGTATCCTGTTAATCCCACTAACACTTTTGCCAGCCTGGAGAAAATGTTGGTAATCCCCGGCTTTCTCACGATCATTTCTAAGGGTTCTGAATGAGCGTACGGAATAGAACATACGCATATATTTTTTCGTTTTGGATCCTCGCAGCAGCCTCCGAGCCAAGGGTCCCGCTTTACGACCCATCTTTTTGATATGGTCAGTTTCAATCACAGATACAGGTACACCTGAAAGTTTATCCGTGAGGACAATCTGATTTTCACCAGCTTCCAGGATGGCTTGTTTATAATCGGGATGTGCAGTGCATTCTTCTGAGGCGATGAAGCGAGTGCCCATCTGGATGCCTGAATAACCCAGGTCCAGCATGTTGGCAAAATCCTGAGGTGAGCTGATACCACCAGCACAGATTAGTGGCTTTCCACAGTCAACCAGATCCTCATATAATTTGGCTGCTGCCTCGGTTCCTGCATGTCCCCCAGCGCGATCATTGACACAGATGAGACCGTCTACATCCCCTAGAATTGCTTTCTCAGCCCACTTTCGATTTGTGGTGTTGTGATAGACCACTCCGCCATGAGCATGAATCTTCTCTGCGTAATATTTGGGATTGCCCAGAGCCGTGACAAAGAATTTTACTCCTTCATCAAGAGCAATATCCAGCCAGTCATTAATTCTGTCCAGATAACGCTGAGAGCTTTTCTCTATGAGCAGATTTAAACCAATGGGTTTTGAGGTGAGGCTGCGAATGTAGCGCAGTCCTTTTCGAAAATCATAACCATGGACGTAGGTCAAGCTCAAGGGTTGAATAACTCCAATCCCTCCTGCCTCTGAAATTGCTGCGACTAGCTCTGGGTTGGAGCAGGGATACATGGCGCCCCCGATGATGGGGAGGGCGATATCCAAATCATTACAAAAGGTATTGAAGGCCTTCTGCGATTCCCCCGTCTGTATCATTCATTCATCCCATAGACTTTTTTAATTTTATCAGACCGTAGAAAAAAGCCAGTCCAGGCAGTGTAGAGAGCCACACAACCCATGATGATCAAAAGCCTCATCCAATCATCACCACTAGCGATTCGAAGTTGAATATACTGATAGGCGCCAAACAACCAGACCAGAGCAGATAGATAAGCAATGACCTCTAGACTGGTGATAACCCATTTCTGTTTAATGAAGAAGAGGAAGGGAATAAGCAAAGTGAGCACGGCAAGAATGTCGTTCCCCCCACGGGAAAAATGGGCAGCTAACAGAATGATCATAAAGACGTAAGGGATAATTCGAGATTTCAATTTTGCTTCCTTTCAATAAGTTCAGGGGAGGTATTTGCCTGAGATAATGCGGGGATCACCATTGTAGTCCTGGATGATTTCCAGGTCGTGAAAGCCCTTCTCCATAAAAATATTTAACACAGCTTTTTCTTGGGGACTGCCACCAAATTCAAATAGAAAATGACCACCAGGGATGAGTAAGTCGGGTAGAATTTCCGCAAACCGATGATAAAATGAGAGGCCATCACCTCCTTCAAACAGGGCCAGCTCAGGATCAAACTGTGCAACTTCTGCCTGGAGTTGATCCTTCTCGCTGAGAGCAATGTAGGGTGGGTTTGAGACAACCACGTCGAAACGTTCATCAATCTTTGGGAGTGATGTGAGAATATCAATTTCCTGGAAGACCACTTGAGTTTTATTGAGTCCAGCATTCTCTTTGGCTAAAATCAAGGCTTCTATCGAAACGTCGATGCCCAGGACATTTACATCCTTAAGGGATTGAGCCAGCGCAATGGCGATACATCCAGACCCCGTGCCGACATCCAGTATGCGGGCTGCAGGCTTGATGTTTAATGCCAGGGTCTTCTCAACTAATATCTCTGTCTCAGGGCGCGGAATGAGTGCCGCCGAGGTCGTTTTGAGGACAAGGTTCATAAAACCAGTCTCCCCCACAATATGCTGGAGAGGTTCTCTGGTTCCCCTGCGCCTGATGTATTCTCGGTATATATCCATCTCGTTTTTGCCCATGGGTCGATCAAAAAAGAGATAGAGCTCTAGACGATTCTTTTTGAGAACATGTCCCAGGAGGATTTCTGCATCCAGACGGGCATCAGGAACACCCTTCTTTACCAGAAAATCAGTACTTGTCTTGATAATGTCTACAACACGCCAATTGGTCATAAGAGGAAAATAGTTTTGAGGGTTAATTATTAACTATAAAATAAGTGGGTTAATCAATTATACAGTATAATATTTATAAGTGATACCAGATCCTGGACATTAATAAGTTCATCACCATTTACATCAGCAGTTTCATACTGGGCGTCTGTGGGAACGATCTCACCAATGATGATGTTCACCAGAACCACGATATCACTGATTGAGTTTTGTCCATCCAAATTGAGATCACCAGGCAAATACTGAGAAAAAACCCGTATCAGTTCTTGACGCGTTTCTGTTTGAATGGCTCCAGTATGGTCTCGAATTGAAAGACTAACATCATATATGCCGGGCTCAGTATAAATATGAACGGGGTGTTGCTCCACACTTTGATTTCCATCACCAAAATTCCACTCCCACCATCCCACCGGACCTGTTGAAAGGTCAGTAAAATGAATTTCCGTGTCAATGAGCTCGATATTGCCGTCTGTTTCAAAAGCTGGTGTCACCACCTGGGGATCTGTATAGACCGTTTCCATAAATTCAATAGAGAAATCCTGGGCGATAATTCCATTCTTGAATTGAACAAAATAATAATCATTGGGTGATTTGACATCAGCCTCAGGAGCATCTCGCCAATCGGTCCATTCAACAAAATGTACATCATCGAACCAGCCAAATCCATCACCTGCAGACGGGATATCCGTGTTCAGCCGAATATCAAAATAGGTGGCATTGGACGGTGGCGTGGTCTCCTGGTGGAAATATGTCCACTCTGTCGTGCCGTTTACACCGGAATTCATATCATGGGTAGCCAGGATGGTCGAGGTGGTGCGACCAGCATAATATCTCACCTGGATTTTAACATTACTGGCGTTACGTGTCATGAGATAGGCAGACATATGATGCGTCTTGGATGCATCCAGACGAATGCGATTTTCCAAATTGGTGATGACATTATCACCTGAGCTGGATGTGCGATGCTGTCCAATAGAACGTTCTCCGGAATGTGCTTCTGTTAGATCAAACCACTCGTCACTGCTGTTTGTATTCCATTCAGTGGCGCCTTCGTCCTCCATGTTACCATACCAGAGGAGTTCACGTCCCAGACGATACTCCCAGCCTGTTCCTGGAGGCGAATCCAGCGATGAAAGGTTCCCCATCTTGTGTATCTCCAGGGGATTTGAGACCCAGGTAGTTCCTACGAGGTGAAGATCAAAAGCACGTCGGTTATAAATGGAAGTGCGTGGCATGGAAAGGGTATCCAGCCAGACAGAGGCGGAAGCATTTTCACGGTCCACGTAAAGATAGGTGTCCAGATCTTTGGACTTGCTGGCCAGATAATCCAGCAGGTGAACACCCAGATCACCATAGGCTGGCACGGGGATATAGTCATCCAGATAGACAGGCGTTGCTGAATAGGCCGCAAATCCACTGGCATTCACTTCGGCATTGAGAATGACCGAAGGGAAGGTTTCATGATAGTTCAGATCGAAGATGAAATTACCTAGGGAATGGGCAATCAGTTTCCCGTTGTAGGCCTCAAAACCTTGAATGATATGAGGATGATGAACGACAACCAAATCTGCCCCGCCATCAATGGCCAGGTGACGAATTTCACGGTCCCACATATGGGGGACATCCAGGAAGGGTGAGTAGTTTTCATCTTCAGCAAGATCTTCTTCTTGATCCATATTATGATTTAACTCTCGTGGAGCGATCCAATCTTCGGCAGCTATATTGGTCCCGAAAACACCATCATAACCTGCTCCAGGGGATGTGGAATACTCACTCCCCGCATGCATCTCCATAACGACAAGATCAGCCGCATCTCGAACCGTATTGATTTGCTGCAGGAGGTAGTAAGGTGTCAGATAAGCAAAACCTGGTTTGTTGTATCCGGCATTCAGATAGGGTTGATAATTATTGTATTGACCGGTACGATCACAATTGGCCAACCAGGCGATGGACACACCCAGATTGTTGGTGAAAATGGGTTGATAGGCTTCATCACTATCTTCTCCAGAACCTGAGTATAGAATATTATTTGCCGCCAGGGCTTCTTGTGTGTTTTGTAAGCCTACCAGGCCATAATCCAGGGTGTGGTTGTTGGCTAGTGAAACAAGATCAATACCAGCATCTGACAGAGCCGACACATATTCGGGACGACCCTTGTAGGTCACAGATTTAGTGGGATGCTCCTCACCATTAATGGTCATGACGCATTCGAGATTGGCGATACTTAGATCAGCAGCGTCTCCAAAATATTCCAGGGTAGGTTCGAAAAGGGCATTTATACCCTGGGTTTCCAGAATGCCACCAGCGTCTTCATAACGTCTGGCGATCATGATATCACCGACAAAATTCAGGTTTAGTGGGAAGCTGTCATTCCCTTGATCAACGGTGATCCGGGCTCTGGCCTGTCCCATGGTTCCCGATTCATCAGTAACCTGCAAAAGAACAGTATAATCATGATCATCTTCAACCAGATATGTATGTGAAGGATTGGGAGCTTGGCTGATTTCACCATCGCCAAAATTCCACAAATAGCTGTGCGTCTCGCTATCGGGATCAATGATCACTGCCTGGAAGCTGACATCCACACTACGTTGATTAGAACTGTTTCTGTAAAGCTGGTTCTGAGAGTGTTGAATCTCTACCTCAGGGGCAAAGGCAATGGCATTCGTGATATCGAAAATTTCATCAAAAAAGATGCGACTAGATAGATCGTCATCCCGATCATTTATATAGATAATGTTGGTCAGGGCGGGGTAGTAATCAAAACGGGCAAACCAATCATCTCCCACAGGCAGGCGAAACAGATTCCAGGTATCTTCTGGAAAATATCCCTGATAAACTGTGACCCACTCCTCGATATCTAATTGCTGGCTGCCATCAAAGGCATAAAAAAGTGTATTAAGCGAGTCCTGGAAGGCAACCCCTTGTATTTCACCAATGCTTTGAATATATGCAGCCATCTGAAAAATCGAACCCTCAGAGACCGGATGTGGATCAATACTTTGAGACTTCCAGGTATTGCCCCAGATTTCCAGAGAGTATTCCGAATTCATGAAAGTTCTATCAGAATCCAAAACCCAGGACAATGGATGCTGATCTTCATCTGGATAAGATTGCAGGTAGATCTCTCCTGAATCGAAATTTTCCAGGACAGTGATGGGATCGTGCCCGGGAATATTGTCATTTATGATTTCGCTGGTTGGACTGAAATTGCCAAAATGATCTTCAACCTCAATTCTAAAAACATAGTCTCCATCAGGATCAAGATTTTCCATCATAAAATGGTTCATGTTGGGATTGGCGAATTGCATGCTTGTCGAAGCATCCATGAAATGAGATTCGGATGTGAGGCTGTCTAAGTCGTATATAATTCGATAGGTCTTATGATTGGTGTCGTATACAGGATTCCATCTCAGACTGACATAAGTTTGGCCATCGAAATCTGTTCTCCAGTTGGGAATAGCCGGGGGAGGGGTTTCATCTGGGACCGTCATCCAGTTTGTGAGGTAGGCCTCCAGGGCATCAATAAAGGGTTGATAATATTCAAGGAGGATACTGTGATTTTGGTAAGAACTTGGATACTCACCAGCATAGAGCTCTGTGAGTGGCATGTCCATATCCTGGAAAAGCATGGGCTTTTCAAAAAACTCGATCTGCACCCAGGGTTCATACACCTCATTATTGTTGAAGAATTGTCTGAGATAATTCATTTGCACACCCGTATTGGGTCCTAACAGCGTGTAGGTATGCGGCATATCGATATCACCATGAAGGCCATGATAGATAAAACTGCCACCGTAATGGACACGGTAAAATTCATCAACCCGTACCTGATCGTGTTCACCAAACTGCCCAGCTTCAATAGGATATTCCGCCGTAAAGTTTACGAGGTCAAGATTGGAGTCAGAAATATCTCTGATAGGTTTATTGGCATTCTCCGCATCCCACCCACCTGAGAGCACAATACTCTCAAAGTCTGCATGAGCAGCATTATCATCATAGCTATGGGTATGCAGGATCAGGGGAGAATGAGGCCCTAACTGCATCAGGGAATCAACCAGAACTTCATGAAAGACGTGAAAAACACTATTGCTGTTACGGGCTGGATCTGATAGCGATTTATTATTGGAATAGTTTCCAGATTCTGTCCACTTGACCTCTCTACCTGCACCTGAGATCATCATGGCAAGAGCATCGGTCTGGAGAAACATTTCAGTCCCCAGATAGGGTGAAATAAAATCATCACAGGGGTGTGGTATTTCGACCACCACATGCTGTCTACTGGCATCTGGGTTAAGAATATATAGCCCCCATCCATTGGCAAAACTCCCAGTAACCTCGTCCCCTAGAACCCCTTCCTGGTTGTGGTCTAGATAAGACATATCGAGACGTTCACGAATGAGGTAGTAGGTGCGGTCATGAACCACATCTTCAAATTGAACAAGATCGTAATGAAAGGTGTCAAGAGAATCAGTGAGCATCTGGTCAGCAAGCGTCAGATCATTCTGGAGCAGAGCTTCAAAAATGTTGCGCCAGTGTGTCAGGGTATAACTAGACTCAGGAATAATGCGATAGTTGCCAAAACCATCATTTTGTACATCAACCCAATCAGGACCATAGTCATTGTAGCCCTCATCTGCGATACCTTCTGAAACGTGACTGACGAAATTGTCGTAGGCCGTGCTTGGTGAAGTCCCACCAATAAACGCCATGAGATCACCTGACTCATAGATAATTTCAGCTCTGGCACTTAAGACAAAGCCAAGGGAGATGAAGACCAGGAAAAAAGGATGTCGTTTGATGTTATTCACAAGGCTTCAAAATTAAGTAATTATTAGGTGGATGGATACTGGCATTATCTAACAAATTTAATCGGTCAAGACTTGAGTCGGAGGGTCCAAATATATTTATTTCCCTTCGTAGGGATGGATTCGCCTACTATTTTAGCTGGACTTTTCTCATGAAGTTGTCGCTTTACAAGGGGGTTTCTCCGTTTATACTGTAAAGATGATAAAATACGTAACGTTAAGCCCTTAAATTTAAGGAGATAAATGATGAAACATGAATTACCAGCTCTGCCATTTGCACAGGACGCTTTAGCCCCAGCTATCTCAGCCGAGACACTTGATTACCACTATGGCAAACACCACAACGCCTATGTGACTAATTTGAACAACCTGGTCCCTGGAACTGAGTTTGAAAACTCAAGTCTGGAAGAAATTATTATGAAAGCATCTGGTGGTGTTTTCAATAATGCCGCTCAGGTCTGGAATCACACCTTCTATTGGAACTGTCTATCACCAAATGGTGGCGACGCTCCATCAGGAGCCCTGGCTGCCGCTATTGATTCAGCCTTTGGTTCATTTGAAAATTTTAAAGCCGAGTTTACCAAGGCTGCTGCCACTAATTTTGGTGCTGGCTGGACCTGGCTGGTGAAGAATGCTGACGGTTCTCTGGCAATTGCATCGACTTCAAATGCTGGAACACCCATGACCAATGGTCAAGCCGCACTCCTCACGGTTGATGTGTGGGAACATGCTTACTATGTTGACTATCGCAATGCACGCCCAAAATATCTGGAAGAAATCTGGAAGATCTTCAACTGGGATTTTGTTGCTGTGCAGTTCGCTAAATAGTTAATTGTTCAACAGATTAAACAAAGGGTCGGTTCGCCGGCCCTTTGTTTATTTCCCCGCGCAGAAACCAATTTCTGTTATCCAGGCTGGGATTCGAATCCCAGCCTGGTGTGGGGCGATACATGATTATTTAAAAGTGAAAACATGTTTATGGTCAACAAAACAAAATTTATTGTCCTCCAAATCGTGATGCTTTTTCTGTTTGAGGATATAATTGATGTGATTTTCAAAGTCCCGTTTGCTGGTGATGAGGTGGGAGTGATATGAGGGTTGCCATCGAAATTTATTGAACGTAACGAGGCCAGGATTCGAATCCTGGCCTGGGGACGACATTCTTGCTATAAGAATGTTCACCTGCTTTGAAAACTGACGTTTCCATGATGCCACATATTCAGAGATCGTTCCGAATTCGCCAATCTGGGCAACTAGGTGGACATGATCAGAATTGATTTTAAAGGCAATTACCTGTGAGGAGTGAATGCTTGCAGAGCAAAAAATAATATGCTCCAATAAATGTCCATATTCATACTGATCGAGAATGGTGAATCCTTCACTCACATTTGTGGTTATGAAATAATATCCAAAACGACGATAGGGTCGTCGCCGCGTATTGCGATGTCGCATGGTGAATCCTTTTAATTGGGGTTACAGTAAGTTAAAATGGATTTGTGGAAGTCCTAGGCTGGGATTCGAATCCCAGCCTGGTATATGGCAACCCCGATATGGTATATGGCAACCCCGATATGGTATATTGCAACCCCAACGTGGTATAACACGATCCCAACCTGGTGAAACAGGCACAACAATCCTTGCCACGATTTCATTTCTGAGCATATTTTGAGGATAAATTTTATTCAGGAGAGCAGCATGCGTTTTACGGTAAGATCTATATACTTTCTGATTCTGATCTCAACAGGCTTGTGGGGAAAAAGTGTTCATTACACTCTTTCCATGTCGGAACCTCACACCCATCTTTTTGAGGTCGAGATGCGGCTTGAGGGAGCCAAGGGAACTGAAGTGGTCGCACTTCCAGTCTGGACACCAGGCTCCTATCTCGTGAGAGAATATGCCAGGAATGTCCAGGATATCAGTGCTCGTAGTGAAGACGATACCGTTTTAAAGATCAAGAAGATTGACAAGAATCATTGGCAGATCAAAGGCAAGGGCAGTCAGGATATCATTGTTTCATACCGAGTATACGCATACGAACACAGTGTCCGAACCAGCTATTTGAATGCTGATCATGCTCTGGTTGTGCCAGCCAGTGTCCTCATGTACTGGCAGAAAAATCAACAGCGAAAACATCATCTTCACATCAATATGCCTGACAAGTGGTCAGAGATTACAACAGCCCTGGAACCGTTTAATACGCCGGGGAATGTGGACTTCATTGCAAAAGACTATGATGAGTTGGTTGACTCTCCCCTTGAGTTGGGAAACCAGCATGTGGTGAATTTTGAGGTTCTGGGAAAACCCCACGTCATGGCTCTATATGGCGCCAGCAATTATGATGATTCAGTGCTGGTCAGTGATATTACAAAAATTATTGAAGCTGAAACAAAAATCTTCGGCAGCTTACCCTATGAACATTACAGCTTCATTTTTCATGTAGAAGAAGGTCGCGGTGGCCTGGAACACGCCAATTCCTCAGTCAACTTTATTAGACGCTGGTCATTTAATGATGAAAAACGCTATAAAAGCTTTCTGTCGTTGGTGGCCCATGAATTTTTCCATACCTGGAATGTGAAGCGCATTGCACCAAAGGGCGTGGCCAGTTTTGACTATGACAAAGAAAACTATCTGGATGAGCTCTGGATGGCTGAGGGATTTACCAGCTACTATGATGAGCTCATACTTCAAAGGATTGAGCACATCGATAGAGAAGCTTATCTAGAAGTTTTGAAAGATGAAATCAATACTCTGGAAAGCCGTCCTGGAAGGCTTCACCAATCCGTTGCAGAAGCCAGTTATGACGCCTGGATCAAATATTATCGCTCTAACGAACACTCCAGCAACTCTACCATCTCCTATTACAACAAGGGTCACTTGCTGGGACTGCTTTTGGATATCAAGATCATTGCGGCAACAGAAGGTAGATCAAGTCTGGATGATGTCATGTTCAAGCTGAATCGCGATTTTGCCCAGAAGCAGAAAGGCTATACCAGTGATGATGTCCGCAAGGTCTGCGAAGCAGTGAGCGGCTTGAAGTTGACCAGCTTTTTTGAAGATTTTGTGTTTGGTGTAGAGCCTCTGCCCTATGATGAGATCTTTGCTATGGCCGGTCTGGATGTAGACTCCACCACAGAGAAGAGTTCCTATCTGGGAACAACGCTACGTGACAGAAGTGGTGGCATTGTGATCACCTCGGTGGTAGAGAACTCCCCAGCCTGGGATGCCGGTCTCAATGTCCATGATGAATTGGTAGCAATTGATGGCTTCAGAGTGAAAAGTTCAAAACCAGACTACTTCAGAGAAAAGGTTCCAGGTGACAGGATTATCTGTACGGTGAGCCGTAATGGCATTCTGGTAGATATTCATCTCACGGTTGGGTTTGAACCCACCACCATTTCAGAACTAAAGCAGATCGAGGAGCCGGATGAACATCAGAAACTGGTTTTTGAGAGATGGTTAGGATTGCCCTGGGAGGCGGATACCCAGGATAAAGAGTAGTTCTTATGCAGGGGACCTTAGGCATTATACACGTCCTTAAACGCTGAAATATCGGTTTTAAAGCGAACAGGTCTACTTTTGTAACAACTATAGTGAATACAAGCTGATTACATCAATATTCTCAACATCAGAGTCAGTAACTGTGACTAGATCGGGTTCTAAATCCAAATCTTGGGGATTGACTCCATGAAAGCCAAGCCGATCGGTAGCAGCATCAAATTCTAGATTTCCGTTGCTGTCATCTACTGCCAGCAGATAATACTCACCAGCCTCTACACCCAGAATCGTGTAGCGACCGCTATTATCTGTAATACTTCCATTTGAAAGATTGAACCCATCAGCAATGGTCGTCCCTTCAACTAAAAGGACAAGCACTCCAGCCACAGTATTGCCATCGTTGCTTACTTCACCAGATATATCGATGATTGCCTTGTCCAATTCATCCTCAAGTCCACAGGATAACAGACTCATTGTCATTACAGCAAGAAACGTGGTCACTATTCTCATGATTTTACCCTCACTCAAAATTTAACTATTCTCAAATAGAAACAAATTTCAGGTGATATCAAACGAGTAATTCATTCGATTGCCCCTACTCGACATAAAGTAAGTTATCGGAAGTTATTTATATCGATCAGCGAGCAATCGCTTCTTAGCAGGGGATAGTCCGTTTCTCCTCCATAGCTTCCCCAATGAGGATATAATTTCAATTATTGTGTACAAATTAATATTTCTATTTTAGATACGTTTAGGAGCCCTAATTCATAAGTATGCTGTCTTGCATTTTGATTGTACAGCTTTGATAAATCTCTCAATCTTATCATTGTCCTGCATTAAGAAGTTGCTATTTTATGAAAACAGCTCTATTGCAGATTTTCCAGTCTGCGGCATGGGTGTCTATACAAATATATTTAGGAGGGGCTTTTGAAATCGATATGTTGCTTCGGGATAATGTTGTCATTTCTAGTGCTTTCATCTGGCATTGCCCAAAACGCTGCACCGGTTTTCGAGACTGATCCCCTCACCCAGGCTTATGTGGACTCTACTTACTCCTACGAGATTCAAATCAGTGATCCTGATATAGACCTTCCCATACTGACAACCATCCAGACTGCCGATTGGTTGAACCCACTCCAAATCATTGACCCGCACACTCAGAGTTTAAGCGTGGAAAGCGATTGTACTTGGCCCTATGGCATAACCATCGACAACCAAGGTTGGCTCTGGGTCGTGGACTACATAGATGGTGAGTTGAAGCGCATGACAACGTCCGGTAATGACATCACAATCATTGATGCAAATCTCTATGCTCCCACTGATGTAGTAGTTTCACCTTTAGGGCAGGTCTGGGTTGCAGATACCGGGTACAATCGGATTAAGCGAATGAACTTCGATGGTACTGGTATCGTCGTCCTAAGTGAAGGTCTTGATCAACCGGCAGGACTCTGCATCGCGGCAGATGGGTTTATCTGGATTGCTGATGCCGGTAATGATGCCATCAAGCGAATGAGTCCTGACATGAGTCAGGTCGAAGTGATTGGCAGTGGTTTCAGCAATCCCCGAGCCGTTGCGGAAGGACCGGATGGGCGTATCTGGGTCGCCGATACCGGTCATGATCTGATCAAGAGCATGTCTCCGGACGGTAGTGATATTACGGTTATTGGATCTGGTTTCAGTGCTCCCTATGGTATCGATGTTGGACCGGATACAACGATCTGGATCATGGATACAGGTAACGGATGTCTCAAGCATATGGGGGCTGATGGATCGGAAGTTGTGACTGCGGTCAGTGGGTTGGGGTCACCCATGCATGTTTTTGTTGATCCTGATAATGATGTGTGGGCTTCGACTGTCCTTTTAAATTCCATTCGCCGTTTCCTGTATCGCCCGGGTCATTTCCGTCTAACTGGAGTTCCTGCCCTTTCAGACGTGGGGAACCATTGGATCAGCCTGCTGGCCGATGACGGTCACGGGGGAACGGAGACACAATCGTTCACCATCGTGGTGGACAATGTCAATGACCCCCCTTTGGGGATGGATACAACCTTTTCCTGCCACGGTGAGGAGACCATAAGCATAGACTGGACCATCACGGATGCGGATGCGGATGTTCTGGAGTTCGTGCTGATCACGCCACCCGCTTTGGGTTCAGTACTGTTCACCATGACAACCTTAACGTACATCCCAAACCTTGGTGCATCAGGAACAGATGTGCTCCAATATCAGCTTTGGGATGCATTGGATTCATCAACCGTTTACACAGTGTCCATCTACATCAATCAACCGCCTGTTTTTACCTCGACTCCCGATTCAATAGCCTACGAGGATGCACTATATCAATATTCAATTAGCACGCAGGACCCGGATGGAATGAATGTCTGGGTTGAGCCGTCGGAATTGCCCGGATGGCTATCCATTGGGCAGGATGCTGGTAGTTATTTAAATTCCGAAACCATTTATTGGGGACTGTATTATGGTACCTGTGGTATCTCAATGGATCCATCTGGTTACCTTTGGGTAGCCGATACCTGGTCAGATAGAATCCTGAAAATGACGTTGGATGGTTCATCGAGTTGGGTAATCCAGACCGAAGTCCACCGGCCGGGGAACGCTCTCTATGGTCCTGATGGACGGATCTGGACGAATGAGCACTTTGATGACCGCATCCTGGCCATGGACATGTCTGGTGACAACCTGACAACCATTGTGTCTGGTCTTGTTTGGCCCAAGGATATTGCCTTCGCTGGAGACAGTCTTCTATGGATTGCAGAGTACGGTCGTGTATCGAAACGAAACTTAGATGGCTCAAATGTCCAGGAGGTTGGAACCGGTTTTCAGTTTCCAACCTGTATCCACATCGACCCAACGGGAATGGTCTGGGTAGGTGACAAGACTCTCAACGAATTGATCCGCATGAATCAGGACGGATCAGATCAGACAACCATTGTTGAAGGATTGGATGATCCGACAGGAGTTCGGGTTCTCAATAATGGCAATGTCGCAGTCTCAACCCAAGGCACTAATGACCGTGTTGCTATTTATACCCAAGAGGGTGTGTTTGTTGAACAATTGTCCAATTATGGGGCCAATACGGTGTACGAACTTCCAGATGGTTCACTAATCTATGATAGATCGAGCCAACTGAGGGTAGCTCAATACCAAATCGGTGATTATTGGCTTGAGGGGACACCAGTCAGAAATGATGTTGGGTCTCACAGTATTGAGTTGACCGCTGCCGATGTCAATGGTGCAACGGCCACCGCAGCCTTCACGGTCCAAGTCCTGAGCATGAATAATCCTCCTACTGGTTTGGAACTTGTTCAACCGCAAATGGAACTTATTGTCAATATCCAGGATTTCAATCTCACCGATAGCCTGAAGTTTATCTGGGAAGGGGCAGAAGATTTGGACGGCGACAGTCTGACGTATCTCTTTCATTCTGAGCCTCATGTCCAAGGCTTCTGGGAATCCCTCGACATGTACGGGGAGAACAGCGGCTCCATCCAGTACACCGAGTTAATAGACCTGGTTGATTCGGTGCTTACCATCACCTGGTCCATTTACGTTACGGACGGGGTTGACACCTCTGTTGCAGAGAATGGTCCGTTTGTTTTTACAGTGGACCGTACTTCTGTCGTTGGCGTGAGGGAGAAATCCAATCTCCCAGAACGAATTGAGTTATTCAATAATTACCCGAATCCATTTAACCCAACTACTACCATCAATTACTCACTGCCAGAGATCTCAGATGTCAAGCTGACAGTCTTCGATATTCGAGGACAGGAGGTAACAACCCTTCAGAATGGAATTAAATCACCAGGCAAGTATGAAGTGCATTGGAAGGGGATGGATCGATTCGGGAATCCAGTGAGCACGGGAGTTTATTTCTGTCGATTGGAAGCCGGTGCATATAGTCAGACGATCAAGATGATGTATCTGAGATAAGGAAATACTTCCGGTAGATATGATCTGCACAATCGGGGATACATTCGGGATACTGCTGATTTAGACTTCTCTGATAGGGTTGTAGAGCAAAGGTTTTAGATCATAAGGCAATTGATCTGAAATCAATTGGCTTTAGAGTTTCCATGATTTAAGACATTTCTACAGCACTATACTACAAGTATATTAGCTTAAATTCAATTTTTCTTTCTTTTGGGGGTTTCAATGAAATATTTCCCTTTTGGCCTTTCGACACTTCTCTCTATGTCCTCATTAGTGCACGCTCAACCAGACACACTCTGGACTCGAACGTATGGAGGTGCAGCAAATGATCATGGAGAAGCCATCCAATTGACTTCTGATGGGGGTTACATTATTACTGGTGATGCAACGCCTCTTGGAAGTGATAACCGTGATGTCTGGTTGATTAAAACTGATGCCCTAGGTCAACAAGAATGGAGCCACATGTTTGGTGGAAGTGGTGATGATAAAGGATTTTCAGTTCAACCGACCCTCGATGGAGGTTACATCGTTACAGCAGCCACAAATTCCTTTGGAAGTGGCGATTATGATTTCTGGCTAATCAAGACCGATTCGTTGGGACAAGAGCAGTGGAATCAGACTTTTGGGGGCGAGAGTCCTGATTATGCTAGATCTGTCAAGGGGACTATAGGTGGAGGCTATATACTTACTGGCAGAACAGCTTCCTTCGGGAGTGGTGGTGATGATATATGGGTAGTTAAAACAGATTCAAATGGAGATGAAGAGTGGAATGAAACCTTTGGCGGTAGTGAACATGAAGCAGGTTACTCAATTCTACAAGCATCTGATCGAGGTTACATCATCGCCGGGAGAACATCATCTTTTGGAAATGGTGATGATGATGTCTGGCTAATCAAGACCGATTCGTTAGGTCAGGAGGAGTGGAGTCAGACCTATGGGGGTGGCAATTGGGAATCGGCATTTTCTATCCAAGAAACAACCAGTGGTGGATATATAGTGGTTGGAGGGACAAATTCTTTTGGAAATGGTGATGATGATGTCTGGCTAATCAAGACCGATTCGTTAGGTCAGGAGGAGTGGAGTCAGACCTATGGAGGAAGCAACTGGGAAACAGGTTTTTCTGTCCAAGAAAATGTTGATGGCGGATATATAATTACGGGTGGGACAACATCGTTTGGAAATGGGGATAGAGATGTTTGGATTATCAAGACCGATTCGTTAGGTCAGGAGGAGTGGAGTCAGACCTATGGTGGAGGAATGTATGACATAGGAAGTTGTATTCGCCAGACTGTAGAGGGGGGATACGTTGTTGTGGGATCTACATTATCATTCGGAAGCGGTGGATGGGATGCATTGTTAATCTGTCTTGGCCCCGAAAGATTGCCCTACGATGGACCCGTCTGGCATGTTTCAACTAACGGTTCCGATAGTACAGGTACAGGTTCACTGGATAATCCATTTGAATCTATTCAAAACGGAATAGATAATTCATTGAACGGTGATACAGTGCTTGTTCAACCTGGCACATACGTTGAGAACATAAATTT
This sequence comes from Fidelibacterota bacterium, assembly GCA_013202495.1. Lineage (GTDB taxonomy): Bacteria > Fidelibacterota > UBA8477 > UBA8477 > JABMPR01 > JABMPR01. Next base: position 5,612 of record JABMQQ010000160.1, on the reverse strand, counting down.
CAATGGGAAAGATGTAGTTGTTAGTTCACTCTTTTTGACATCGGAAAATACTTCTTTTATCTCAGGGACTGTGATTGATGGAGACAGCAGCGCTACTGTAGTAACTTTCAACTCGGGTGAAGATAGTACAGCTTTGCTTATCGGGCTTACAATCACTAACGGAAGAAATAATATGGGTGGGGGGATTCTTGTGCAAAACTCGAATCCCAAAATTTCCTTTTGCAACATTGAAGGGAACAAAGCTGAATATCATGGTGGTGGATTGTATTTCGAGAAAGCAAGAGTAACAATTAGTAATTCGATGATTAATAACAACAAAATAGAGCTATCGGAAGACACTTCAGGGGGAGGGATCTATGCATATGATTCCTCCTATATTAATATTAATGATTGCAAGGTAATTGGAAATGAGGCATATAGTGGTGGTGGCTTGTTTACTCGAGAATCATTCCTTTCAATAGAAGGCTCTCAGATTTCAAATAACACCGTTGGCTTAGATGGTGGTGGGCTTTGCCTAATTTCCAGTCACGCATCAATTCGAAATACCGAAATTAAACATAATTCTTCATCATATAGTGGTGGTGGCATTCACAGCCGAAGTGGTGTGGAAGGTACCCATTACTTTATCGAATTAGATCGTGTATTGATAGCGCATAATATCTGTGGTGAATATGGCGGAGGCATACATTCCGAATTTAATAATACAGTCATAGTTAAAAATTCAACAATTGCACATAATTCTTCATCATATAGTGGTGGGATATATTTTCGGCATGGTACAAACATCATTTTGTTGAACTCTATTGTCTACAATAACTCTAATTTCCAGATTGAAGGTATGTTTGGGGGTGTGGCTACTACTCTCGGAGTAGCGAACTGCGATATTCAAGGAGGATTGGATGATGGCATCAATACTTCGGGTTCAACAACAGAGATATTCTATGCTAACAGTATTGATGGAGAACCGACGTTTATTGATACGGCGAATGGAGATTTCGGACTACTTGAAGGGTCACCGTGTATCGATACCGGTACATCATTATTTACCTGGGAAGAGGACACCTTAATCAATATGGATTCAAATGAATACAACGGTATTGCACCCGACATGGGAGCATATGAATCTGAAGAGATAGTCAATGCTGAAGAAATCTTATTTCCTAATGAATACAAGTTGCAACAGAATTACCCAAACCCCTTCAATCCAAGTACAACTATGATGTATGAACTTCCTGAGCAAGTAGAGGTGAGCCTGACTGTCTATGACATTGCTGGAAGAACAATAGCAACATTAGTCAATCAAACAATGCAGGCAGGACAGTACGAAACACATTGGAACGGAACGGACGAATCAGGCAAACAAGTCGCTTCAGGTATGTACTTCGTCAGACTGCAAGCTGGTATACACTCGAGCGTTGTTAAGATGGTGTATTTGAAGTGATGCATCTGAAGAAGAAGTGGAGTATCCCATTAATGGAATTGCAGAGAGGGGAAGAATGATAAAAGTATTCAGATTAATTTACTTCCTGCTTTTTTCGGTGTATCTAACAGCTCAAGTTCCTGAATTTGAGCTGATTTTTGGTTCTGAAGCAATTTTTTATGGAGAGGATATTCATGAAATCCAAAGTGAAGGTTATTTGGTTCTCTCGTACTATACAATATCCACAACAAAAATTCAATTAACGAAGATTGATTTGAACGGTGAGATTCTCTGGCAACACGACATTATAGACGGAGTTGGGAGATCGATGGTAGAAACCGCTGATGGCAACTACGCCATTGTTGGGCATTTCGGCTCACCTGAAAATGCTGAAGATCTTCTCATCGTTAAGGTGGATTCTAATGCCAATATCATTTGGACCAATACATTTGGCGGATCATTAGAGGAACTTTCTTATAAGATTATAGAGACTAGCGATCAAGGATTTTGTATTGCTGCGAGGACTAGCAGTTGGGGTGCAGGAGGCTGGGATGTCCTTCTTTTAAAAGTAGACTCCCTGGGTAGCAGTGAATGGTACGCCACGTACGGAGATGAACATGTCGACAAGGTTTATGACCTGAAAGAGTGTTCTGATAACGGTTTCCTGCTTGTTGGATCGCATAAGACAGGGACCGATGAGAGTGATACCTATATGATACGAACCGATTCAATTGGTGATACTCTTTGGACAAGGAAATATAATTTTGTTACTAGGTCATGGGCTAGTGCAGTTGAGATAAATGAAAGTGGATTCCTACTAGTAGGCGGTCTTGGACAAGGGTTATCAGGTGAAGCGGACATATTAATAATCCAAACAGATCATGCTGGCGATATACTTTGGACAAGAACCTGGGATGGATCAATTCCAGGAACCCCTCGGTCTGATAACGCAATAGACATCCGATCTCTGGATAATAATTCTTATATAATTACTGGATCTACAAATGGAATACAGGCAAATTCAGATCTGTTGCTACTAAAAGTGGATCAGTTCGGTGATGAGATTTGGCATAGCGTGTATGGCAATGGCGAGAATCGAGAGGTTGGTCGAGTAGCAAAACCAACATATGATGGTGGGATAATCGCAGTTGGTCTGTCAGAATACAACGTATACGTAGTCAAAACAGAAGATCAGGAGGCTGTATCAATTGTTCCATCTGACATTTTATCCCCATTACATTGTATTATTGGGTGTTTCCCAAACCCCTTCAATCCCACCACAACCATCAGTTACGCACTACCTGAACAAACCACAGTCAAATTGACAATCTTTGATATTCAGGGAAAAGAGGTATGGACACTCCAGGATGCTTCAAAACCACCAGGTTTATACGAAGTACAGTGGAATGGGAAGAATGATTCAGGTATTTCGGTGAGTACGGGTGTGTATTTCTGTCGACTGCAAACTGGATCATTTAGTCAGACTATTAAGATGGTATATTTGAGATAAGGAAATACTTCCGGCGCTAAAAATGAGGGATTCCGTTCTAAAAATAATACTTCCAACTGCATTATTCCTCAAGATTTTCGGCAAAGTGATATGTGAAACTACTTATCCCAATCGGGTTCTTTGAATGTCGCTGTTCACATGAATAGATTACATATAGTGAATGATATGATTACACAATAAAAGCGGGGTAATAGCATGAAGATAATAATTTTGATCTGCGTCTCTTCAATTGTTCTAGCGAATAACGTTGCTGTGGAAAACATTTCCATGACCGGATTGGATGCCGCAAACGACTATACCATGATCGAATTTGACATCGCCTGGGATAATTCCTGGAGGACCAGCAGTGGTCCATCCAACTGGGATGCATCCTGGGTTTTTGTTAAGTGGCAGATCAATGGTGGTGCTTGGAGCCACTGCACACTGAATACTACCAATGGCAATCATACCGCACCATCAGGCACAACCATTGACGCTGCCTCCGATGGTACTGGCGTATTTATCTATCGTAGCGTGGACGGCAGCGGTTCAAATGACTGGGTCAACGCTCAACTCCGCTGGGAATACGGCACAGACGGTGTGGTTGATGATGCTACTGTGACCGTAAAAGTCTTCGCAATTGAAATGGTCTATATACCACAGGGTAGCTTTTATGTTGGTAGCGGAGGGAATGAAGACGGTCATTTTTACGAATATCCAACAACTACGAATGAATATCAAATCACAAGCGAAGAAGCTATAACGGTGGGTACAACAAGTGGCAATCTATACTATCCTCTTAGAACCTATGGTGGTGACCAAAGCGGACCGATACCCGCCGACTACCCAAAAGGATACTCAGCATTCTATATCCAGAAATATGGAATATCGCAGGGGCAATATGCTGATTTTCTGAATATGTTGACAACAACACAGCAGGGGAATCGGACAGCGACGATGACATCAAGTAAATATGTAATGACCAATACCAGCACTGTTTCATACAGGAATGGGCTGTACACTTCTGACGGTAGTGCCATAGTTTGTGATTATGATGATGATGGTACAGGCGATGAATCAAATGACGGGGAAAATATCGCGTGCAACTATCTCAGTTGGGCTGATGGCACTGCTTATGCAGATTGGGCAGGATTGCGACCCTTTACCTCACTCGAATTTGAAAAAGCTTGCCGCGGGACAGAGGGTCCAGTTGCAAACGAATATGCCTGGGGAAATGCTAACATAGCAGAAAGTGCTTATACTTTGAGCAATAGCGGTGTTAATACCGAAGGTATAGCGACTAATTATGGGACTGGTTCAATAGGTAATGCCAGCTATGAAACAACAGACGGAAGTATTGACGGGCCCCTTCGATGTGGCGTATTTGCCGCTCACGCTAGTAACAGTGGTAGGATCAATGCAGGTGCCTCCTTTTACGGAGCTATGGAGCTGAGTGGAAATTTGTGGGAGCGACACATTACAGTTGGTAACACAACTGGTAGGAGTTTTACGGGGGTTCATGGAAACGGTGCTTTGACAACTGATGGGGATGCTGACGTGACTAACTGGCCTAGTTCAAATGCTACTGGCACTGGTTGGCGAGGTGGTGCTTGGTCAAATGGCTCAACTTACTTGTCTGTATCTGACCGCGGTCAATCCACGCGCACTGATGCGGGGCGTCAAGACGATTGTGGCTTTCGTGCTTCAAGGACCCAATAAATTTATATAATGAAAAAAATAGTGACTAACAGATTGTTGTTGTTTTTCCTTTCTGTTACAGTATTTGCTCAAATATATGATGGTGGCTCCGGTGATGGATATTGTTCTATTTCTAATAGTGGCCAATTATTTTCTGGCAATGGTTTATACGCAGGTGGCTTTGAAGATGGATATAATTCAATCGTTTATAGTAGTCAGCTATTTTCCGGGATTGGATTATATGCTGGCGGTTTCAACGATGGATATTCCTCAGCTGTCATCGCGGGAGGGGACCAATCACTGCCAGTAGTGCTCACTACATTCACCTCAGATAATAGTCGCCTTAATCAAATTACACTCATTTGGATTACAGAAAGTGAAATCGAGAATCTGGGTTTCATTTTAGAACGCCGTAATACCGAGCTTGAGTTACTAGATTGGGTAGAGATCGCCACCTATTTGACAAATAAGGCTCTGGCCGGTCAGGGCAGTTCTACAGATAGATCGGAGTATATCTACGTAGATGAATTAATTGAACCAGGTATGTCCTATGAGTATCGTCTGGCAGATGTTAGTTATGATGGTGAATTGGAATACCACACTATGACGGTATTGGTTACTGCACCTGCGTTGGCGTTGCCAAAGGAATACACACTTCAACAGAATTTTCCAAATCCGTTTAATCCCACCACCACTATCCGTTATGAAATACCCAAAGCGTCGCGACTTGAACTGGTTATATACGATGTCCGAGGAGCAGTCATTTTACAATACTATTATCATTCACAGCCTGCGGGCTGGTACGAATTAGAATGGGCGGGAATTAGTGATAATGGTTACGCAGTGAACACTGGAGTGTATTTCTGTCGGCTTCAAGCTGGATCATTTAGTCAAATTATAAAGATGGTTTATCTAAGGTAGTGGATATGCTTGCCAACAGACAACAAGTGTCTTATGTTTGCTACTCGCAAAACTAATCCTCAGGCAGTATTTATTCCTTCTGAT
>JABMQQ010000159.1 GCA_013202495.1 Fidelibacterota bacterium | reverse complement strand
CGATCATTGTGTCCTGTATTGTTTGGACGGTGTAGCCTTGTATCTGGTCACCTTCACCATAAATATCATTGTTTAAAATAGCGTATGGAGCTGACCTATCCCAGATAATACCATTGATCGTAATTTTGGGGCGTACAATACGTTTTTTTCGCTTAACTGGTTTCTTAGTGGTCTTCTTAGATGTAGTACTTGGCTTATCCTCCTTGGGCTTTGGAGGTGGTGCCACATAGACTCTTACAAAGGGATTGCGCATTTTCGACAGGTCTGCTTTTGCACTGAGTGTATCTATGGCCTCTATAAAAGCAAGATTTTCGATGCTTTTAGAAGATACAGTTCTTATGGTGGTTTGGAGCGTCTCCAGATCTAATGCCAGTGTGTTACCAACCGTTGAGGACACCTCCGCAGAAAATATTTTATCAAAGGTTCCAGTGAACCAGAGACCACCAGAGGCAAGAGCGATAACAGCCAAAAGAACCAACAGGAGAGTGGTATTTTTATTTTTCATTTTTTACCGTCCTTTGCCACCAGAACTGAAAGTGTTAAATCATATCGGGCATAGTCATTTCGCTCAAGAGGTTTAATGCCCATTTCATCAATAAGAATCCATTCCTTATGTCTTTCAATCAACTCCAGGAACTTCAAGAAATCACCATAGCGGCCAATCATGCTCAATCTTATAAGATGTGCCTGATACTTTTGGCCAACATTGTTGAATTTGTTCATGGGTTCCAGTGTAACAACTTTAAGTAAAGAATTGGTGCAGAACCTATCCAGAACTGGAAAAATAGCATTAACTCGAGTACTCCCTAGCAGTCGTGATGTAAAGATTGCTTCAAGAGAATCAAGGACAGCCAATTGAGTGTTAAGGTTTTCAATGGCCATTTCAATATCAAGACTCACCAGGTCAATATAGGTCTCTGCAAGCTGGTTCTGTCTTAGAACGGCTTCATCATAACGTTGACTCTCAGGTAAGATAAGCACCTGCAAAGAAGATCCCGTAATGGCGAAATAGATTACTATGGCTGTTACCAGCCATTTCATCTGTATGGCTTCTAGCCAAAATTGGAATTGCTTTTTCATTCGTACAATCCCAAAGAGAATACCAATTTCAGCCGATCTTCTTCTTTGTAAATTCGATTATTTTCAACTTTAATATCTGAGTAAAGCGTTGAGAGCGGTAAGCTGAAAAGAAGATTCCCACGGAAATTATCCACTGAAAGAATATCCCGGTTACCTCCTTCAATGTAGGTATAGCCTTCAATGGTTAAATCTGGTCCAGTCTTTTTTTTATTGGATTTGGTCTGTGTCCGGGAGAAAATTTTTGTGATGACAAGATCGGGTGGTAGTGCTTTGGTAATATCAATCAATATCTTACGCCAGACTGCAGGCCGGGTTTTGGGTTGAAGGAAGATATCTGACTCTTTTCTTAAGCGATTACGAACTCCAATTTTTCGTTCAAGGAATAACATGCGTGGTTCCACGCTAGAGATTTTCCCCTCAATATCAGAGTTCAAGCCTTCAAATACCTGAGCCATGTAGGCCTGACTCTCATGAGTTCTCACCAGAATAAAGATGGTTGCTCCAAATATGATGACGTATAGCAGAAAGCTGAAACGTTTCAGGTGACGCCTGACGCGTTCGTCGGCCGTGGAACTGAGAAAGTTTAGTTGAAATTCCATGACTATCTCAATGCAAGTCCAATGGCTGTGGAAAATTGATACTGATTGCCTGTAGATACCTCTACATCTGGAAAGTAATCCAACATAGGATCCCATATCTCAGCAGGGACTTCCATAATCTCTTCAGATAGGGTGAAAAAAGATTTGATGAAAGAATCATTCAGCAAACCACCAGTTACAAATAGCTTCTCAACCTTTTGTCCTGTATTATAAAAATGCCGGAAGTTTAACTTCCGAATCGTCATGGACAATTCTTTGAGTTTTTGTCCGACTATCTTATTTTCCATGTACAGCGCAGTAATTGGTTCGTCATTTGAGCTGACTTCCAGAACACCGCGCCTTAAATATTCAACTTCAATAAATGGGATATCGGCAGATTTGGCAATAATAGTATTCAGATTGTTCCCACCAAAGGGAAGATAGAGAAATTCTGGGTGTTGAGCGGAATCAATAATTGTGTAGTGAGAATTACTCCCGCCTAGTTGCAAAACACCTACTGCTTCTGTGATTTTTGGGTTCATGCGATGAAATAGTTGAACGGTCGGCAACGTACTGGTCTCCAACACTTTGATATTGGTAGAGAGCGACTTGAAAACTTTGGTGAGCCATTCTATTCTATTGGTCTTAATAACAGCAAGTAGGACATTCAATTTTTTCTTCTGCGACTGTGGCAAGAGGGTAAAATCATAATCATAGTTATCTGCAGGATCAGCCAGTAGGGGAGCCAGCTCCCAAAAAAGTGCCTGCTTCAATTCGTGTGTGGCTATCTGTGGTAGCTGGAGGAAGAACAGGTTCTGATATTTCGCACTCAGACCCACGTTGATATCGGCCCGTTTGTAGGGTAGTTCACTAAGAAGAGTTTTGATGCCGTTCATGATGTGCGTCTCGTTTACCTCACGGATATCCTTGACTACATCCTCTTCGAGATAATCGTACTTTAAAAGCCTGGCATGTTTGCGGCTACTTTTCTTGGTATAATACGCAGCCACCTTAATGGCATTGGTCCCAATATCGATACCGATTCTTATTTTTTTTGCTCTGGCCACGATCCCTAAATGCTTGGTTTTATTTTAAAAGTAATTTGTATTTCATTTCGACTCATATACATCTAATGAATATAGAAATGCCTGCTCTAGTTTCTATTCAAAAAGGCTTGAAACTAAGGATTATGAGAATAAAAAAATCCCCCTGCTTGAGGAGGATATTTTGGGGCTGATTGGTAAGCTGGAGGCGTTATGCGAGAAAAATTCTTGGCTTCCACTTCCTGGTTTTCCAGCAACAGATCGTAAGAGGTGGATCATCAATATTCTTAGGATTAAAATATGGGGGTCTAGGATAAAGTTCGATATGTTCAGCGTATCCGAATTCCGCATGATCTGATTCGAAGAAGTAAATATCGGTATGCATCAAGGCTGATGGGCAGAGTAATCCTATGTTAGGAATTCTTGAATCTAAAAATGGGGTAACTTCATTGTCTATGGAGATCTCAATAAGAGTGAACTCAGCATTGATTGGTTGTTTTGACATCACAAGTCCAAGCGCTTCTTAATTTCCGCCAGCCAAATTTCCTGATTCGTCAAGGGTTCGATCAGAATCGAGCATGGATTTTGCTACACAGGTTATTGTGAACTCAATACCTTCTGCACTTACATAAGTATAGGAAGAGTCGTCAAAGTACTTACCGCTTAATTGGCCAGTGTTTATATCATTCCATGTAGCACCTACTACTAAGGCTGCAGATTCTGCTCTGGGATATTCATTATTATTACCATAATAGATACGTAGCTGAGTTCGAATGCTGCCTAAATTGGCATCTGCTTCACTCAATTTGGCCTTCATCACATTGTTCGAATAAATTGGAACTGTGACAGCAGCTGAAAGACTTGTGACAGCGACGACAATCATCAGTTCCACCAGAGAAAACCCATGGGCCATTCTGGAAACATTGGCTCTTACGCTTGGCAAGCCTGCAAAAAACTGTTTAATTTTTGTAGTCATTTTTCAATTTCCCCATGCATGTTTTGTTTGTCCAGATTATTGAGTTTTCAGGTAGAGCTTAGGCGTCGTGTTTTTTTCCCCACTTAGTGGTCTTCCAACGACCAATCTGCTTGGGCCAATCGTAGTCACTTCTGTTTCCAAAACCTTTTGTCCAGCGATAGCGGTCGCCATGCTCAGCGTCCAGCAGATTGAAGT
>JABMQQ010000158.1 GCA_013202495.1 Fidelibacterota bacterium | reverse complement strand
TTCAAAATTCAATACCAATCAGGAGGCTTGCTCCAATCATTTTGTTCAGATGGCTGGTCTGACTTGTTTAAGTGGACCGGCAGGACCTCAGAATGATATCCTGGACCAGCTAAAGCTTAGACGTGATGCCTTAGTGGATGCGCTTCTGGCTATCGATGGCGTGAAGGTTTCAAAGCCAGAAACGACCTTCTATCTGTTTCCAGATGTGACGGACATCTTCAAGCGGAAGGGTTACACGGATTCTTCAAAATTCCGTCTGGATGCACTCTATGAAACCGGTGTTTCTTTCTGTTCCCGTGAGCACTTTGGCAGACCTTTGCCCGGGGAAGACAAAGTCTATATTCGTTTTGCATATAGTGGTATTAATGTGGATCAGATTCAGGAAGGTCTGGCAGCTTTAAAAGGCTTCTGGGAGTAGCCCCAATAATACCAGTCAATTAACATGAGTATTTTAACCAGATGACATCTTCTTTGGAGATGTCATCTTGATTTTGGATAGGTTTTATATGATTACAAAGAAAGATGCCCTTGCCTATCATAGCATGGGAATTCGCAAAGGAAAAATCGAAGTCAACTCAACCAAACCTTTTGCCACACAAAGGGACCTGAGTCTGGCTTATTCACCTGGTGTTGCCTACCCCTGTTTGGAAATTGCTGAAAATCCTGCTCTGGCAAACGAGTACACTGCCAAGGGCAATCTGGTTGCCGTTATATCCAATGGTACCGCTGTTCTTGGCCTGGGAAATATTGGAGCTCTCGCCGGAAAGCCTGTCATGGAAGGCAAAGGCGTTCTGTTTAAAAGATTTGCAGATATAGATGTCTTTGATCTGGAAGTTGATACTGAAGACCCTGATAAATTTATCGATGCTGTCAAATTGCTGGAACCCACATTTGGTGGCATCAATCTGGAGGATATCAAATCCCCAGAATGTTTTTACATCGAGCAAAAACTGCGGGAAGAGATGAATATTCCTGTCTTTCATGATGATCAGCATGGAACCGCAATTATTTCTGCTGCAGCACTTCTTAATGCTGTTGAGGTGGCAGGCAAAAAGATGGAAGACATCAAGATTGTGGTCTCAGGGGCTGGTGCATCTGCCCTGTCTTGTAGTGAGCACTATATACGTATGGGTGCTCGACGTAAGAATTTGATTATGTGTGATTCTCGTGGTGTTATTTACAAGGGGCGCACAGATGGTATGAATGAATACAAACTTCCCTTTGCTAATGATACCAAACATAGAACTCTCCAGGAAGCTCTGGAGGGAGCCGATGTATTTATTGGTCTATCGAAGAAAGACATCATTGTTGGCGATGATTTAAAAACCATGGCGTCTAATCCCATCATTTTTGCCATGGCCAATCCTGATCCAGAAATCACTTATCCAGAGGCCATGGCTGCCCGCCCTGATGCCATCATGGGAACCGGTCGTTCAGACTATCCCAATCAGGTGAATAATGTCCTGGGTTTTCCCTTCATCTTCAGAGGGGCGTTGGATGTCCAGGCAACAACCATTAATGAAGAAATGAAGGTAGCCGCTACCTTAGCCCTCTCCGCTCTGGCAAAGGAAGATACACCAGATGAAGTGATTCAAATTTATGGGCTTGATCACATAGAGTTTGGTCGTGACTATCTTATACCAAAACCTTTCGATCCCCGAGTGCTCCTGTGGGAATCTGTCGCTGTGGCCGAGGCCGCCATGAAGACAGGGGTTGCTCAGCGTACCATTGATCTTGATCAATATAGAGAAGAGTTGGAAGCTCGACTTGGCAAAGGCCGTGAGTTTATGCGCTCGCTCTATAATCGAGCCAAGACTGCTCCCAAGCGGGTGGTCTATCCCGAAGGAGAAAACCCACGTATCATCCGCGCCAGTCATCTCATCCTCCAGGAGGGGATAGCCAACCCTGTGTTAGTGGGCAATAAAAAGAAGATCCGGGCCATTGCCAAGGAATTGAATATCCCGCTTAAGGGGGTTGATTTGGTAGACCCGCAGAAATGTGAGCGTCGTCAGGAATTTATTGAAGCATTCTATAAAATGAGACAACGCAAAGGCGTCACCAAGAGTGGAGCAAAACGCTTTATGGATCGACGTTATTCATTCGCAGCCATGATGCTGCACATGGGTGAAGCTGATGCCATGATTTCTGGAATTACACAACAATACCCAGATGCCCTCCGACCCGTACTGCAGATTATCAAACCGAGAAAAGATATGAAGCATGTGGCTGGATTATTTCTGCTCATCTTTAAAGAGGGTATGAAAATATTTGCCGATGTCTCTGTTAATATTGATCCCACTGCTGAAATTCTATCTGAAATTGCTCTTATGGCCGCCGAAGAAGCCAGACGCTGGAGAATTACCCCTCGCGTTGCCATGCTGAGTTTCTCAAATTTTGGATCATCCAAACATCCTCATGCTCAGAAGATGAGTGAGGCAGTTCGACTGGTTCAAGAAAAAGATCCTGATTTGATGATTGACGGAGAAATGAATGCGGATCTGGCTATCATGCCTGACATTCAGAAAGAGCATTATCCCTTTAGCAAGCTACAAGGATCAGCTAACGTTCTGATTTTTCCAGATCTTCAATCCAGTAATATCAGTTATAAACTTGTCCACCGTTTGAGTGGGGCAGAGGCCATTGGACCTATCCTGGTGGGTATGGAAAAACCTGTTCATATCCTGCAAGTTGGTTCTACCAGCGTTCAGGATGTTGTGAATATGACGGCGATAGCCGTTGTGGATGCACAGGAACAGGAAAAGCTCACAAAACAGTTAGAATAAGACAGCATATTTAAGCATTACATTTAATGCGTTAATCAAATATTGTGGCATGGAGATTGCCACAGCTGGCTCTAGGAAAATGATGGGAACACTTACCTGGCAATCGACAGGATTCGGTTCTTGAAGAGACTTGGGGTACCGTCTATATTGGCGCACCAATGTTGAAAGAAAGGGCACTTTAGAGATCATGCAGGAACATTACGGAATCGCCTTAGCCTTTGGTGCTGTTGCCTTCGGGCTCATGTATTGCGGGTTTATCATACAAAAGCTTATATCCCCCAAAAATAGTACTGATTTAAAAATGGACACTTATGAATGTGGTGAGGAACCAGAAGGAGAGGGTTGGCTTCAGTTCAACATCCGTTTCTATGTCGTTGCCCTCATTTTTATCATTTTTGATGTTGAAGTTGTCTTTCTCTTTCCATGGGCAGTCGTCTTCAAGGACATGGGCTTTCTTACTTTTATAGAAGTCTTTGTCTTTATGTTGATTCTAACGGTGGGTCTAGCCTATGTCTGGGTCAAGGGTGATCTGGAGTGGGTTAAAATGAAACTGAAATATGGCACCGGTCGCTACTC
>JABMQQ010000157.1 GCA_013202495.1 Fidelibacterota bacterium | reverse complement strand
GAGTCGAAGTACCCAGTGTGACGGCTCGGGATGACACAAGCTCATCCGTCGTTCCTAATGTGGTGTCTCTTGGGATTCACTCTCATAAACTTTTGCTTGCGGAACAAAGGGGTAGAAACTATCGTTACTTTTGTTGTCACCTATTATCCTTATCATTCAAGAGGAACCTGTCATTTCTGTTCGACTCTTAACCATTCTTTTCCTTTTTAGCCCACTCCTAGATGCAGCCAATAGAGCCATGGTTTCTGTGGAGGTCATCCCCCTTGCTCAGGGAATTTCTCCTGGTGAGTCCTTCGAAATCGCAGTGATATTTTCCATGAAACCGGACTGGCATACCTACTGGCAGAATCCTGGTGAGGCTGGCATGCCGACCAGCTTCGAGTGGAATCTCCCGGAGAACTTCCAGCTTACCCGACAGCGCGAACCTACACCGACAAGACATGTGGACCAGGGAATCACTACTTTCATCCATGAAGATGAAGCCATCTATCTTTTTACCATCCAGGCACCTGATGAAGTGGCAGAAAGTAACAGCTTCACGGTGGATATCAACTGGCTTGAATGCAAGGATCTTTGCCAGCCAGGTTCTTCAAAGCAACATTTTGTACTGGGGGGAGGTGAATCCCCAGGATCAAAAAAAGAGGAATGGATCAGTCTTGTTAAAAGAGCTGAATTAAGTTTCCCCCGAGCCTTGCCAGAGGAAATGGATCGACTTGTTCTCAAGGGAGATCATATCGAGCTGTCCCTGAAGCGTTATCCCTGGAGCAAGAAGCTGTTGGGTGCCGACTTTTTCCCTTTTGATGAAATGATTTATGATTCTGGAAAACCTGTTCAAATAAAGCGTGGTCTTTTCAGGGACAGGATAATCATTCCTCTGCAAAATGATTTGAATATCTCCCCAGAAGTTCTACATGGTGTGCTTGTGCAAAACAGCACTTCACCTGGGGGACCCATTACAACCAATTCAATTATCCATCAACAATTACCATAAGGAGACACCCATGCGTCTAAAGCATATCATGATTTCACTACTCGCTCTTTTAATAGCCATTACTGGTTTTAGCCAGGATCTAAAAGTCGGGAAAACAGCCCCTGACTTTTCCTTAAATGACCCTAATGGCAAGGCACATCGACTTCAAGAATATCGCGGGAAGTATGTGGTGCTGGAATGGGTCAATTATGACTGTCCTTTTGTGAAAAAGCATTATAACAGCGGCAACATGCAAGCCCTCCAATCAACCTATACCGGTCGCGATGTCGTCTGGTTATCAATCAATTCTTCAGCACCGGGAAAACAGGGGAATTTTACTTCGAAGGAAATCCTGAGTAGAGCCAAGGAACATGGCGCTGCTTTCTCTGCTTATCTCATTGATGCTGATGGTAAGGTTGGAAGGGCATATGGTGCCAGAACAACGCCACACATATTTATCATTGACCCACAAGGTCAACTGGTATACGCTGGTGGTGCTGATAATATCCGTTCGACAAAAGTCGAAGATATTCCCCGAGCCAAAAATTTTGTTTCCTTAGCCCTAGATGAGGCTCTGGCGGGTCAGCCCATCACCAATAGTATATCGAAACCATATGGGTGTTCTGTTAAGTATTAACTGAAACTGGAAAGCTTGAAATTTGGGAGGTGATTGCACACTCCCACGTGTCATGCTGAGCCTGCCTACCCCGCCAGGCGGTAGTCGAAGCATAGGGTTTCTTTTTTGACACGAATGTCACGAAATGAGCGAATGGACACTAATATTGATTGGAAACTCCAAACTTGAAAGTTTGGGAGTGGCGGCTGAGATAATCACGTGGTGGTCATTGCGAAGGAGAGCAACGACTGTGGCAATCTCTAACTTCTTGGCGTGTCCATGGTTTGAGATCGCCACGCCGGCTGAAACCTCTTCGCGATGATATTGAAAACAATTTATCATAAAAAAGGGCGACACCTGGCCGCCCTCATTCATAATTTGTAATTTAGAATTCCTAATTAATGGTGATGCCCACCGGCACCATGGACATGTCCATGCTCTAGTTCCTCTTTGGTGGGTTCACGGACATCCATGACCTCTACATCAAAATGCAGGGTTTCATCGGCCAGGGGATGATTCATATCAACGGTGGCTGATTTATCGCCAATCGTGGTGATGGTGGCGATGTGAACATGTTCACCATTCTGGACCTGAAACTGGGCCCCCACTTTGATTTCACTGGCATCCTGAAAGTTTTCCAGGGGAATTTCCTGAACCAAGTCATCGGTGCGCACACCATAGGCCTGATCGGGGGCAATTATAGCCACCAGCTTGTCGCCCTTAACCTTACCCTCAAGTTCTTTTTCAAGACCGGGAATGAGTCCACCATTGCCCTGTAAATAGGCGAGGGGCTCGCGACCAGAGCTACTATCCAATACTTCACCATGATCATTGGTCAAGGTATAGTCAATACTTGCTACTTTGTTTTCTTCTATCTTCATTTCTAATCTTTCTTTCTTTTTTTTATTCTTCTAAAATCAGACTAAAAGCTGTGGTCAGCTTTAACACGTTTTTGCTTTCCCGCTCCAGATTGGTGGCCAGCTTTTGGGCAATATTTTCCATAACCTGTAAACCTACTGCGGGATGTTTTATGCTAGCCTCTTGAAAGGCATTTTTCTCCATAATCACTATTTCACAATCCGTAGAGGCAATTACTGACGCGGTACGGATGGCGTGCTCCATGAGCATAGCCATCTCACCAAAGAAGGGTTTGTATTCATCAGAAAGCGTGATAAATGTTTTGTCTTTAGTGTCGGCTGCTTCATCCCCCAAGAGAGTCAATTTTTTACTGATAGTAACCTCTCCCTTGATCAGGATGACCAGGGTATCTCCAGTTTCACCTTCGGTAATGATGGCTTCACCTGCTTTGTAGGAAACCTGCTGGGTAGCAGGT
>JABMQQ010000013.1 GCA_013202495.1 Fidelibacterota bacterium | reverse complement strand
GGAAAAGGATTAGCATATGGATTTTGCAACCATTATAGGATTATTATTCGGTTCAGGCTTGATCGGATACGCCGTATTTGAAGTATCTCAAGTTCTCCCAAACGGTGTGATGACCTTTGTGGATATCCAATCTCTCATGATTGTGCTGGGTGGTACTATTGCTGCTACAGCCATGGCCTTCCCTGTTAAAGAGGTACTTTCCCTGTATACCAACCTCTGGGCCGTTTTCAAGGGTGACACTCACAACGATAGTGACACACTTCGTGAATTGGTGGATCTGGCTGCTGTTGCCCGAAAGGGTACTGCAGATCTTGAAAAAGCTACTGATGGCATTAAAGATTGGTTTATGAAGGATGGCGTTCAGATGATTGTAGATGGTCTTCCTGAAGAAGATATCCGCAACATTATGGAAACCCGTGTTGTCAATCGAGAACTTCGTGAAGATGCTGAAGCGAATGTATTCAAGACGATGGGTGTTTTTTCACCTGCCTTTGGTATGGTTGGAACCTTGGTGGGTCTGGTTGCCATGCTTTTTGCCATGGGTGCTCCATCTGATGGTAGTGGCGGAAATGACGATCCCGCAGCAAAACTTGGACAATCCATGGGTATTGCCCTGATTACCACCTTTTATGGCGCTCTCTTTGCCAACCTTTTCTTTTTACCCGTCGCAGCAAAATTGCGCTCACGAATAGATAAACGAAATATTACTCAAAATATGATTATTGATGGGGTTGTGATGCTCAAGGTCAAAAAGCATCCCATTCTGGTTAGAGAATTCTTGAACTCATATCTTGCACCACGTGACAGGGTTTACGAGGACTAATAAAAATGGGAATGGCACCAAAAAAGAAACAACAACAGGACGAAGGTGGCTGGCTTACTACCTATGCTGATATGATGACCCTGCTTATGACTTTCTTCGTGCTCCTTTTTGCCATGTCCACCCTGGATCCCGTCAAGCTGGAGCAATTCGGTGATTCAACTCAAAAGAAACAAGGAGCCAAGAAGAAAAGCAAAAAGGTTTCCTTGAGTCAGATCAATAAAGAGGTTAAGAAATTAGTGGTGGAGCAGGAGCTCCAGAGTCAGGTAAAAGTTTCTATGGATGCCCGGGGTGTTACCCTGGGAATCGCCAGTGATCTAGCTTTTGGCTCAGGAACTGCGACCCTTTCAGGACCCATCAAGTCATTTCTTGTGAAATTGGTAAGCACCATGGAAAAGGCGACTTATGCCATTGCAGTTGAAGGACACACAGACAATGACCCAATCCGGTCTAGTCAGTTTCCTTCAAACTGGGAGTTATCAGCTGCTAGAGCCAGTGCAGTGATTCGGTATTTAACCAGTCAGGGAATTGCCGCTGACAAATTCCGAGCCATCGGTTTTGGCGAGACTGTACCAATGGTCGCAAACGATACCCCAACGAATAAAGCGAAGAACAGACGCGTTGATATAACATTTCTAACGATCGGTTAATGAAGACCGGCGCTAGAAACGAGGAGAAGCATATGAAGTATCCAGCATTTAAACACATCATAACAGGCGGTATCATTACCTCACTGATGTTGATCTCTCAGGTGTTCGCACTACCGGACACCAATAAAGAGGTGCTCTCCCAAAAGATTCTGCTGGAGAATACCATTCATCAAAGAGTAAGTGATGCTGTTTATCGCATTTTACGCCATGAGAATTTCATTGTGAACGTAAATATTGTCATGGAAGCAACTCCAACTCAAAAATATACAACTGTTTATGAAGCACCAGGATCTAAAAAAGGGAAAGTTAGCCCTGAGCAAGAAATATTTAAACAATCTCTTAGCAAAACGCCAGGTATGAGTCAATCATCCAGTGCAGCAACCGATGATCCAGGTGTAAAAAAGACCCGGACCGTTCTCAAAAAGCGTCCTATTAAAACTGATGTACCATCTGATATCCCTGGATTCCCTGGAATTCAATCACCTGGTTTTGAATTATACGAAGAAGAAGTTCCTGTAGAAGAAGACACCAATAAAGATGTTGTTTATGCTGCTGCTGAAGATCTGGACGAAGTAGCTGAAATCCCTGATACCACTCAAATTGAAGTAGCTGCTGAGGCAAGTCTTTCACTGGAAGAAAATGAAGTCATTCTGGAAGAAGATATTCAAAGCGTCACAGAAAATACCGACGACCAGAAACTGGTGAGCTATTCTGAAAGTGGTAATGCAAAATTGTCACGTCATACGGTCGCCAGCACGAGCGGTCCCAGTCTCCGGGTTAACAAAATGGAGTTAACCGTAATTTTGGAAGACCCCATCTCCCCTCAGATTATTGAAAACATTCGCACCGTAACCATGGTTGCTGCCCATTTCAACAGAGAGCGTGGTGACAAGTTA
This sequence comes from Fidelibacterota bacterium, assembly GCA_013202495.1. Classification (GTDB taxonomy): domain Bacteria; phylum Fidelibacterota; class UBA8477; order UBA8477; family JABMPR01; genus JABMPR01. The sequence goes on along the minus strand of JABMQQ010000013.1, from coordinate 48,734 downwards.
CAGGTTATGACGGCTGATTTTCAAGGTGCCACCAACGACAAGCCTGACACAGAACAACTTCTCCTGAAATCCATTGCTGAAAAAATGACAGCAATTGAAGCTCGCCAAAAAGAAGAAACTGAAAACAAGCGCATCAAAGATTTAGAAGCTCAGCAAGATCAGATGAAACTGGATCAAGCCAATAAAGAGGCTCGTGACACTGAAATGGCCCGTCTCCGACAGGAAGAGGCTGATAAACAGAAAGAGCATGAAGCAGAACTGGCAAAACTACGTCTTCAAGAAGAAGACCGGATTCAACGACGCGAGAATGAATTAAGAGACTTGCGCGAGCAAGAAGAAAGCCGTTTAGCTGAAGAACGTCGACAATTATTTGAAGCCCAGCAGGAACAAGCCCAGGATCGCTTACGTCAGGATTCCTTAAGGTTAGCGCTTCTCTCTGAACAACTTGATGATCTCAAAGATCAATTATCCGCTGTAGATCTTGAAGAAGAGCAGCGTCTGAAACTTGAGCTTGAGCAAAAACGTCGAGAAGCAGAAAAATCAGCAATCAAAGATCGTGAAGATAGACTGAAACAGCAAATGGATGATCTTGAGAATCAGAGACTCCAGGCCACCATGCTACCTGAGGATGAAGATAATCTTCTGTGGATTATGATTCTTGGTGCTGCTGTACTGGTCGGATTGGCCGTGATTATCGGCGCCTTAATGGGTGGCCGTCGTCAGGCTCCAGAATTACCACCATCACAAGACATGGCCCAGGCAACAGTAGCGTCGGAACCAACGCCTGAAGTCGAAGCAGCACCAGAAGAGGACGACATCCCTGAACCGGAAATCGATCCAGAGTTGCTTGATGAAGTGGATAGCATTAAGAAATCTGTTGTCTCGCTGGCTGTAAGTAAGCCTGGTTCAGCCTCCAGCATTGTGAAGGACTGGCTGCAGGATACTGGAGAAGCAGAAGAGGAAGAAGAAGAGTCTGAGGAAGAAGAAAAATCGAATGGTAAAAAGAAAAAGAAGGGGCAAAAATAATGGCTACTCAAAAAAAACTAGCCGGTATTGATAAAGCCGCAATTCTTTTTGATATATTGGGAGCACGTCTTGCGGGACAGTTGTTCCCCAATTTGACCGATCAGGAAATCATTGCGGTCCGCCAGCGTGTACCTCAAATAAAAAACGTACATTTTGAATTTAAGAAGATGGTGCTTGAGGAGTTCTATTTCTCCTTTATGTCCAAGAAATTTGCAGCAGATACCAAGGATGCAACCTCCCAACCCTTTGCTTTTCTTGAGGGTATGTCTGAAGTTCATCTTGCCTATTTGATTCGATCAGAACCTACTCGTTCGATTTCCATACTCCTGGCCCAAATTCCCACAGAGATGCAAGGTCGTCTGCTGATGAGGCTTCCCACTGAAATTCGCACCGAAGCCATGGTTGATCTTGGAAAGATTAAGGACGTTCCACTGGAAGCGGTCCTGGAAGTTGCTTCAGAATTCCGTGAAAAAGCCAAACAGATTCCATCTCAAGCTGAATATTCAGAAGGTGGTGGCAAGGCGATGGCAGGTCTATTGGGAACCATGGACGCCAAAGAACAACGACAATTTCTTGATTATCTCTCCCAGGAAGATCCTGAGCTGGCCAAGGAAGTGAAAAAACATCACTTCACTTTTGAAAATGTGCCCATGCTCCCGGAGAACATTCTCAGAGATGTATTCAACAGTCTTGATATCGATGATATTGCTCTCGCACTAAAGGGGCAGGATCAAGAATTAACCGATAGGGTTGTAGAGAACCTGCCTCAAAAGAAGCAGGCCATGTATGAACCCAAAGAAGGACCCGTTTCTCGCAAGCAGGTAGAGGGAGCACAAAAAAAGGTTGTGGAATTCATCCTACAAATGGACGCTGATCCAGAAAATGATTTCAGTATCGAGGAGTTCGCCGAGGCCGACTTTATCGAGTAGCTAGCTGATGAAGATATCTCCGCTGTCCTGCACTAGCGAGATAGGAGGGGAGGCAGTCCGCCCGGACTGTCCTCCCTTCCGCCGTTTTTGGGCTGAACTTAGAGCTCAAGTCCCAAAATATCGGTCGCCTGCATCCCCAAGACCGGGGACGATGTATCCTACCTCATTTAATCGTTCATCTACAGAAGCAGTAAAAATGGATACATCTGGATGCTTTGTAAAGACTTCTTTTATGCCTTCCGGAGCGCAGATCAGAGTCAATAATCTGATGTCTGTAGCACCTTGAGATTTTAACAACTCAATCGCTGCACAGGCACTTCCCCCCGTAGCCAGCATGGGATCCATGAGAAAACAGCTATGTGCACTGGTTGAATAATCCGGCAAATTTTTGTAGTAATACTGGGGTTCCAGAGTCTCTTCATCTCTATATAGACCCACAAAACCAACGTGTGCATCAGGTATAAGACTGAGACCAATATCTACCATAGCCAGACCAGCTCTCAGAACAGGGATAAACCAGATGTCTTCAGCGAAAACCATTTCAGTGGTTTTTTGCATGGGCGTTTCAACACTCTGCTCAACGGTGCTTAATGATTCAGTCGCTGCCATAAGCACCATGCTGCTTAATCGCTGAGCTGATTCTCTAAACCGTTGACTGTCAGTGTCTTTACTTCTCAGTATGGCTAAGTTGTGTGAGACGAGTGGATGAGATTTCAACTCAATGACTTGGGACAACAGACACTCCGAATTTATAGTTTTAAATGCTTGTACTAAAAGTAATCCCGGATAAAAAAAAGTCTACGCCTATTCTGCACAGGTCTATTTGTGGATTTTTAGTACTGATGTCTTTGTGTTTAAAGCAGTAATCGAGGATGGACTATAGAGCTTTTAATATTTTCTATGTGCCGTATGTTCCACTTTCAAGTCTTGAAGCTGAGAAGCATTGGGGCGGATTGTCAGGTTTAAACCTCCCCATCTACCCATAGGTGTCCAGGATAGGGTCATCTTCCAGCAATGCAATTTTCGGGTAACTCCAACAGAACCGCTGACCAATTTTTTATCTATGAGATTGAACCTGGGATTATAGTTGACGGCCCAGTTTTCAGAGAGATTGAACTTTAAGCTTGTGCCCAGGTTAAAAGTTTGTTTGGCCTCCTCCAATGGATTCTGATGGCTATATGAATAACTGAAACTAAAATTTGCTGTCCAGGCGGCGGTACTGCGACCAGAACCAGCCCGGGGAACTTTGATCTCACTAAAATCAAAATCCTCATCAAAACCTTGGGCAGAGTCAGCGCTCAAACTGTCTGGAGACGTCTTCTCACGAGGACCTGAGCGTAAGCCGCCCGGGGGTGCTCCTTCTAGCTTAAAACCAAAGCTGAAACCAGCCCGGGTCATTCGTGGAGCACGGAACTTGTTAATCTTATGCGTGCCTGTTGAGTCTCGCTCATAGACCTCATAAGTCATACTGGGACTGAGTCGGAAAGATTTTCCAATATTCACTTTCATGCTGCTGGAAATATCCGAAGCTTTCAGGGAATCAGCTTTGAAATTATATGATCCATTCATATTCCAGGTGAAAAACTGTGACTTACTCTCCACATCATTACGAAACATTTTATAGTCAAAAACATTGTTCAATCTCCAACTCATTCTTAGCGCTTCATTGCTTGATGTGGCACCCAGATCACTTCCTGCAAAACGGTCGAAGCGCTGTACTGCTCCAGTTGTGTCCGTTAGAGATTCTGTATATCCCCAAAAATCTGTTGAAAAATCAGGTGTATACTTCAGGGATATTGAGGGAGTAAGGGTGTGTCTGATAGCCTGAAGCGGTCCAATTTTTACTGGAAAGATTCCATACACTTTTGTATTCAGACTGGCACTGGTACTGAAGGTTCCACGACGGATAAAGCCTTCGATTTCTGCGGTTTCAATAGCACCCGAGCCAGTGTCCACCAGAGCCAAACCATTTTCATCCAGAATGGGATCGAAGTATTTAAAGCCCCAGGCATCTTTATAGGAAACTGACCCCACCAGCTTCAATGTCTTCATCACCTGTGTGTCGCCTGAAAGACTCATGTTGTGATTCCAGGTCCGAGTATCCACAATATTTTCCTGCCAAAGGAGTGTATCCGTCGCCTGACTGTCAGGATTATCGTAGGATAGATAGCTCCATTTGCGTCGACTACTAAAAGCATTATTGTAGCTCCAACGGAAGCTATTATACCAATGTTCCTGATTCGCTTTTATCTTGATAATTGGAGACGATGCACGACTGAACCGAAAGGAAGGTAATGCTAGCGTGGGTCCCGTCAACTTGATCCCCGCAGATTCCGGTGCCTCTCCCACCCGGCGAGTAACCTGGAGATTTTCATCATAAGTTCCACTCAGCGATGTCGTGCTATTGATGGATTCAAATTTTTTATTGATGGAGATACCAGAATGCAGTTTGGTATTTAAACGCTGGTCTTGATCATGGCTATAATTTCTATCGAAATTGGCATCACCGGAGAGCTCTCCATCTGCTCGAATGGTGAAACTGGGATCAATGGTCTGTGAATGTTTAAATTTGAGCCGCCACTTCCAATTCACGGGATCATCCAGGGCATTACGGTCTGAAACCAATGAAGCGTCAATGGAACCGTTGATTTTGTAGCGCATTTTATACCTGAGTACACTTCTTAAATTGAATTCTTCGTATTGATCCCAAAAGGTTCCGGTCATTTTGAAATCGGAATAGTCATTGATAGCCCAATAATACCCAAACCCTTTCAGAGCACGACCTCCATTGGTAGGCCGATAGTCATAGGAAGGCAGGATAAATCCAGAGCTGCGTCCTTTTTTCTGTGGAAAAACCGCAAAGGGCAGGGCCATCAGTGGAATATCAGCAATGTAAAGCACTACCGGTTTGGCAATGATGATTTTATCTGTAAACAATTTCATCTGTCTGCTATAGAAATAAAAATGAGGGTGATCTTCAAGATCACAGGTGGTGTAGTAGCCATCTTCCATGAGATAGATGTCTTCATTAATGCGGGTCAATTCTTCACCATAGTAGTTGCCATCATCCATCTTGGTTCGACCTGCTGCCACTTTACCCCGTCGGGTCTTCAGGTCATATACCATGCTCTGGCCATTGAAATCTTCTTGACCCTTCTGAGAAAGAACCGGGTAGTCCGCAGAGCCAAGCGTATCAATCAGACTACGAGCTCGCAGAAGGTTTTTCCGCCAGTACACTCCGACATGACCAGCCTTTAATTTCATATCGCCATAATCAATTGAGGCGTTGGTTTTGAGCTGGGTCGTTTCATGCTGCATACTATACGCAATATGGTGAGCCCAATATTTGATGGGAGACGAAATATCTTTACTGCCGCTGGTTGGTGTAAATTCGCCTTCTGCCCCACCGGTGACGGAAATATCCGAGATGCTTGAGTCTGACAGGAGGATAAAGAGGGTGTCGCCACTTACTTTGTTGGAGCCCTTGTAGGTTCCTTCTTCAATTACATTGAAAAAGGAGGTTGCCATTTCAATCAAAGTCACTGTCTCTGGCTGTCCCTCACTGAATTCAACAGCCATGACCTTGCCATCAAGCCAATCGGTAAACGTGGTATCATCTGAAGCTTTTCTCTGGGTGAAGTGGGGATTTTCCGGGACATACACCGATTTCAGATCGCCATCATCCATATGCAGATTAAAAACATCACCGGTCAAGACAAAATCATCCTCTTGCAGTACGGGATTTTCACGCATGATGGCAACATCATCATCTTGCATGTAGACGGCCTGTCCACAGGTGCCCAACGCATCACCATTACGCAGCTCAACATTTTGCCAGGCGAAAAAATAGCCCTCTTCAAGACTGAGACTGTCTGAGTCAATCTGCAGGGTGGTGTCTTCACTTGACCACTTCTTGAATTGAGCGTCTCCGTAGCTGAGCAGAGAATCTTTGCCTGAATAGTACAGCAAATGTCTTCCTGAAACGCTGAGACTATCTGTGGTATTCACCATGGAAGCACTTCCCCGGGCATCACCTAGCTGACTATCTTCATAATAATAAATAGTATCTGCCATCAGTGTGGAACCGCTATCTACCAGAGCTGGATTATCGGTAGCCAAAACCTTTTTTAGATCGATATAATAGCCAAGTTTTTGGGCCGTGACCACAAAGGGATCATCCTCAAAACGAGCGTCACCAAGGAGTTCTACATATTCATCACTCCCTGCATAGCGGGCTGTATTACTGGAGAGTTTTGAGTCTGGAGTAGTGATGGTGACATGACCACTCAGCAGCGCCTCGTCCTTCTCCATTTGGAATTCTGCAACATCACAGTCGAGCAGAGCATCTCCCCGTCTCATTATTACATCGCCAACCAGGCGTCGATAGGTGATACCCCCGCGAGTAAAGGACTGGATTTCATCCGCTTGAATTAGTTCCAGTTTTTCGCCCCGTGCAGCCAGGACAAAGGAATTACACAAGGCTAATAATATGCAGAGGAGTGTAAGGCGGAAAGCGAGTGGTCTGAATGTGGGCTGCATGAGAGTTTGAATGGGTTATGAACCAGAAGGTTCCTCAAAGCGCGATGCCCACAGAGTAACGAGACGCTCGTATATACGCTTTTCTATACCTTCAGTCGTGGGTCGATAAAACTGTTTGTTCTTCAGATCATCAGGGAAATAGTTCTGATCGCTAAAGTGACCGGGGTAATTATGAGGATAGTGATAACCCTTACCATGCCCCTGATCTTTCATCAGACTGGTTGGTGCATTGCGCAGGTGTAGGGGGACCGATTTTGCGCCTTCTTCCCGAACGGTTTCCTGGGCCGCTCGTAAGGCCATATAGCTGGCATTGCTTTTCGTGGTGGAAGCCAGATAAGTGGTGACCTGGGATAAAACGATGGCACCTTCTGGCATTCCGATAGCGTGCACAGCCTGAAGCCCCGAAGTGGCCAGGGTCAAAGCCTGGGGATCTGCGTTCCCAACATCCTCTGAAGCCAGAATAATCAATCGTCTCGCAATGAATATTGGATCCTCTCCCCCTTCCAACATGACAGAGAGCCAGTAGAGGGACGCGTCGGGATCGCTGCCTCGCACACTTTTTATAAACGCTGAGATTGCATCATAATGATAGTCGCCAGTTTTGTCGTACAACTGATGCTTTTTCTGAAGAGCCTCCCTGACGTGTTCTTCGGTAATGGTGATGACCTGATCTTCATCGCGATCTGGCGTTGCAACCGATGTGCTAATTTCCAGGGCATTTAAAAGGCGTCGGGCATCCCCAGAGACTGACTCAAGGAGCAAATCTTTACCGTCCTTTTCAAACTGGATGTTTTGAGTACTCAAAAAAAGGTCTTCAGAAATGGCATGTGTAAGAATTTCTGCTAGATCTTCTTTGCTGTGGGGGTTCAACTTGAGTACCTGGCAACGACTCAAAAGGGGTGATATGACTTCAAAACTGGGGTTCTCTGTGGTGGCGCCAATCAGCGTAATGACACCATTTTCCACAGCTTGAAGCAGGGCATCCTGTTGGGCTTTATTAAAGCGGTGTATTTCATCAATAAACAGGATGCTAGGTTTTCCCATTTCTCGATTAGCCTTGGCCTTGGCCATGGCCTCGCGGACATCCTTAACTCCAGATGACACAGCTGAAAGTTCATAGAAATGAGCTTCTACCTGGCTGGCAATGATCTTGGCCAGGGTGGTTTTTCCACAACCTGGAGGTCCCCAGAGTATGATTGAGAAAAGACGACCTGCTAGAATCGCTTTCGCCAGAAGCCTGTTTTCCGCCACAAGATGCTGCTGCCCCAAAAAAGCGGTGAGTGTGCTGGGACGCATACGTTCTGCCAGGGGAGGCAGCGTGCTGGGGTTTTCGGCATTATTGAAAAGACTCATGGCCTAGAAATTAACCGGTGTGGTTGAAGGAATAAGGAAAAAGTACCGCCAGACACGCCCTTTCACAGGTCTTTTGAGATAAAACTCTGTAGAGAATTAAGGACAGCTTTGGAACTATTCGGTTACAGGAAGGGTTAGACGTCAATTAATCCAATCATGAATTTTTTGATCTGCTGCAGGCCCTTATCAATTGGTATATCTGCATATTCTTTGATCAGGGCGCTACCTACAACCATAATTTGGGCATAATTTTTTAGTTCCTGAACCTGACTTCTCTCTGACAAGCCAAAACCAACTGCCATGGGCAAATCAGAACTGGCTCTTACAGACTCCAGATATTTGATGGTCTGCAAATTGATATCTGTTTTCCTGCCTGTTATCCCAGTCCTGGCCATACAATAGATAAAGCCACTGGCATGTTTAACAATTTCATTGATACGGTCCGCCCTTGAGGTGGATGCAATGACCTGGATTAAAGCCAGATCATTCTCATGGCTATACTTGATAAGGGAGTTGTCCTGTTCCTCGTCATAAGGATAATCTGGGACAATCAAACCCTGGACTCCTATTTCAGCGGCTCGTTTACAAAACTGCTCCACACCATAATTTTGGATGATGTTGAAGTAAGTCATTATCAGGATGGGTTTCTCCGTAGACGCTGCAATCCTCTCGATCACTAAAAGACTTCCCTCTACCGTCACACCATTCTTCAAAGCCAGTTCATTGGCTCGAGCGATGACAGGACCATCTGCCACTGGGTCGGAAAAAGGAATCTGAACTTCCAGAAGAGCCGCTCCCGATTCCAGGATTTGTGTGGCAATTTTCTCACTACGCTTCAAATCAGGGTAGCCTGCCACCATATGCATCATGAAGCCTGGCTTTCCTGAGGACTGGATACGATCCAATTGACTGTTCAGCTTCTTCATGATGTACCTGAACCTTTTTCCAGTTCTGCAAGTTCTTCAGCTAAAAAGCTTTTAAAGCCTGCATCTTCAAGCTCTTTGGTGACAATAAATAGATCTTTATCTCCCCTGCCTGAGCAGTTGAAAACAATGCTTTGATCTTTCTTCAAGCTTGGTGCTAATTTGATTACTTCAGCAACTGCATGACTGGATTCCAGGGCAGCAAAAACACCTTCTGTTCGAGCTAAAAGTTGATAAGCTGACATAACCTCTCTGTCTAATGCATAAGAAAACTTCACGCGTTTGGATTCTTGAAGATAGGCGATTTGTGGACCTACGCCGGCATAGTCCAATCCTGCTGAAATGCTATGCGTGCTGGAGAGCTGGCCGTCACTATTTTGCAAAAAGTATGATTTAAACCCTTCTGCAACACCGACTGAACCACACTGAAAACGAGCGGCGTGTTCTTGACCATCAACACCCTTTCCTCCGGCTTCCACTCCAATCATTTTGACATGCTCATCATCTAAAAAATCATAGAATAAGCCCAACGCGTTGCTTCCGCCACCGACACAGGCAATCAAATAGTCCGGTGTTCCTCCTGTTTGATCCTCAATTTGAGTCCTCACCTCTTCTCCAATGATCTTCTGGAAATAGGTATTCATAGATGGATAGGGGTTAGGCCCACAAACGGTCCCGAGGAGGTAGTGGGTTTCTTCAGGTTGAGATATGAGGTCCCTGAGCGCTGCATTGATGGCGTCTCTGAGGGTTTGATCACCATCGGTAACAGGGACTACGGTAGCTCCCAATTGCTCCATCCAGAAGACATTGGGACGCTGGCGTGCATAATCTTTCGCGCCCATGTATACTGTACAATCAAGACCAAACTTTGCACAGACCGTAGCCGTTGCTAGACCATGTTGTCCCGCTCCAGTCTCTGCAATGACTCGTTTTTTGCCCATGCGCTTGGCAATGAGAGCCTGTCCGAGACAATGATTAATTTTATGAGCACCAGTATGTAACAGACCTTCATTCTTCATGAAAATCTGGGCTCCGCCAAGTTTTGCTGAGAGATTCTCACAGTGATATAGTGGTGTTGGACGACCCGTGTATGTCCTGTGCAGTTTCTGCAGCTCTCCGATAAAGTTTTCATCTTCAACTGCCTCAAAAAAAGCATCGCGAAGATCATCCATGATGGGGACCAGAACTTCAGGGACATAGCGTCCACCAAAGGATCCAAAATGTCCATCTTTGTTAATGATCGTTGTTTTGTAATCCATGGTCACTTCCCAACTATCGCTTGTCTAATTCTATCAATTTTGTCAGTGTCTACCACACCCTCCGATTCGATACCGGAAGCGACATCCAGACCAGCGGCTCCAGGGAGAGTGGATATTATGGCTCTGGCATTTTCTGGGTTCACACCTCCTGCTACAAAAAATGGTTTAGGTGGATTAAAGTCCTTCAGCTTCGAATAATCGTAGCCCTCTCCTGAACCTGGGATTGCTCCATCAACAATAAACATATCTACATCCTCACCATAATCTTCCGCGGAATCGAGATCTTTCAATTTTAATGTCTTAATAACTGGCAACTCCATCTCCCGACAATACGCCACGGATTCTGAACCAGAAAGCTGTACAAAATCCAGACCTGTGTCCTTTGAAATTTGAGCAACCTCTTCTAACGTCTGATCTTGAAATATACCTACAGAGTAACTGTTTTTGAGAGAACTAGATATTGTCCCAGCCGTTTCTACATTAATTCGACGCTTGCTGGATGGAACAAAATTTAATCCTACAAAAGCAATTCCCTGATCATCACAATGACGAGCATCTTTCAAGGTTCGGATGCCACAAGCCTTAAACCTCCTTCGCGGGGTTTTAATCTTACGAATGGACTCGTCCATGTCTTCACTCCGCATGATGGAACTGCCAATGAGAACCGCATTGGCAAACCCCAGAACCTGGTTGGCGCTATCAATTGTATAGCCACTTTCTGCCACTGTTATTTTTGAGTCTGGAATCTGAGGAAACAGTCGAATAAAGGTTTTTGTATCAATCTTAAAGGTGTGCAAATCTCTATTGTTCACACCAATAATCTCTGCATTTGATTTAAGGGCTATTTCCAACTCCCGTGGGTTGTGGACCTCCAGCAGAACATCCATACCAAGGGATTTAGTGATCTCGATGTAGGTGTTTATCTGTTCCTCTGTAAGCAACGCCACGATGAGTAAAATTGCATCAGCGCCACAATATCTTGCCAGGTATATCTGGTATTCGTCAATGAAAAAATCCTTCATCAAGATGGGAATATTTTCGGTTGCTCCTCTTGCTTGTTTTAGATTCTCCAGGGATCCCTTAAAATACTTTTCATCAGTCAGAACCGAGATAGCATCAGCGCCCGACTTCTCATAAACGCTGGCAATTTCAGCCGCTGAAAAGGTGCCTTGATAAATTTGTTTTTCAGAAGGCGATGCCTTTTTGATTTCAGCAATGAGATTTAAATCTCCGATCCTGGCAAGAACTCCCTTGAATTCACGATCTGAAGGTTGTATTCCAGATTTTATCGTTTCTGGGGGGAAAGTCGTTTTAAGCAGGGCAATTTCTGTACGTTTATGATCTGCTATTTCAAGGAGGATGTCAGGCGCATTGCTCAATTGACTATATCGCTCTAATAATTGGCGGGCAAGTCCCTGATCTATGACCTCTTGCGCCACTTCAACACCTTCTTTATAGGTTTGAACCTTTCCCATAAACTTGAGTGCCAGGGCGGTATTGGCCAAAACCAAATTGATATGGGCCGTGGTACAGGACCCATCCAAAATGGATTTAGTGATGCCAATATTGAAATCTTGATCACCACCTGCAATCTGAGAAAAATCCACCATTTCGAAACCAAAGTCAGCTGGCTCCAGGGTATAAGCGTCAATTTTTCCGTCTCTGATTTCCATGACAGATGTTTTACCGGCAAGGGTAAGCTCATCCAGACCATCGCTTCCATTTATTACCAATGCCTTTTTCTTGCCTAAAGCCAGAGCTGCTTCGGCAATGAGCTGCATATCTGTTGGGTTGGATGTGCCAATAATCTGGTATTCGGGATTGGCTGGATTTAACAACGGCCCCAAAATATTAAAGATGGTTTTGACCTTCAGCTCCTGGCGAACCGCAGCGAAATGTTTGAAGACAGGGTGGAAGCTCCTGGCAAAAATGAAAGCCAAGTTTTGAGCCTTGTAAATTGATTCCAGGCGATGCTTATCTGCCATGATGTTGATACCCAGTGTTTCAAGAAGATCAAAACTGCCAAAACGACCACTGGCGGCTTTATTTCCGTGCTTGGCAACTGGAACTCCGGCTGCAGCTAGCACAAAGGCAGTAAGGGTAGAGGTGTTGATACGCTGGAGACCTGACCCACCGGTACCGCAGAGATCAATTGCGCCGGGAAGATGAAGTTTCTCGGGCATTTGCTCATAAAACAAGTGAATAAGGGCAGCAATATCGTCTCCACTAAAACCACGTTCATTCAATTCAAGTAAAAATGCTTTTTGTGCTTCAAGCTTCATTTCCCCTGAGATACTTGTTTTGACAAACGATTCTAATTTCATATCGATTCACCTCCCGATGTTGCTAAGCTTTCCAGGGCCTGGGATAGAAGTTTATACCCATTACGGCTCATGGCTGATTCCGCATGAAACTGCATCCCCCACAGCTTGTCCTTCCGCAAGGCCATCACGCGATCATCTCTCAGGCTGACCTCAATATTGGAGGGGATATCTTGGTTCACAGCAGAAAAAGAATTGTAGAAACCAAGCCTTTCTTTTGACCCGAAATAATCGATCTCAAGTTGTGAGCCCTGGGTGGGAAAGTTCTGAACCTCTACAGGGATATTTAAGATCTTGGCAACTGATTGCAGACCGAGACACACACCAAGCAGGGGTTGCTGCTCATCGAGTAAGACCCGGGTTATTTCCAAAAGTCGAACCATACGGGCGTTTTCAAAATCATTGATATCACCTGGTCCAGGTCCCAAAATTATGATGTCTGCGGAACTCCCATTCCTGGAATATTCAAAGGTGTCCACGATTTCTGTGTGGTACCCCATATGCCGAGTGAGATGACCCAAAATGAAGGCAAAATTATCTTCATTATTGATAATGGTGATCCGCTGAGGTTTGCTATCATAATTCTCGAGATGATCAATCTGGTCTTCAAAGTGAAATGATGAAAAGGTCCGGTTTCGATCTATCAGAGATTGGTTGACTTGCCCTAAAAGATCATCTGTAAGAAACTTCCCCGTCGTTGAGTTGTCCCCTTGCAAAGCACTCATAAGTCCTGCGGCTTTGGCACTGGTTTCATGGGCTTCTTTCATGGGATCAGAATCTCGAACAATACCAGCCCCAGCCTGGATGGCTATGCGCCCATCTTTATAGATCTCTGCCGTTCTGATCAAGATGGCGCTATACATATCTCCTTTTTCATCAATGACCCCAATTTCGCCACCATAATAGCGTCTGGACTCTGCTTCCCTTTTGGCTATGATGCGAAAAGCACTTTCCAGAGGGCTCCCCACCAGAGTTGGTGCATGTAAGGAGATTCTCAGGGCTTGAATAGCTGGTTTTTTTGAGTGACCTATCAAGTGATACTCAGTATGAATGACGGCACCTGATTCCCTTAGGAATGGGCCTAAAATCTTTCCTCCCCTTGGACAAATCTGGGACATGATTTTAAGTTCTTCATCCAGAATCTGAGATAATTCATTGATCTCTTTCTGATCATCCAGAAAAGAATTGAGCTGCTCAACAAATTTCTCATGGCTTTCTTTGGGCATAGTGCCAGCGATTGGATTTTTGATAACATTCTCGTCATGAATTTCTAATTGTCGTTCTGGAGATGCCCCTACGAAGTAATGTCCGGCTCCAACTGAGAATAGGAAGGTGATGTATTGGCCTTGTTGCTGAAGAAGAAGACGAAAAAGGATCAGGGGTACGAGCGGTGACATGGCATCCAGGAGTGCCTCAAATTTTCTGGAAAAGACAACCTGACAAGCATTTCCATGTGCTATCTCTTCCATTTGAATCTTTTTTACCTCCTGGGCAAAATCATGATCGCTGATGGTCGGTTGAAAGTCTTGTTTAAATGAAATATTCCCAGTTTGTGTGAGTGCATCGATTTCAGAGATAGAGATAGGCTGTTCGTCTTCAACGGCCAACCCAAGAATGTCTTCCTCTCCCAGGACTTCCATCTGGTTTTCACCAGCAGCACAAAAGGGCACCACAAAAGCGATGGATCCAGAATGGTTAGCCTGTAAGTCAGCGAGTTGGTTTAAATTTTTGAGTCGATGAAGGGCTCCCCTTCGCAGGCTAATCAACCCATCTTTTTCCAGAAGGAGGGCCGGTGTGGAGATATGGTCAAGCTTTAACATTCATAACTTCCTGAGATTGTCTCTTTTGATTATTTATATCTGGGGAGTTGGGATTAAGTCCGCAGACTTAACATTGCCAGCTGATTGACTGGTCCGGGCTAAAAAGGTGAGGCATTTTTTTTGGGTGTTTCATAGTGGCTTCAGTGTACTAGTGCAATAGAACGTTGTCAAGAGATTTAATCACTCCAACCTTTTTCTACCGTCATAGAGAGTGATGTCCGTTTAACGATTTTTGTTGGGGAATCCGCAAGGGACTGTCAGATTATATCGAGATTTTTCAATCTAATGTATCATAGGAAAGCCATGCATTTCCCCACCATATTTTTTACTCTTGTCTTCATGTTTGGATCACTCCCAGCTCATGAAAAACCATCCCCTTTTTTAGAGGAAATCCTCCAGGAGTTTCCCAATGTTCGGGATGTTACCCTGGGTGACCATGAAACTTACTTTACGGCTCAGAGCCCCCTGGGTGAGGTATCTGTTATTATGGTTGCTCATAAAATTCGCAACAAGTGGCGCAAGCCCAAAATTGCATCCTTTTCCGGGAGCCATTCAGACCTGGAGCCCTTTCTCTCAAGCAATGGGAAGCAACTCTATTTTGCCTCCAACCGACCTCTCACATCCGACAGTACAACGGTTAAAGACTATGATCTCTGGGTAGTTCAACGTGATGATTCCAAATCGAAGTGGTCGGATCCGATTAATTTGGGGGCTCCGGTCAATACAGAACACAATGAGTTTTACCCCTCCTTTACTCAGGATGGGAATCTCTATTTCACCAGCGATCGACCTGATTCAAAGGGTAAGGATGATATCTTTTTTAGCGCCAGAGAGGGTAAGGATTTCACGTCACCCATCTCTCTCAGCGACTCCATCAACACATCAGGATATGAATTCAACGCCTTTATCGCTCCTGATGAATCCTATCTGCTTTTTACTGGCTACAACCGAGAGGATGGTCTGGGGAGTGGCGATCTATACATTTCCTTCAGGAAAGCTGATAAAACCTGGACACAGGCTGAAAATCTGGGGACAGATTATAATTCAAAGAACATGGATTATTGTCCCTTTGTTGATACCAAGTCACAGACCCTGTATTTTACCAGTCGTCGGAGTGATGTTGAATTCAAAGCGGGTGGCTTCACAAGTGCGAAGACTCTGCTGAAAGAATTGAACAAATCAAGCAATGGAAAGAGCCGACTTTACCAAACCCACTTTAAAATTCAAAAATAGCCACGTAAGCCAGAGGCTTTTCTTGTAACGAGAAGGCCATTTATTCGTCTCAGATAAGAACACGATGAAGCAATACAATGATATCACGAATTTTTAGAGGAAACACATGAGTTATTACACCAGCACCATATTATCTGATACCACATTTGAAGCCGCCCTGGAAACCATTACCGCTGAATTAGCCAAAGAAGGTTTTGGGATTATCAGTGAAATTGATGTTTCTGGAACGCTTAAGAAAAAGATCGATGTGGATTTTAAACGATATACCATCCTGGGCGCCTGTAACCCCGGCTATGCCCATCATGCTATACAGACTGAAGATAAAATTGGTGTCTTTCTACCCTGCAATGTCGTGGTGATTGAACAATCCCCTGGAACCGTTGAAATAGCCGCCGTAGATCCAGTTGCATCCATGATATCCGTCGAGAATTCTGAGCTGACGGAAATGAGCAAGCAGGTCCAGGACAAACTCCAGAAAGTTATTCAGTCTCTTTAATTGGCGACCTTGATTTCTGAAGTTATTTCAGAATATCCCCAACAAACTATTTCTAAGATTTGAAAATAAGCATTGCCATTCATTAATATATAGATACATTCCTATGTATAAATGAGAAAATGAAAATGGCCTACGACTTAAATAAATTCTTCAAAGCAATCTCGGATCCCAGCCGGGTCAAGATCATGGAGCTCCTTAAGGACAAAGAACTCAATGTGAGTGAAATTTGTCAACACTTTGACATGCAACAGCCCTCGGTCTCACATCACCTGAGTGTATTAAAAAACGCTGATATTGTCGCCCATACCAAACGCGGCAAAGAGGTTTACTACCGCCTTGATTCAATTTGTATCACCAGCTGTTGTAATGGTTTTCAGGAACAGTTTATGGATATTGAGAAGTTGGGGAAAGCGTAGTGATTTTTTTTAATTCAACATATAGATATATACCTATTCATGTATTTAACAATTGGAGTAGATCCTCCAGAGAGGAATGCAAATGACAACTCAAATATGTATTAATGCACCTGCCGGTCAGGATTGCCTGGAATTCACACGCATTGGCGAAGGACCCTCAAAAAACTGGCGTCTTGACCATGTTCATACCAAAGCAAAGATGAATACTTCAAACGAAAGTCTTGTTGATGCACCGATTAATTCGGTGAATCAGGGACTTTTTTATGTCAGCCAGTCCGCCTATGGACAAATGGTGTAACACCAGGAAAGGAGATCACATGAAACGCTTTAGAATACCTAGAACTGCTCACTGTTCAGCAGGCTGTATATGCAAGTCCCGGGCATGACTTTAAACTGCCCGCTTTTTATTCCGCTGCCGGACAAAACCGGCCAGTGTCACCACCAAAGTGAGCAATAGAATGAGTCCAGTAATTACTAGAGACCAGGGTTTGATAACTGAGGACTCAGCCTCTAGAGATATTCCACCAAAGAAGAGCATGATGGTTTCTGGATCCCAGGTCATACGATTCCCACGGACATCACTGGCTGTTGTATTTCGGACGACCCCTGGTAATTCAACACTAAAGCTATAGTCATCCATCAAGACATCTTCAAAGAACTGCCAGGACTTGTAAAAGCTGGTGAAACCTGCGGCATTAGCCTGCTCTACCTCATCGAGAATGGCACCATCTACATAGTTATCCAGAATTGTTTTCCATACACGATTTTCATCATAAAAATTGGTGGTTTTGAGAGCCTGCATGAGTGAATCTGAATGCGCCTTGATCATCCCGTCAATCGTTGAGAGGTTTCCAGAGCTTTTGCCGCCTTTACGCAATTCGGCGACAAAATCATCATAAATCAGCTGTTCCATGTAGCGTTCCCATTGATGTTCAAGTCGGGCTGATTCTGTGCTATCCAAAAGACCTTCATTTCCTTCAACCTCGTTCATTATTAGCGCGTCCAGTTCTGACTGACTTAAATAGGGTTCCAGGGGAAGCTTTGGACCTGGTAGATCCGCCCAGATATTTTCTCTATAGTAATACCTGTTGAAAAAGAATCCCTCATCACGGACCAGACTGGCTATGATTTGGACTCCCGGATCCATTGTATTTAACTTAAAACTTTGATTTAAAGCTTCTACTGATTCAAACTCTGCTTCAGCATGATATAAAATCCTGTCGTCCTTTAATGAATCCTGAGTAATCTGCCAAAGAGCAATGTCATGACGTGGAATATTGAAATTTGTATTCGAAATACTTTCAACTGAACCCTTCAACTGAATACTTCTTGTAATGGATCCATCTTCATTCACAGTGCTGGTAGTTTCAACTTCAAGACACCCCATCATCAACAGAGGAATCATCATAATAGCTGTTCTTACATATTTCATGGTTGCCTCCAATGCGTATTTACATCCTTAAATCTTGCTATCCCCCATTGACCAGAAATCCATTTCTCAACGCGGGTAAGATCCCGCTTTCTCGTGGTGAGGGTTTTATTATCAAAGGAGCCAGTTTCAAGACTATGAACAATTAGTTCAATTCTTTTTGAGGGCATGCCCCGTTTCTCAAGCTGCCCCCTCACAAGCACCAATAGTTGTCGCTTAATAGTGGGGGGAATCATATTTAAGCGTGCATATCGAGGTTGAATATTCTGGGACTGTAGCTGGACTTCCAGTCCCTGGATTGAATTGGTGACTTGAAACTGCTCGATGAAAAAGATTGCCAGCAGTACCAGAGTCATGACCTGCAGCCCTAAACGAAAACCGGGCATAAAGAAAATTGCTTCCTTCTCGATTTGAGCTGTCTTTCCTTGATGAGAAGATTGAAGGTCGTTGTTTCGAATTGCAGAAAGAATATTATCGCCAAGTTGCTCAGCATTGGGCATGACCGGCTCCGTGGCAGATTCACCCATTACTCGTATCCAGTCAAGTTGGGCATGGTCATAAACCGATGAACAATGATCACACTCCGTGAGGTGGGTATCTAACGCTTGTTGCTCATCAGGAAGTAGTTCGCCCTTGCGTAAGAGGTGGATGTTCCTGATCCATTTCTCATGTTTCATGTTATTCGTCCTGTTAGGTTCTGCAATTGCTTGCGAATTTTTTGCCTGGCGATACTCAGATTGGTCTTCACGCTACCCCTTGAAAGTCCTGTCACTTCCATCACCTCACGAATGTTTAAATCCTCAAGATCACGGAGTGTAAAGACCAGACGCTGGCGGGGTGGTAATTTTTTGCTGAGAGTCTTTATACGTTGTGCCAGATCCAGATTGATGGCGAGGGTCTCGGGTGAAGCATTGGGGTCTACAATTTCAGTATCTAATACCTCAACTTTGCCTACAAAGAATCTGAGCCTTTTGGATTTGAGGTGATCCAACCAGAGGCGACTTACAATGGTGTACAAAAGTGTGGAAAAAAGTGAATCTTGATTTATACGATTTCTATAATCCCAGACTCTGATAAAGGCTTTCTGACATAAGTCCTCAGCTTCGGGCATATCACAAGTCAATCGGAATGCGAAACGAAAAGCCGTGCCCT
This sequence comes from Fidelibacterota bacterium, assembly GCA_013202495.1. Classification (GTDB taxonomy): domain Bacteria; phylum Fidelibacterota; class UBA8477; order UBA8477; family JABMPR01; genus JABMPR01. The sequence goes on along the minus strand of JABMQQ010000013.1, from coordinate 29,838 downwards.
GATAACGTTCTACCAGAGTTCTAAAAGCCCTCTGATCATCAGATTGACAATTCAGAATCAATTCGGCATCGGTGGTTTTGGCTTCTTGATAACTCATGCTGTTAAGTGATACGACATTTCTAAGAAAAGGTTAAATCAATGTTTCATAAATTAATGTGGTTCTCCTCTGGAGACATGATAAATAGCACAGAAAACTCATCTCAATATTGGGATGGTGGTACACTTTTTCAGACTATATTGACCAAGCATGAAATTGCTTTGGCTAACTAATACTCTCACAGCTCTCCTTGTATTGTCGGGCTGTCACACCATCAAGGAGGAAACCGTGAACACACAAGACACACAAATATTTTATCTGGGTACTTATACGGAAGGTGCAAGCGAAAGCGAGGGCATCTATAAATATGAGTTGAATGCCATTGGTGGTGTGAGACAAATAGGACTGGCAGTTATGTCTGAGAATCCATCATTTCTAGCTCTAAGTGCTGACAAAAAACTCCTGGTGGCAATTAACGAAGTTAAAAATGATGACGGTGTTGGCAGTGTGGAATCCTACATGGTCTTTGAGGATACCCTTATCCTCCTCAATCGCCAATCTTCTGGTGGCGCTCACCCCTGTTTTGTGAATGTGAATGAAGAAGGTTATGTGCTGACAGCCAACTACACAGGTGGAAATATTGGTTTACTCAAGCTGGAAAAAGACGGTCCTCTTTCTGAGCTTTTAGATGTTCAGCAACATACGGGTCAAGGAACTACAGACCGACAGGAAGCTCCCCACGCACACTCCGCATGGTTTAGCCCAGTAGATGGCAGCATCATTTCAATTGATCTCGGTACCAACGAGTTATGGTTTTCAAGTATCGATGCTGATGGACAAAAACTGATTCCTGCCACGCCTGAAAAGCTGGCTCTGGATCCCGGGGATGGACCACGCCATCTGACTTTTCACCCCAATGGAAAATGGATTTATGTGGCCAATGAACTCAGCAGCAGCGTGACCCGGCTGGATCGTAGCACAGATGGCAATTACAGCATGGGAGCCACAATTTCAAGCTTACCAGCTGGATATTCCGAATCCAATACCTGCGCTGACATTCACATCTCTTCAGATGGAAAATTTGTCTACGCCTCCAATCGAGGACACAACAGCATCGCCGTCATGAAGGTGAATGAGGATGACGGAACCTTGAAGCTCCTGGGTAACAAGGGTTGTGGTGGTGAGGGTCCTCGTAATTTTTCACTTTCCCCAGATGAAAATTTTATGCTCGTGGCCAACCAACACACCAATAACATTGTGACGTTGAAGCGCGATCCGTCTACTGGATTATTGAAATATGTGAGTCAAGTGGAAGCACCAACACCTGTGTGCATTGTTTTTGGCTCATAAAAAAAGTGTGAGCTTGAGCTCAACTTATACCTGACAGTGGAACAATGACTGACTGCTGATATCAAACTGGCAGTCACTAGAGGGGAGAAATTATGACATATTCACCTGATCAATTTAAAAAACGCATCGGACTGGGCTTAATTTTAATTAGCCTGTTGCTGGTGAGTAACTGTGTTTCAACCGGGAGGGTTGAAGTTTTCGATCTGGCAGCAGATGAGGGCCTGGTAGTTGGAAAGCTAACCGTCCTGTATAATGGTAAAGATGTTTCCAGAGAATCCACCATTCTGTTTAATGAGATCATGTGGGGGGAATATCCTTTTCGTGGTCAAGATGACGGCTACATCATTACCAAATTACCCCAGGGAGCAAATCACATTGCCCGATTGGCTTACCTGCAAAACTTTCTTAATCTGGATAAATCCAACACCAGCTTTATGGTGGGTGAACGATCAAAAATGACATACATCGGAGATATCATCATTGACTGGCAAGGACCCAAGGGGAAGATACCCATGGGCTTATTATTTGGTGTGGCAGGAGCACTGATTGATGAGGCAATTCCTGATGGGACGATCAACTTTATTACAGAGGATAATGAGGCTGAAACGGTAACATATGTGAACCAGATCATGAGTTTAAATATGGAAAGCACCAAATCGTTGATACAGACCACAGTCACCCATTCCTTATCTGATTCACTCACACCCATTTTATCCAGTCAACCCATCCCAAACAATAATGCACTTCTGGCAGCCGACTATATACAGATTGTCAACTCAGCTGGGAATGCGGTTTCGGGGAGATTTCTTGCTCACAAAAAGAAGAAGCTTTATTTTGAGAACCAGAAAATCTTGTATGTGGTCTATCAGGATGTTATCGAAAATATGAGCGATGCCAGTGGTCCTGTCACAATTCAAGATCTTGATCAACGTAAAAAGCAATCCATCAATTTTAATGGCTATAGCGATATCATTACCCTGTCGAAGGATACCGTTTTCAAATCAAAGTCCCGGACTAATTAAAACAGTCAACCTTGCCCGCTGAGGGAGAACGCCCAAAACCGATTTGGATCGCCTTCAATGGGACTTATACTTGCTGGAGGGGGGGTCTTTAAAATGACTGTTACCACGGGGGTGCTGATGAGGAGTGTCATATGAAATATACCGTTGAAGTTGATATCAATCTGCCGCTTGCCCAGGTGATCAAACTATTTGATAATACTGATAACATGTATAAGTGGATGGACGGCTTGCAAAGCTTTGAGCCCCTGGAAGGGACTCCAGGAGAAGTTGGGGCAAAGTCAAAAATGGTCTTTCTTTCAGGCAAACGCGAAATTGAGATGATTGAAACCATTACCGTAAAGAATTTGCCTGATGAATTCTCAGGAACCTATGATGCCAAAGGCGTCTACAATCTGGTCAAAAACCGATTTGAAGCGCGGGGCGAAAACCAAACCCACTATATCACTGAGCAAGAATTTCAATTCACTGGCTTTATGAAATATCTGGCCTTCTTTATGCCCGGAGCCTTTAAGAAGCAATCCCTACAGCATATGAAGGCCTTCAAGAAATTTGCTGAAAGCCAGGTCTCTGAATGATGAAAGTGATGAAAATCCCAGCTCATCTGATCATAGCGATTGCAATTCTTTTTTCATGTGAATCAAAGGACATTGATATGACAGCTTTAATCACACAGACCTATGATTCACTCAAGGCAATGGAGTATGGTGCCGATGATTATGGGATGCGCAAATACGTCATCGCCTTTCTAAGGAAGGGTCCCAACAGGGACTTATCGCCAGAAAAGGCGAACGAGCTTCAAGCAGCTCACCTGAAAAACATAGGTGCTATGGCGGATGCAGGAAAGCTTGCCCTGGCAGGCCCTTTTTATGGATCAGGAGAATTAAGGGGTCTGTATTTTTTTAATGTTGAAAGTTTGGAAGAGGCTGAAGCCTTAACCAAGTCTGATCCTGCCATTCAGGCTGGTAGCCTCAAGATGGAGCTCAAAGAATGGTACGGATCAGCCGCACTTCTTGCAGTGGGTGACATTCACAAAACCCTGGCAAAAATTGATATCTGAGCAAGTGCTATATAGATTAGCGTGAACCTTCACCATGTATCTTATGAGGAGTCTTATCATGTCCAAATATTTTAGATTGTCCATCCTCTTGTCCCTGGCCATAACACTTTCCCATGCACAGACCCAACTCACTGTGTACAACCATGGCGAGGCTCTGGTTAAGGAACAGTTCTCAAGGCAAATCCAGAAAGGCGTCTCAGAGATTGAAATTGAACGGGTGGCTGAGACCCTGAACCCTTCATCCGTAAAACTGGGCTCAAATCAAGACATTCAAGTTCTGGAACAGAATTATCGTTATGATTTGGTTGATCAAAACAAGCTGCTCAAGAAATACCTCGAGGCAGAAGTGACAGTGATCCTCCAAAACGACAATAAAATATCTGGCACCCTGCTCAGTTATGACAACAGCACCCTCGTTCTAAAAAGTCGTGGGGGCACAGATATCATACAGCGTCAGTTTGTGGGAACCATTAAGTGTCCAACACCCACCGAGAGACTGTATGTCCGTCCCACGCTGGCCTGGACCTTAAATGCTGGAAAAACCGGAAAAGTTAAATTTGACCTGTCTTATCTCACTGGTGGAATCTCCTGGAAAGCCGAATATGTGGCGGTTCTCAACCAGGACGAAGGTGAACTGGATCTAAGCTCCTGGATCAATCTCAACAATCAGTCCGGTAAAGATTATAAAGAAGCCAAGCTCAAGTTGGTGGCGGGTGATCTACATCGAGCTCGACCTGAACAGGTGTTCGATGCTCGCAGAGAAAAATCCCAAATGATGGCCATGAGGGGCATGCCGGTTGTAGAGGAGCGACAATTTTTTGAATATCATCTTTATGATATTTCTTTTCCCGTTTCGGTTCACAACCGTGAGGAAAAACAAATCCAGTGGCTCAACCCCACTCTCGTCAAATCCCAAAAACGCTATGTATATCAGGGGACTCGTGATCAATTCACAAACATCCCTATTAAGATCATGTTCACCAATGACAAAGAAACCGGAACAGGTGTCGCGCTGCCTGGCGGTATTGTACGACTATTCAAGAAAGATACAGATGGTGCTCTTGAGCTCATCGGTGAAGACAATCTGAAACATACATCAAGGGGTGACCTGGTGACCCTGGAAGTTGGCGAAGCATTTGATGTCAAGGGGAAGCGGGAGATCCTTGATCGACGTTCGAAACAAGACCGCTATAACGAACAAGATATCCGGATTACCCTGGCGAACCGAAAGGATGAGGCCGTTGAAGTGGAGGTCCTTCAGACGGTTGGCTACCGCAATTGGAGAGTTCAGGGCGCATCCCATCCCTTTACAAAAGTGGATGCCTCACGTGTGAAATTCACAATTGCTGTGCCTGCTAACAAAGAAGTTATCCTCAACTATACTTCGCGCGTTGATTTCAAATAGTTTTTTTGATCTGATCTAGACAATTAGCTCAGGTAGTAACCCCCTCAGGTTTCGACAAGTTCAACCATCGGTGATGGACCAGGACCCTGGACATTGAGCCTGTCGAAATGTCTGTTAATGGATTCATCATTACGATATTGTTGCCTGTTTTCCGCAACTAATAATTCGCGCATTAATTACCCTTATACCCTAATAAGAACAGTATTTTACTAAAATTCATTTTTATAGGCTGAGATTGGCAAAATGGCCTCTACTGGTCTTATTTTTGCCATTGCATTCAGACATGGAATGTAACCGTTTATCCAATGCAATTTTCTGTCTGGTGAGCCCTAAAATATCCATGAGGAGACGATCCACGTATGTCTGAATCATCCCAGCTGCACATCAGTACTTTTCGTCGTGGGGTTCATCCCGATGAATACAAGAACCTGACCTGTCACTTACCATCCCAAATTATGCCGCTTCCTGATGAGGTGTTTATTCCTCTTCAGCAGCATATAGGCGCCCCTTGCGAGGCTCTGGTAGAGAAAGGTGACACGGTAAAAACCGGACAAAAGATTGCTGACTCCTCAGCTTTTGTTTCCAGCCCCATCCACGCATCCATTACTGGAACCGTGGTTGCTGTGGCATCTTTTCCCCATCCTCTTGGTGCAAAAGTGCCTATGATACACATCAAGCGAGACGGTGAGGAAGATGACTGGGTATTACTTAGCACGCCTGAAAACTGGGAAACCGCCCCAAAAGAAGAGCTGAGCAAACTGGTGCGCGAAGCTGGAATTGTGGGTCTGGGAGGCGCTGCATTTCCAACCCATGTGAAAATGTCTCCACCAGCTGACAAACCTATCGATCACTTCATCCTGAATGGCTGTGAGTGTGAACCCTTCCTTACCTGTGACCATCGCGTTATGCTGGAAGATACTGATCGTATCCTCAAAGGCATGGCCATCATGATGAGGATGTTGGGAATCAAACAGGGTATTGTCGGTATCGAATCCAATAAAGCAGATGGAATTGCCACCATGGAAGCCAGGGTGAAAGCACTCAATCTCAGCTTTAAGATTCAACCTCTGAAGGTCAAATACCCCCAGGGGGCGGAAAAAATGCTTATCGATGCTGCCCTGGGTCGCAAGGTACCTGCTGGCGGACTCCCCATGGATGTGGGTGTTGTTGTGAACAATATTGCCACAGCCCTGGCAGTTTACGAGGCTGTTGTTGATGGCAAACCTTTGATCCAGCGGATGCTGACTGTGACTGGGGACGCAATACAATCTCCTGGTAATCTTATCTCTCGCATTGGCACCCCTTTTCAAGTTTGTGTGGATGCCTGCAGTGGTCTCAAGGACGAAACCTCTCAGGTATTTATGGGTGGCCCCATGATGGGTCTGGTTCAATACGATCTCCAGGTACCCACCTTGAAAGCAACTTCCGGGATTGTCTGTATGCAGTCATCCCAACTCAAAAACACCCGTCACTATCCCTGTATCCAGTGCGGAACTTGCGTGAGTGTCTGTCCCATGAACCTGGTACCCACACGTCTCTCTCGACAAGTCGAGACAGGTAAGTACCAGGACTGCAAGGAGTGGGGTGTTTTTAACTGCATCGAATGTGGTTCCTGCGCCTTTGTCTGTCCTTCTGGTATTCCTCTGGTTCAATGGATTCGAGTTGGCAAGGTGAAGTCAACAGAACAACAACAAAAATTGAAAGCTCAGGCCTAGTGGAGTTCCCATGACTGAAGAAAATCTACCTCAAGCCCAGCCTGAACAGCCCGAGACTCCTAAAAAACCGGTGAAGCCGAAAAAGGATCCGAGAGCAAAATTATATAAGCCTGAGACACCTTTGATTCTGGCTTCATCGCCGCATTTTCATACGAGGGACACGGTTCCCAGAATTATGTGGAATGTCGTCGCCGCTCTCGTTCCCGCCACAGTATTAGCCCTGGTGTATTTCCAGTGGGCTGCTGTGGGTATCATCCTCACCAGTGTATCCTCAGCCCTGATTGCTGAGATGCTGGTCAACAGAGTTAAAGGTGAATCATTTACCATCCCCGATGGTTCAGCGCTGATAACCGGTCTGCTACTTGCTATGACTCTACCGCCATCTTTTTCGCTAGGTGGCACAGCTCTAGGTTCTGTCTTTGCCATTGTCGTCGGTAAACATTTCTTTGGGGGATTGGGCTACAACATTTTTAACCCAGCTTTATTAGGTAGAGCCTTTTTACAAGCCAGCTTTCCTGTTCCTATGACGACCTGGACCTGGCCGCTGACTGCACGCTATGCTGATGTGGACGGTATCACCGCAGCAACTCCTTTGGGACTCTTCAAGTTTGAGGGTGTCACCAGTGAATTATCAGGATTGCTCACAGGGAATATCAGTGGGTCTCTTGGTGAGACTTCTGCCATCGCCATTCTCATTGGTGGTATCTACCTGCTGATCAGAAAATACGCGGACTGGCGCATCTCTCTCAGCTTCCTTCTGTCTACCTTCCTTGTAAGTGGTGCCTTCTGGTTGATTTCACCTGAGTCCTATTCTTCGCCTGTTTTTCAACTTTTTAGCGGTGGACTTATGTTGGGAGCCTTTTTTATGGCAACAGATATGGTTACCTCCCCTGTAACGGCTCGGGGCGCCTGGATATTTGGCGCGGGGGCTGGATTCATTCTGGTGATTATTCGACTCTTTGGTGGTCTGCCTGAAGGCGTCATGTACTCCATTCTGCTCATGAATGCTTTTACACCGCTCATTAATCGTTATACCCGACCCAAGTTTTTCGGGGAGATCCGCGCATGAGTAAAATGAGCTTATCTACACGCATGATTCTGGTGCTGACCCTGATCACAGTTTTATCTGGTGGAATTCTGGCTGGTTGGGATACCATCACCAAACCCAGGATAGCTTTTCATCGTCAGGAAGCCCTCAAGGCGGCCATTGGAGATGTTCTGCCTGCTCACGATACTTATACAAGTGAGGAGACCGAATTTGGAACCATCTATATAGCAACTCGTGATAGCTCCGAGCATCTTGTCGGAGTCGCCTTTATGGCCGTGGGAAGTGGATTTCAGGGGGAGTTGCGGATCATGGTGGGACTTTCACCTGATATGACTCAACTTACTGGCATCAAAGTGCTGGAACAGATCGAGACTCCGGGCCTGGGAACCAAGATTGTGGTGGATCCATCCAATAAACAGGACCCTTACTGGTTTCCCGCTCAGTTCAAGGGGGTCAAAATTTCACCAGAAATCGTAGTTATCAAAAATGCCAAGCCTACCCATAACAACGAAGTCCAGGGAATCACAGGCGCGACCATCTCATCCAAGGCAGTCACCACCATTCTCAACGACCAAATTGCGCATATAAAAACAGTCTGGCCATCCAAAGGAGGGCCTGAATCATGAGCTCTACCGCAACCTTAAAAACTGAATTTATCAAAGGTATCTGGAAAGAAAACCCTGTCATGGCCAGCCTCCTGGGTCTCTGTCCCACGCTGGCTGTCACCAACGCTGCCAACAATGGCCTGGCCATGGGTCTGGCAACCACTTTTGTGCTCTTGAGCTCAAGCCTGATGATCTCCGCGTTGAGAAATTTTATTCCCCATCAGGTGCGAATCGCTGGATATATCGTGATCATTGCTACCTTTGTTACCGTAGCTGACCGATTTCTGGCAGCTTACTTCCCCGTTATTTCTGCCTCTTTGGGACCCTACATCCCGCTGATTGTGGTGAACTGTTTAATTCTGGGACGACAGGAAGCCTTCTCATCCCGTAACGGGATCGGACGCTCACTTCTGGACAGTCTGGGTATGGGTATAGGGTTTATCATCGTGCTGGTGGTGTTGGGGATAATCCGTGAAATTCTGGGCTCAGGCAGCATCTTTGGTATCGCCATTCTTGGCGATTGGTTCACACCGTGGATGGTTATGATTTTACCACCTGGCGCGTTTCTTACGCTGGGTATTCTTATCGCCTTGGCCAATTGGTACAACGATCCTTCTCGATCTAAGGAAGGGAGGGCTGTCTCGTGAGCTATTTTCTGATCTTCTTTTCAGCAGCCATTGTTAACAACTTTGTACTTGCCTACTTCTTGGGAATCTGTCCCTTTGTTGGTGTCTCAAAGCGAGTTTCATCCGCCGTGTCCATGGGGATGGCAGTTACCTTTGTCATGCTCATAACGGCTGTGGTAACCTGGTTGATCTATCATCTTATCCTGGTCCCATTTGATGTGGTCATACTTCAATATGTCAGCTTCATTCTCGTCATTGCATCTCTGGTACAGTTGGTTGAAATGTTCATCCGCAAGGTGAGTAAACCCCTATACGATACCCTGGGTATTTTCCTGCCTCTGATCACCACCAATTGCGCCATCCTGGGGCTGGCCCTCTTCTCCGTCCTGCGTGATTATTCCTTTATGGAAAGCGTGGTCTTTGGTCTGGGTGCTGGTGCCGGTTTTACACTGGCCCTGGTGATTATGGCTGGCATTCGAGAAGAACTCGAATTGGCACCGGTTCCGAAATATTTCCAGGGAGCCGCTATCACCATGATTGTTGCTGGCGGACTAGCTCTGGCATTTATGGGTTTTGCGGGGATGATATAGATGATGGTTATATCTCCACATAGTATTGAATCCAAACCCGTCACGCCGAGCACTTCGGCTTTGCTCAGCACAGGCTCCGGCGAGGTGCTCAGTGTAATAGCAATTAGCTATCCCTCGGCTCCGCTCGGGATGACGTGGCTGAGAGACTTTAAAGATGATTGTATCTACATAAAGGATTGTTCAAAATGGATCTAGCATCAATCGGTATATCAATGTTGAGCATGGGGGGTATGGGGGCATTGTTTGCTGCTGGACTGGCAGTAGCCAATAAGAAATATTATGTGGAGGAAGATCCACGTATTGCTCTGGTGATGGATAATCTCCCTGGCGCTAATTGTGGTGGCTGTGGGCTGCCAGGTTGCGGTAGTTTTGCTGAAGGGGTCGTCCATGGTGAGGTAGCTATCAGTGGGTGTCCTGTATGTAATGATGATGCTCGCGAAGCCATTGCAGGGGTCATGGGGCTCGAAGCTACCAAAGGCGAAAAAATTATTGCCAGGGTCATGTGCCAGGGTGGTCACTACGAAAGTGCTCACAAGGGTGAGTATCTGGGCATCGAAACGTGTACAGCTGCTCATATCACCGGGGGGGGTGATAAACTCTGTCTCCATGGCTGTCTTGGTTATGGGGAATGTGTCGAATCCTGTCCATTTGACGCCATGGAAATGAGTGAAAATGGTCTCCCCATCATTGATGAGGATAAATGCACAGGCTGCGGAAATTGCGTGGATGCCTGTCCTCGCAACATCATCGAATTGCACCCCGAAGCAGATACTGTCTTTGTGGCGTGTAGAAATACTGACACACCCAAAGATTCACGCAAAATCTGTATCAAGACCTGTGTGGGTTGTGGGCTATGTGTGAGAGGGGTTGAAGAGGGTCTCATGACCATGGAAAACAACTTGGCTATCATCGACTATCATCTCTATGGTCAAGGAACTGAGCTCCCAACGGCCAAATGCTCCACCAATGCCTTGATTGTTTTGGAAGCTGTACCTGAAGAAGAAGCTCTCAGCGCCTGATGTTATATAATGGTGAAACCGGTTTTATCCAGTCCGCTGATGGCTCAGAGGTGACCATCCTGTTTACCACAGGAGATGCCTGTGAGACCTGTGGATTAAAGGTGGTCTGTGCACCGGGCAAGCAATCCCAACGATTGCTGACACTCCCTCAGGCAGGTGAATTTCAACCGGGTCAAAAAGTGCAAATCGAGGAACTTTCAAATCTGGAGCTGCATCTCGCGTTTATTCAGTTTGGTATTCCTATGGCGGCCTTCCTTCTCGGTTTGTTTTTGGGTTATGTGCTACCGTTTCAGGATATATTACCCCGCGAGTTATCTGCCTTTCTGGTGGCCTGTGTGGGACTGGGACTTAGCTTTTTTGTAGCCCGCCAGTTTGTTCAAAGAATTGTGGATATTATCCCGGAAAAATATTTGAGGATTGTCCCTTGTGTCTGAAAATAAAAAACCCTTTATAATTTTCATCTGCTTACTGGTCAGCTTCACCTCGCTGTTTGCTCAAGTGCGTGAACGGACTGAGCACTGGCACAACAGGAATCAGCAGTTTAATGCTGAAATGGACAGCATGGATCAAGTTGACTTTGTCTTTTTAGGAAACTCAATCACAGAGGGTTTTGATCTGGACCATTATTTCCCCGAGCATCGGGTCCTAAACAGGGGTATCATTGCAGACCACATGGATGGAATCATGGAGCGTCTGGAGAATTCAGCCTTGAGCTTACGACCCAAAAAACTCTTCCTTATGATTGGCATCAATGATATTGGTGATCAGCGAAGTGATGAATACCTGAAAGCCATGTTTGTCACCCTTGTGGACACCCTGGCGACAAGCCTGCCAAAAACTGATATATACTTGATTTCAATCCTGCCTACCACAGCTCGCTGGAAAAATTGTCCTCCTGATCAGATCAAAAGAATAAATGGGTTTCTGTCACGACTAGCTCTTGAAAAAGAACTGGGATTTATCAATCTGTATCCCCACTTCCTGGGGGATATGCAATATTTGAATCCTGACCTGACCCGGGATGGTCTACATCCAAACCTGGCGGGATACGATGTCATGGCCAGAAAAATCAAGCCACTACTTTCAACACCTGAATAAATCCATTCGCCGAAATATCCATCCCATTGCTATCCATGTGATGTATATTTGCCTCCCTTGGAGGAAACGACATGAAGAAACTTTTATGCTATCTCATAATTACTGCTATTGCCACCCAACCCGTTCTGTATGCTCAAACTTTATTGAGAGGTGAAGTGCTGGACTCTCATTCTGGCGAGCCAGTGACAAATGCCAATATCATCATCAAGGATACCGACATAGGGACTACCACAGATATAGATGGCAAATTCAAACTTGAAACGAGTAGAGAATTACCCCTGACCATTGTTATACATCATATCGGGTATACTGCTGCGGAAAAAACTGCAGTAGATACGCGCACCCTAAGGATAGATCTGTGGCCTGAAGCGGTACAGCTAGCCCCAGTAGATGTGAGTGTTGTCCGCCTTCCTTCACACTATGATGTAAGCTCTGCCCGCCAATCAGTAAGTGCTTCTGAACTCAGAACCCGTGCTGTTCAGGACTTTCAAGAAATTACCCGGAGTATAAGCAGTGTTGTCATTTCCACTGAGATGGATGGCGCACAAACCATCAGTATTCGTGGATCAAACGCCAATGAAACGCCAGTTTATCTAGATGGCATCAAAATCAACGACTCCTTCACAAATGTTGCAGATCTAAGCGTCATCAACATGGAGGATGTAGATAATATTGAGGTGATTAAGGGTGCTTCAACCCTGCCTTATGAAGTGGGCGCCTTTGGTGGTGTGGTTAATATCTACAGTCAGGTCCCCAAAAATACAGAATTACTCTTTTCCAATTCCATGGATTTGAACAATGGTGGGAATGGGACAGCCACGGGTAGAGCGAGTTATGTTGCTGATCACTTTACAATTAGTTCTCAACTGGTCAAACGCTCCAGGCTCTATCAGACTTTTTCTGAAGATATCGAGTCAGAAAATCTCTTTGGCAGCGCCATGTTGAACTGGAATATGTCTTCTGGGAATGTTCGCCTTAAAGTCATTAGCCAGGAATCCCAAACACTGCAAGGTGAGGCAGAATCCTTTAATACCAACTCAAAAAACCAGCTTTATAACGCTCGCTATACTGGCGAATTACCCAGATTGGGCAAAGACTGGCAATTGGACTATGCCTATCGCAAAGATAGTTTTGGGGTGAGCTTTTGGGACTTCTCAAGTAGAAACCCCCTTTATACTCAGGAGCCTTCTGGGTATAATTCCTCTTATAGAATAGCCAAATTTATCAGACGCGGCGCCATGGAAATGCTGGTTCAGTTCGCTGGAAGTTCAGAATACTATCGCGGTCCCTCCAGTACAGCAATTCCACCCGTCTTTGAAAAATCTTTAGATCTCCAGCTGGATCGCCATGATCAGTCAATGACTCTGGTTTCTAAATATCTAGTCAATAGCGATGTTCCGGCCATGAATCAGGTGGCCTTCGAATTTGGTATTCGTTATGATGATGTGAATACGACCTATAATTGGGACGAAATACGAAAGTATTATCATACTGGTGAAGAGGAGCCTTGGCGCATTGATGAGCTTACAGACGACGCTTTCAACAACCACTATATCGTTGCCAAACGGCTTGGCTTCCGTCTGGCTGGCACCATCAAGCGATTCAACTATACGACCTACGCCTCATTAGGCAACAACAGTAGATTGCCCACACTCCAGGACGAATTTCTCAGGAAAATCACAACCACGCCAATCTATCAAGAAACGGGGCTGCTGAAGGAAGATGTGAATACCATGGATCTAGGCATCGATTTCAGTTACCAGGCGAGACCTGGAGCACCCATTACTCAATTTGACGGGCACATCAATATTTTCGATAATGCCTATATTAATAAGCTTCTGCTGAGATACATCCAGGGGCAACCTCCTGTGGCTGTCAATTCCTATGAGGCTGCCATATCAGGTGTTGAGGTTTCGGGAAAATTTCACCTTCCTTCCAAAAGAGGCATCATTGATTTCAGTTCCATGTTTTTAAATCTGGATGAACCAGCCGTTTTCCCAGGGAAGCCGAGTTATCGTCATACCTCCGGATTCACACTCAGAAGAGGTAATTTGACCTATAATGCCAATATGTGGTGGGATGGTCGTAAGATTTATTCTGAGGATGATGGTGTTTTTCTGGAGCCAAAACACAATGTAGATGTATCAGTTGATTTACAGCAAGACTGGAATCATTTCGCAGTTAATTCCACTATTTCAGCCAAGAATATACTGACCTATTCTGAAACCATGGATGAGCTATTTATCAGTGATCAGGGATATCTGATCACATATTACGATACATTTCAATTGGTTCTCAATGTGAGAGTTTCTCTGAGGTGAGATGTAGAGCCGACCCCTGAGCTCGTCGAAGGGTAAGGCTTGTGAGATAATCGGACATTTCGAGAGCCTCAATGTCCAACTTTCTACCAGCCCCCGGAAGCACCACCGCCCCCGCCAAAGCCACCGCCTCCAGAGAAACCTCCTCCTCCGAAACCGCTGCTGCCACCACCTCTCATGGATGATCCCAGCATGGAGCCGAGAAAGAATCCACCTAATCCGCCCATACGTCCGCGACCCAGCAGCATAAAAATGACGAGTGGAAAGATAAGACCAAGGGGACTGCTATTCTTTTTGCGTTGACCACTACGTCGTGGACCGGTTCCCTTGTATTCACCAGTGGTGGCTTGAATAATACCCTGTAATCCGCCCACAATGCCCTCATACCAGCGTCCTTCTTTGAAATAGGGTGTGATCTCGTTACGGATGATTTTGCCTGCAGTAATGTCAGGGAGCGCACCTTCCAGCCCGTAACCGACTTCGATACGGATTTTGCGTTCTTTTTTAAAGATGCTGAGGAGTACCCCGTTGTCTTTGCCGCTCTGACCCAGATTCCAGGTGGAAAACATTCTCTCCGACACATCTTCCAGACTTTCACCTTCCAATGATGGAAAAGTAGCCAGAATAATCTGATTGGATGATTCGTCCTCATAATTGCGGAGTGCCTGTTCCAGTTGACGTTCCTGGGTGGATGACAGCAGGTCACCCCAGTCGTTCACCTGTTTGTTGATGCGATCAGGAAAAAGACCATCGGCAAGGAGGGTTGTGGCAAACAAAAAAAGCAGTACTATTCTGGTCAAATATTTTGTCATTAAAATTTTTCTTTTCTATGGCTGTGGGGGCGGAGCATGCTCCGCCCGTACATTTATTTTACTGCTTTTTTAAAATGCTACTTCTGGGGCAACTTCTGACCCAGCATCCGCTTCGAAATAAGCTTTTCGATCAAAACCAAACATACCGGCATAGATTGATCCAGGGAAGCGACGAATAATGGTGTTATAGCCCTGGGCGGATTTGTTAAAACGATTGCGTTCAACGGCAATGCGATTTTCAGTACCTTCCAACTGGGTCTGGAGATCCAGAAAATTCTGGTTGGCTTTCAGATCAGGATATTTCTCCACCACCACCATCAGGCGACTCAAGGCACTTGACAGTTGACCCTGTGCAGCTTGAAAATTCTGTAGGGCTTGTGGATTATTGGCAATGCCTTCCACGTTTATGTTGTTCACTTTTGACCTGGCCTCTGTAACAGCTGTAAAAGTTTCCTGTTCGTGTTCAGCGTAACCTTTGACGGTAGCAACCAGGTTAGGGATAAGATCAGCACGACGCTGATATACGTTTTCTACCTGAGCCCAGGAGGCATCAACCCCTTCTTCCAGGGTAACCATATTATTGTATTTACCAACAGCACTCGAGATCATGAGGAAAATCACGACGACAATTGCTATCAGTATGATAGTACTTTTTTTCACATTCAGCTCCTTGTGGAAATGTTTTTAGGCGAGTATGTATTTCGTTTCATTCTTTTAGTGATACCCGCTCCAGTTCGATCTATCCCAATTGATCTTGCCTTCGTAAATATCGTTTGAATATATGATGAAATGTGTGGATTGTTCCGTGAAAACGGAGATGCCTGTGAATTCAATTACACCGGTGGCTGATGTCCTCGAAGCCTGAGACGTTCTCTTTAATGGGACATTTCGTATTTCGCACTTCGACTCCGCTCAGTGTGACCACTCAGGATGACCGCTCAATGTCCGGGTTTAGTGCCCATGGTTTTGCCCGTCGAAGCCAAAGGCTTTCCCTTGGACCTCTAATTGTACGAAGTGTGTTGCATTCATAAATATGTTGAATTACCATATTCACATGATTTGTTAACAATGATTGGGAGGGGGCTTGTCACAATATCTATTTAAAAGACTGACATTTCTATCGCTTCTCAGCATAGCTGTCTTCGCTCAAGAGGTCACCATGTCATGGATGGAAGGCCTAACCATCAATACAAACTTTGGTGGCTGGTCAGGTGACTATTTTTCTGAGTACTATATACCACCTGCTGATGGCCAGGCCAACTCAATTGATTTCAATATGTCAGACCTCCCCGACGTCACTGGGGGCAGCCTGTCAGTCGCTATCTATGCCGCCAATTACCCCTGGGATGAAATCAACGAGGAAGCGATCGCAGATGCAGCGCCGGCTTCCTGGCTAGGCTATTATGACAATGGGGGAATATTTGACATTGCTGGTGACAATTGGATTTTTGGCGGAATAAATTATCTGGATGGCGCTGATTCCAGCTTTCAGTACGATCCTCTTGGGGAACCACTATGGCCTGAGACAGGCACGATCGATATTCCCCTTTATCCCAATGCTTTGGATCAAGACATGCTGACCCTGGATCTGGAGAACTCAGAATTTGGATCGTTCTATTTTGTCAGGAACGAAGCTTTTATTGTGGTTGTAAAATTAGCCGGATTTGAGGATCAATCAGTCAATACGGAATATCGAATGGGCTTCCAGTCAGCACCATTCCACCATGACCCCCAACCCTGTCTAAAGTTTTATAATACGCTCTCGTCTCCAATTGGTCGCACGGGCATCAATGATTGGGGCTGGCATATCCGGTCTTATGTGTGGGACTGGGGTGTGAATGTTGAGTTCTGGGGTAGCCCTCTGCCCCGCTTTTGGGTAGACCAGTTGCAAACAACTATATCCACAGATGATCGAGAAGTTAATGCCACAATCCTTGCCGATG
Organism: Fidelibacterota bacterium; assembly: GCA_013202495.1. GTDB lineage: Bacteria > Fidelibacterota > UBA8477 > UBA8477 > JABMPR01 > JABMPR01. The sequence continues at coordinate 13,193 of JABMQQ010000013.1, read as the reverse complement.
ATCCTTCAGGTAATGTTTCATTGGTTGAAGTCAGACTCCACTATACAATCAACGATGAAACCTTTGATGTGCCCATGTCAGGAGATGATGATCTTTACACTGGCGTCCTTCCTGGACAGGCACCTGGTACTGAAGTTCTTTATTGGGTCTCTGCAGAATTTTCCAATGGTGACATTCATCTGAGTGATCCCTATTCATATTCCGTTTTTGAGCCAACTGAGCCAATACTATTGTTCTATGATGACGAAACGTTAGATGTTGGAATGGCTGCTTATTACTATACAGTAACTTTGGCTGATACATTCTTTAATAATTTCGATATCTGGGAAGCCAAACTCGGTCCTGTTAGTACAGAATTGGTTAACCATTATGAGATCATCTACCACATCATGGGTGGCGGTCCATTTAATGATGCTTCATCTTATAGCTCAGTCTACGCCGCCTGGCTGGCTATGGGTACAGCAGACACACCACATCGTCTATTCATCACTGGTCAGGACTATGGTGTGATCTCAGATTTTGCTGATACTACATTCCCGGCGAGTGCCTTTGAAAACATGTATCTTGGAGTTGAAACTCTGGGACCTCAGGATGTTTCTGGCTTTAGCCCATGGACTTCTATTTTCGATCCTTATGCCACCAATGCAGTGGAGAATGATCCTCTGACAGGTTTCCTGTGGGATTATGCCGGGGATAGTCTACAATTATATCACAACCCCTTTACTGAGCTGGGTTTTGGAAATTGGACAGACCACTTGATCCCCTCAACAGGAACAGTTTGTTTTACGGATCCGAACTACAGCCATGAAGCGCTGGCTGTATATAACCAAGGCTCCGGCTGGAAAACAGCCTTCTGGGCCCTTGATCCACTGGCGCTCAGCTTTTATGATCCTGCAGATACATCAAGCATGTACTATTGGGGGCTGAACGTTGGTGGCGGTCCTATTGCACCAACATTTGATTGGTTTGGTCCTCCCCACTACAACACAGTTGGAATTGGAGAGGGTGTTGTTGTCCCTGCTACCTCAAAACTGCATGCTAGCCATCCAAATCCCTTCAACCCAATAACCAACATTGCTTATGAATTAGATGGAGCTGCTGATGTAAACATTACTGTTTACAATATGCTGGGTCGGGAAGTGGCCATATTGGTTGCTGATTTCCAGCCTGCGGGTACCTATACAGTTCAGTGGCGAGGAATTGACCGCTCTGGTCATTCAGTTTCTTCAGGTCTGTATTTCTACACCATGCAAACTGAAGGATTTAGCGCAACTCAGAAGATGATGTTGCTTAAGTGATTCACTTGCGCCGCTTTGAAGCTGGGGTTTTAATTCAACACATGAGCAGGGGCTTAAGATTTCCCATCGTAGTCCGGAGGACGTAGATGGGCCCAAACAATCAGGACTGAAGTCCTTTATATTTTTAAGTTTTTCAGTACCCCCGCCCTGAAGGACTAGGTAATAATACTGTTCATCGAAAATGGAACTGGAGGCTGAGCTTGTCGAAGCCTGAGGGCTTCGTTTGCAGGATTCTTAACATTTCGACAAGTTCAATGTCCGGGTTTAGTGCCGATGGTTGAGCTCTTCGAAACCCGAGGCGACCTCTTTCGTCCTGACATTTCGCACTTCGACTCCGCTCAGTGTGATGGCTCGGGATGACACAAGCCCAGAGTGACGACTCAGGATGATACCTCAATGTACAGTTAGCAGCGGGGTGTTTTGCGTTTCTTCCCCACAGAACCGCGGGTGATCACTTTATTCACATACTCTGTAGCCAGGGGGACTTTGCAGGCCGTGCTACCCAGGGTAACATCCACCTTGCCGATCTTGGCTCCAACTTCAAGGGCTTCATCAGTGAGTGATTCGATATAAGACCCCACTGCGATAACAAATGAATTCATGGCGAAACGTACGCGATTCTGGGCGGAGTGTATCTGTTCGCCCACCTGATGTAGAAGCTTTCGATACATCTCAATATCCAGGTCTTCATCTCTATGAATGGATGCATAAGAGGACAGTGTGGCCCAGCCGGCATCTGCAACACGCTCATGATCAGATTCTATCCATTTGAGTCCCAGCTCAAACCCAAAGGGTGTCTCTGAAGCCACCCAGGGTACAGTGTATTCACTGAGATAATACCAGTAGGCTTGATCAACCCATGCTTCCAACTGGGTCTCGGTAATCTGGGTTTCATCGGCCATCAGTCCTGCCAGATACATGGCGTCAGAGTTACCAGTGGCATATAGTTCCAGCGAAAGCTCATGGTTCTTTTTAGTCTTTTTAAGAATCTTTTTTAGGTCAGCAACCTTGACACCAAAAAAGGGTTCTTTGGCCCCATGATTAATGAGAGTATTTTTGGTACGCTCATCCCCACAAGCTTCCAATTCTTTTAAGATATCCTGTGTGTTCATGCAATGATCTCCGCCTGAATTCTAGTAATGTGACTTATTATATCGCAATATTAGGAATTATTACCCGAGATGTTTTAATTATGGAAAAACGAGGCCTATTGAATTACTCCAGCTTGGTCAACTCTGAACGCGAGTAGATACCTGGTCTTTCATAAACCGAGCTCATGTTACCATCAGGGTTAATCCAGTAGGTGATGGTTTGACTTCCGTCTGCCCGTCCTAATATGAGCTTTCCGTCTTCAAAGACCCCCTTGAAACGCTCCCAGCCCGGTTGATTAATACCCCACTGATATGCCACACCCCAGGCATAAATAGCATCTACATCACTGCTGTTTGTGATCTTTTCAACAACCAACATATGATCAAGAATTCCATCGCTGACACCAAACCATTTCCCAGAGAACTGAGTTTGAGCTTCAGCTATTTCGAGTGACGGCCTGGCTATTTTAACATCTTCTGGCAATACAATAGATGGTGTCATGGTTTCGAGCATTTCCGCATAAGAATTTGGATACTGGAATTGATAATGATTGGGATCCTTGAGCCAACTCATGACTTCTTCAACAGGATCTTGAGTATCCAACCAATAGTCCGGCAAATATCCCACGCATTCTTCAAGACCGGGGATGAAAATTAGCTGTCGTGGAAGTTTGAGTACCAGCCTGGAATGGGGCAATACATACTCGCAGGTGCTCGAAAATTGAGCAGAGCCCCCAGTGTTTTCTCCTATGATTATCTGATCCGGGATAGATCGCGAAGAGCCAACCATATTCTCGCCAGCGGACAAAACCCGTCGATTGGTTAACAATATCATTTTCCCAGCAAATTTACCCCTCACGGGTTTCATTTCAGTTTCGCTAAAGGTCCAACTTTTAACTGGCGTCCTTTTCAGCTGCTCAAACTTGTTACTATATCTAGCCTTTAATTGCTGCAATGCTGGAGATACCTCAAGACGCTCACTCAAATCCATGTTTGCATAATACTCGGCAATGGCTGGTGAGGTTAACTCTGCCCAATAGGTCTCCCATTGTACTGATCCATTCAAATTTTTAATGAAGGTCTGGGGGAAAACCGATGAGCCGCCGCCATTATTAAACAAATTAACCAGAATCACTTTTTCATTGCGCAGTTCAGTACCTGCATGCATAAAATCTTTCATGATTGGGTACAATTCGTCACCAAAGCCAGTCACCCTTATCGCCGGGATGTCATTCTTGCGGGTGATATAGAATTGACTTTTATCCTCAAACCGGGCATTTAGTAAACGGCTTTTCCGAAAGGGTACTTCAAGCACGTGGTCATCAAAAGACAGGTTCTTCCTGTTGACCATTTCATAGGAAAATACCCCCAAAAGGAATTGATCCTTTCCTGGAGCAGAGAGCGTTCGAAACAAAAACGTTTCTGGTTCTGGCTCAGTAAAGAACCATCCCGTGTCCACAGATTTATTTTTGGAGTTGATTACCTGATAACGACCCCCAGTCGTTTTTTCTATCAACACGTCACAGAAATAAACCGCTTTGTGACGGTATGCCCCGTGGTAGCCCTCACCTACAAAGGAAATGTGCCCATCGCGAAGTTGTGTTAAAATACCTGATATTTCTTTTTCAAACGACTTGGTATCAACACTTAGATTTTCTTGTACAAAGCTGTGTAGATGACCAAAGTAAGCTCCAAAATCGACCCCCTCTTTTTGCCAATACTCATAACCAGAATATGAGGTACTGAGTAAATATTCCAGCATCTCGATATCTTGTAGAGCTTCACTTTTTGTCAATGAATCCGGCATCAAGTGCCTGTTTTCACCATGGAAGGCTTCTGTCTTTAGATATTTCACTTGAACCACAGTCCGTGATAGGAATTCTGCAAATTTTTCAGGAACGCCTGTTTCAATTGATCCTGATTGACACCCGAAAAAGACAGACAAACAGGCCAGAACAAAAAGTTTTAGCTTCATAATACCCCCTGAGGAATTCTCAATTGTTCATACTTCAGATTCGCCTTGAAAGTAGTTCAATATCGCAACACAAACCGAATGATTTTCATCTAGAAGGTTGGCATTGGTAATTATTTTTTACACAAAACCACTACCCAATATGAATTTAAAATTTAGGTTATATCATCTTTCTGATTGAATACAAAGAGTAAATTACCAAATCGTTTTGTTAAAGCACAAAAAAGGGGAATCACGTGGATCTTTTTAGTATTGTCGTTCTAGGGTTAATTAGCATTATAGCCTGGTACTTAATTTCTATCTATAACAAGTTGGTTCTTTATCAAACACGGGTTAAAAATGCCTTTGCTCAAATTGAAGTTCAATTACGCCGGCGCTATGATCTGATTCCAAATTTAGTTGAAACAGCCAAAGCTTATTTAAAGCACGAGGCTGAAACACTTGAGGCTGTTATCCAGGCGCGCAATCAAGCCATTTCTGGTTTGCAGCAAACCCAGGGTGATCCGACAAACTCAAGCGCCATGCAGTCTCTGGGAACGGCTGAGACTGGTCTTATGGGTGCCCTTGGAAAACTCAACGTGGTTATGGAAGATTATCCCGATTTGAAAGCAGATGCTACGATGATGCAATTGAGTAGTGAATTAACACATACTGAGAACAAGGTGGCTTTCGCTCGTCAGGCCTTCAATGATGCGGTATTGCTTTTTAACAGCTATATGCACTCTTTTCCACAACAACTTATTGCTGATAAATATGGCATGAATAAGGAAGCGGCCTTTCTTGAGATGGCAGATCACGAGGCTATCCAGGAAGCCCCAAAAGTTTCCTTTTAAACAACCTTTCGGGTAAATAATGGATTTTTTTGGTGCTCAAGATCGGGCGCGTCGTGCTACACGATGGCTGGTGATCTTATTTGGAATTGCTATTTTGATTATTACTCAATTGATCAATCTACTAGTCATGGTCATGATGTTTTTATACAAATTAAGGGTTGAACCAGAATTCCCCCCCTCATTCTCAGAATTCTTTAATTGGGAACTGTATTTTATCATTTCTGTTGTGGTTGTTGGGTTTTCCCTCTTTTTTGCTTATCTCGGGATGCGAAAGCTGTTTGGCGGTGGTCGTGTTGTTGCTGAACAGGTAGGTGGTGATCTCATCGCCCACGCCACAGTAAATCCCCATGAAAGATTATTATCGCAGATTGTAACCGAGATAGCCATCGCCGCTGGTGCCCCCGTTCCCCAGGTTTTTCTCCTGAAAGAGTCTGGCATTAATTCTTTTGCAGCCGGCTGGGATAGCACTGATGCTGTGATATGTGTTAGCTCCGGTGCCCTAAATCATCTTGATCGTGATGAATTACAAGCCATGATCGCCCATGAATTTCGCCATATCCTGAGTGGAGATATGCGTTTAAATCAAGTCATGGCCGGTCTGCTTCAGGGACTTTTCATCATTAAAGATTGGTCAGGTTCGCTGCTGGAGAAACTCCATCGCGTGAGTTCTCGCGGTTCGGGAGCCCTTCTCTATTTTGGCATCCTGGGTTTTTATATTTTAGGAAGTCTTGGTCATTTTCTAGGTCGTTGGATAAAATCATTACTTACCAGGCAGCAGGAGTACAAGGCTGACGCTGCAGCCGTTCAGTTCACTCGCGATCCTGAAGCGGTAATCCGGATGCTACAAAAACTTGGCGTCAAATATATTAACTCATACTTGCCAGGTCCACGTTATGACCAATTTGATCATGCATTTGTGGGCATACCTGGAAAGAAAAAATTTCTAAGTTCTCATCCATCCGTTGAGAAGCGGATTCTCAGGATCAATCCAAACTGGGAAATTGTTTTTCCGACTCTCGATACCACAGAAAAAGAAAAACCTCCGGAAGTAGAACGGGTGGAAGTTAAACGTACCATGGTATGGACCATGGTGGGACTGGGAGTTACTGAAACCATTCTGGAGCCTTCATCACGGGCTGTTTCAGAACCAGAAGTGTTTGATCCAGAAGCAGGATTCACGCTTTCTGAAGAACTTCTTGCCCTTACAAAAGATTCATATGCATGTATGGCAACCATCCTGGCATTTATCCTTACCTCTGATAAAAACGAAGAATCCTCTCGTTTAAAACAACTCAAACCTTTGATAGATGCAAATATTTTTCAATCCGTGTTAGAATATATGCCCCTGCTTGGTGTGCTTGATCCCAGAAAACGCATTCCACTTATGGAAGCCTGTATTCCTGTTCTGAAGGAAATGAATCGGGTGAACTATTTGGATTTTAAAAAATCGGTCTTGGTCCTCTTTAATACGAATTTCAAACTGGATCATGACGAATTTATTATCCATCAGTTGGTTATCTCACGTTTAGATCGTTATTTCAGAATAACAAGGCGGCCTCAAAAAATATTGAATCTTGTGGGTGCTGTAAAACCTGAGTATGAGCTGGTATTGTCTCTTATCGCTTATACTGAGCATCCTGACGATGAAGCCATACAGGCTTTTGAAGCTGGCCGGCAAATTATATCTGCTTTCTCTCTAAAAATGATCCCTCGACAAAAGATCAATTTAAAGCAGGTGAACCTTGCTCTTGATAAGCTTTACGCACTGACACCTTCATTGAGAAAACGTTTACTCAAAGCCTCAGCGGCAACAATTGCATTGGATGGTAAAATAACCATGAGGGGTTATGAATTGCTGCGTACCATAGCCATCGGGCTAGAGATTCCCATGCCGGCTATTTTTCCGATTCCTGAAGATGTCTCCCCAAAGAGTTATAAAATAGACGCTGGATAAGAGGGAAATCAGCGGCTTCTACGTTAAAGACACTGTTCTTCGAAACCCTGAAAAACAATTAGAATTTGTCATACTTCGACTCCCCTCGCATGCGCTCGACCCCTAGTCTACGCTCTACGAGCTACGACCTAGCAGGCAGCATGACGACCATGGTGCATCAATGTCCGAATGCAGAGCCGGCCCCTGAGCTCGTCGAAGGATTAGGCTCGTGTCAAAATTGGACATTTCGAGAGCCTCAATGTCTGGGGGTGACTTATGGCTGAGGGATATACCAGACATCATCTTGAAGGTTTACGCCACCGCCCATTTCTTCCTGTACCACACGATCAACAATTGAGACGCCTATTCGAGCCATGTTATCAAAGGTGTCCAGACCCTTGTTGGGGAAATTTTGTCTGGTCCTGTGGATATTGAATTGGGCTGAAAGCTTTTTGCCAAAGGCTTTCTCCACAGCTTCTCTCCCCGTCACAAACCCCAATAATCCACCCCAGGTAGCAGTGGGATTATCAGCATCCCAACCAGTCAGGACACCAATTTTAATGGTTTCTTTTATATCGCCTTCTCCATAGAATAAACTCACCAGACTAGCTGCAAAATTTATCCCCGCAGCAAAACAACCATTGCAGTAGATGTTTTGAGAGGTGATGTCATAACCGTCCCTCTCATCCACTTGATATCTGACATAGATCGAGTCTCGAGTCTCTTCCCAGGCTATCCCGGACTCATATTTAGTCTTCACATAATCATACATACGAGATGTATAGGAACCTTGTGGTATTGATTGGCTTGCCTGATCAGCCATCCAGGTGATCTGCTCTTTCATGGGCAAGTTATCGTCCACCAGAGATGCCAGTGAATACATCCTAACATAGAATTCAGATATCCAGGCAGCATTTTGCCGAGCCGTGGTGCGGATGGGCAAATTAGCCATCTTTATAGCGAGATCTGGGCGTGCAGGCGCAAACAGACCAAAGATTTCAGTCGTCAACTGGGCATCTATCATTTCATAATGGGGATTCTTTTCTGGATCACTTGTCTCAGGCGGGAGCACGCCTTCACGCATTAGATCAAAGGCCTGTTGATTTGACACCCATAGATAATTCTCTTCTTCGGGACGAATATGCTTTAACCAGCCCTCCCTGATTTGTTTAGCTGTCAAAATGCTGGTATGATTTGTATGAAGCAGGTGCTGATACATATACTCTATGTCTGTATCATCATCGGCCCCCCAGACTTCGTTTTCGTCTCGTAGTACAAAATCTATGGTTGGAGAAATATCACTGGGTTTACCCTGGCTCCAGATGTTGGGCTGATCTGGCTGCCTCCAATCCTCTCGCGTATAAAATGGACCGGTATCAAACTCACCGATGCTGCCAATTTTGTCCATTTCGGTGATGAGACCGGTCCAGTTGGCAATACACTGTCCCAGCCAGAAACCCTGTAGTTTGTCCAAATAGTTCGCTCTGGAAATTATCAGATCAGAGGGATCAGGTTTATAGCTGTCATAAGTTGACATGGAATCCTGCATCCCATCGGTTTTAACATTTTGCTATGACATGGTACAACTCAGGATGGCCAGAGAGGATGAGAATAACAGGCCGATTACTAATTGATGTGTGTATTGCCATTTCATGGCCTCATATCCCCATGTTCAGATTAGCAATTACTTATTTGATGTTGATCTTCACTTTTTTAGCAATTTTGTTGGAAGCCGTTCCCACATAAATCAGGTAGTCACCTTTTTCCAGGTTCCAACCAGAGATGGATTCATCATAAAAAGCAAGATCGTCCACAGCTATTGACAACTCGACGGAGGCATTTTTGCCCCTGGCCAAATGAACCTTCTGGAAAGCCTTAAGCTCCTTCACTGCCCGTTTCACATTTGACTTCGGCTTCCCCACATAGATTTGAATCACTTCTGATCCATCAATTTTGCCCGTATTGGAAACTTTGCAGGAGATGTTTATGATTTCACCAGCTCCGTGTGATTTTTTGTCTGTCTTTATGCTGGAAAGCTTAAACGAGGTATAGGACATGCCATATCCAAAGGCAAAGAGGGGTTTAATATCCTGAGTATCATGCCAGCGATACCCAACCAAAATATCCTCTTTATAATACTGGGTTTTACCATCCCCTGGATAGGAAAGCTCACCAAAAGAATGGGCTGCGTTGTCACTCAGTTTGGCCGGAAATGAGAAGGGTAGTTTTCCTGAAGGATTCACATCGCCACTGATAACATCTGCTATAGCATGACCCGCTTCACTACCCAGATACCAGGCCTGGATCAACCCCTTAACCTTGGACAGCCAGGGCATCTCAACAGCATTACCGCTCACTAGAATCACACCTATGTTCTTATTGGCTTTGATCAATTTTTTTAAGAGCTCATCCTGTCCAAAATCCAGGGTCATATCCTGACGATCACCACCCTCGCAATCCTGACCATGATTCTTATTGAGTCCACCAAAGAAAAGCACGATATCAGCTTTGGCCGCAATTTTGACAGCAGCTTTTTGCAGAGAGTCTGCATCCATGGTTGACGGGATGACACGACCGTATTGAGAAGGACCTGCGGTATATCCCAAAGAATGCAGGATGGTTGCCTTGCTAAATCTTTCCTGCAAACCCTGCAAAGGGGAAATTTCATTTTTGGGTTTTAATGCCGAAGAGCCACCACCAGGTGTCATGGCTCGCGTGGCATTTTCACCAATAACGGCAATGGTCATTTTCTTATCTGGATCAATTGGGAAAAACGACCTGTCATTTTTTAGTAGAACAATTCCCTCTCCAGCAACTTTGCGTGCCACCTCCAGATGCTCTAGATTGTTCATTCTACCCAGAGGACGGTCAGGATTCATGTTAGTGCGCAGCATCAGACGCAAGATTCGACGAACTTTGTCGTCCAGAATATCTTCATCTAGCTCGCCGTTTTGAATCATTTCCCGAAATGGTTTGGCTAAAAAATAATAATCATAGGCATTTTCGCTTGAAGTTGTCAAGCCATCTGTGCCTGTGCCCATCTCAATATCCAGTCCAAACAGAGCTGCTTCTTTTGTATCATGGGTTGAACCCCAATCGGAGACCAAGACGCCATCAAAGCCCCAATCGCCCTTGAGAATATCATTGATGAGATGTTCATGATGGGTGGTGTGCTGCCCACGAAACTGATTGTATGCGCCCATGACGGACCAGACCTTCGCCTCCGTGACAGCAGCTTTATAAGCTGGAAGGTAGATTTCGTGGAGTGCGCGATCACTTACTTCCACATTGATGTGTCCGCGCCATTGCTCCTGATTGTTCAAGGCATAATGTTTCAGGCAAGCCGAGACACCGTTTTGCTGAATTCCCTTGATATAAGGGACAACCATAGTGGAGGCTAAAAAGGGATCTTCTCCCATATATTCAAAATTGCGACCGTTCAGGGGTGTGCGATAAATATTTACACCGGGACCCAGCAAGATGTCCTTTTTGCGATAGCGCGCTTCTTCTCCCAGCGCTGCACCATATTGGCTAGCAAGCCCAGGATTAAATGTGGCTGCCAGACCGGTCAAAGCGGGAAAGGCGGTGATTGAATCATTTGTCCAACCAGCTGGTGACCAACTGTCCCAGCTAATCTCTTCCCTCACACCATGAGGACCATCTGACATCCAAATCTCAGGGATTCCAAGACGAGGAACACCAGGTGAACTAAATTTTGATTGGGCGTGGGTCATGGCGATTTTTTCGTCAAGGGTTAATTGCTTCAGGATGTCCTCGATTTTGGCATCCATATCATTTGCAGTGACTTGAGCCCCAATAAAAAGGACCAGCAGTGCAACAATGAATCTTCTCATTTGATTTTTCTCCTGAAGCGTTTTTAGGTTGAAGCTTTCCTTACCATCTGGGCGACGGTTTCTATATGGGTAGTATGGGGAAACATATCCACAGGTTGGACACTGACCAGTTCATAGTCTGTCTCGCAAAATAATTTCAAGTCTCTGGCCAGGGTAGAAGGATTGCAGGAGACGTAGACCAACTTTTGGGGTCCGACTTTCAGTATATCATCAACCACATTCTGATGCAAGCCTGCGCGAGGCGGATCTACCACGATCACATCAGCTGGCTCAATGCGGTCCACATTCTGCGAGAGGACATCTTTGAGATCACCCAGAATGAATTCCACATTTTCAAAGCCCTGGGCCTTGGCATTTCTGCGGGCATTCTTCACTGAACTGGCAATCAATTCAAAACCATACACCTTTTTGGCCTGCCTGGCCAGGAAGAGAGCGATGGTTCCAGTACCACAATATAGATCATAGACCACTTCCCCACCTTTTAGATCCGTGCCCTTTAAAGCTTCGGCATAAAGAACTTCGGCTTGAAGGGTGTTGGTCTGGAAAAAGGAGTTGGCGGAAATTTCAAATTCAGACTCACCTAATCGATCGCTTATGTGTCCAGGGCCATGGAGGAAAACTTCAGTTTCACCTACTGCAACATCAGATAAACGCGCGGTAATGCTATTTATCAACGTGCTAATCTGTGGAAATTTGGTCATAATGGCATTTTTGAAAATCTGCATGTGCTCTTTTTCGTAGGTCTTGGTAACCAGATTCACCATGATCTCATCGGTGTGCTCACCGTAACGCAGCACCAGGTTACGAGCCCAGCCCACATGGGTTCTATTGTTGTAGGCTTCCCAGCCATGCTCCTGTGCAAAAGCGAAGACAAAATTCATGATCTCATTCATGATGGGTTTTTGGAGATAACAGGTTTCGATGTGGACAATTTTATCAAAGCGTCCGGGGATATGCTGACCCAGACCTATGGGTTCGTCTTCATCATCGGGGTGATTACGCCACGGGCTTGGCGTAAATGTGAATTCCATTTTGTTGCGATAGTGAAATGCTGAGGGTGATGGCAGGGCTGTGGGAACCTGAAAATCGGTGAAGCCACCCATACGTTGTACTAGATCACGAACCTGACGGGTCTTTTCCTGTAGCTGATCATCATATTCCAGGTTCTGAAGACGACAACCACCACAGGTGCCAAAAGCAGGACATTTTGCTTCAATCTCGTTGGGCGCTTTTTTCAATATTTCTAGAGGATACGCTTCGGCAAAGCTCTTTTTCTTCTTAACAATGCGGGCCAGGACTTTCTGTCCAGGAATGGTGCGTTCGACAAAGATGGCGAGTCCGTCTACTTTAGCCACACCCTTACCACCGAAGGCTAGGCTTTCAATTTCCAACTCAATACTGTCACCCTTTTTTACAACTCTTTCTTCTGCATCATTCATTTTGTATGTCCCATCTAATTATTGTCGTCGCAGGATAGACCGCGAGAGGTGTTTCACCAAGGTGATTTATGAGTTTCTGGCTTTTCGCAACCACCGAATTAAAATACGGTGTTAGTGATATTATGACAGGTGTACGTCGTCCACAATACCCACGATAACCGAGCGGAGGGGGGCATTGTCATCATTGACAATCTGCCTGGCACCATTGCCTTCATCCAGCATGAGGACAGTCTCCCCTACACCTGCATCTACCTGATCGATACAGATAAGATATTTTCCTGTGGGTTTTAGATAGGCATCCAGTTTATCGACCACCAACAGACGTTTGCTATCGTAGAATTCATGATTGATTGTGGAATGTATGGTTCCGCAGACTTTACCTAGGATCATGATATAGTACTTTTGCTGTGATTTCGTTGCATTGCTTAGTTCCTTTTAGCCACAGATCTTCACGGATGTACACGGATTGTTTCCTTTGTATCCCTCGGGCTCGAGATTGCCACATCATCCCGACTTGGTCGTCGGGCTTCCTCGCAATGACTATCAAAGATTAACATGCTGACCTCGTCGAAGTGCGACGATTCCGGACAATTTTGATTTGTCTTTAACCCTTCGATTACTATGACCTTTGCAAGCTATAATTTAGATATTTTGGGTTAATAGAAGTAAATTCATCTGAGTATGGTCTTTGATCTCTGATCATGGCGCACATCATTTTTAGCAACTTATTGGCGACATTATTGTAGATCAGATATTTATCCTTTCCTTCAGTC
>JABMQQ010000156.1 GCA_013202495.1 Fidelibacterota bacterium | reverse complement strand
TTTTTTTCTGATAGTTACCTCTCCCTTGATCAGTATGTCAAGGGTATCTCCAGTTTCACCTTCGGTCATGATGGCTTCACCTGCTTTGTAGGAAACCTGCTGGGTAGCAGGTCGATAGACTGCAATTTCCTCTTCAGTCATACCCTTAAACAGGGGACAGTTCTTGAGATGTTGGATATGAGGCATAGGCTACTCGGTTTCTGGTTAAGACTTACTTTAACAATATCATCTGTTCGCCGGACTTCAGGACATAATCCTTCTCCGGATTAATACGAACTTTTATTTTTTGTTCTTCATTCACTCCACGTCCAGCCGCTTTGAGTTTGGCTGCAATAAATTGATCGAGATAATCACCTGAATCGGCACTGAGAAAATCTCCTATACCGGCACTCCCCTCTTCCTGATATACACCGAGGAGTGTCTTATTGTGTTCTTCAAAGGATTGGGTGAATAACTCAGAGTAGGTTTTCCCAATCATACGATCAGGGACTTCTCTGGCTTCTAAACGTGAATGATCCGTATTTAAAACTTCAGATAAAAAGGCTGGAATACCAGGGTTGTGAAGCTGGGTAGCGCCCAGATATGGACCGAATTCATCCGCTATAATAATCCCATCAGCTTTTGCTCGGCGGAGCTTTGCTTTATTTTCATAATGGAGGATGTAAGCATAGACTTTTGTTTTAGGTGCCAGTGCTTTAATGGAATAGGTAGCCAGTGCTGTTTTTTCATCAGCCTCGGCTTTACCAGCTTTGATCAGGTTGGGTAAAATGAGGACGGCCTTGGCTTTGGAAACATTGGCTTTTTCCAGAACTATGTCCTGGGTGAAATCGCCTCGGACAAAGCCAAGATGACTGGCATTGAGCGTGGCGCGCCAGGCGTCAATCTCTTCTTCAGACAATTCATTAACCAGGACAATTGGAGTATTGTCCTTTTGATCCTGCTTGAGCAGTGATTCCAATAATTCATCTGCCAGATCATTCCAACCGCAGATGATATAGTGGTCGCTATACTTTATTTTTTCCAAACCCTTACCCTCTCTGATTTTCTTGGCTACAAAGATGGATGAAATGGTAGCCGTAAAGAATGAGATCAATGCCATTGAGAAAAACATCATGATGGATGCCGCAATCCGGGCTGATGGAGTCACTGGAGTCAGGTCACCAAAACCCACGGTGGTCATGGTTACCCAGGCCCAGTAAAAGGCATCAAATAGATTGGTGATCAGGCGATCATCGGAGCTGTAATCCAGGAGGAAAACAGCAATACCCCCAACAAAAAGAATGATCCAGAGGATCAGGAGCAGGTCCAGGACACCTTCTTCGCGGAGTCTTTTCGCCCAGGCTATCATGTTATGGATGATCTTCATTCGCCCTAAACTAAGTCAAAAGCTGGAGACTTGAAGGAATATGTTTGAGAATTCCCACAGATCCTTCCCTATAAATGAATGGATATAGTGGAAACATAAACCGCATCTTATTGGTTTCCTGAAAATTGAAAAGAGGGCTTGACTCCCTCACCGATTTTACTAATCTAGTAACGCAGTGATTTAGTAAATATTGAAAAGGATAAATTGAAATGAAAATTCCAAGTGAACTCAAACATAAGCCTGTCATAGTATCTGAAGATTATGATCGCATTGATGGTCGCAAAGCCCACAAGTCAGACGCTAAAGGATTGTCCCTGGGCCTGGCTCAGTGGAATGAGCGAGGAAATGTAGATATTTCAGCCAAAGTATGGCGCCATACCGGGGGCAAGTGGTCACGACAGTCAGAAGAACTACCACTGCACCGTGTGCTGGATCTAGCCATCCTCATCATAAAAGCCAAAAAAGTTTTTCGGGAGCGCTACCACAAAAACGAGAAGGATTATCCCAACTATCCATCATTGGATCGTATCGGTCTTCAGGGCGACGCCATGAATGTTGAGGTTTGTACTGACAACGAGTTTATCGAGGATGATCTTGATCTCTTTGAAGCAACCCTGGCAAAGGATGATGAGATCATCAGTGAGCGCTTAAACGTGCTGAATGGTCTGCTAAAAGAATTAAACTCCTGATATGAGAATATGGGACTTATAACAGGGCGAACATTTATTTGGTAATGCCTTTTCTCGATACTGTTTAAAGGGTCAACATCTAAACTAAAATGAATAGATTTTATTAGGTTTTCATATTTAACCATTTACGTTTTCGGCAGCACTGACCTGGGTTGATCTGGCGGTGACTGGTAGAGTAGAACGATATTTTAAAAAGACGGACTTGATCCACAGGACAGGTACCTATGAGCAACAAAAAATCTCCTTATCTGTTGATCGGTAATGGCCGATTAGCAAAGCATTTCAATCATTATTTAAATCTTTTATCTATCCCACATCTTCATTGGTGGCGCAGTGCATCATCTGATCTTCAATCCTTGATCAGGCAAAGTGATAAAATACTGGTTCTGATAAACGATGACGCCATCGAAAGTTTTGTGGAGCAGCATAAATCCCGTACTGAGAATCAGCTGTGGATCCACTGTTCAGGCAGCCTGGAAACTACACTTGCAGAGGGTGTTCACCCCCTCATGACCTTTGGTGATACGCTGTATGACCTGACCACATATCAATCAATGCCCTTTATGACGACAAGAGGACGACGCTCTTTCCATGAGTTATTTCCTGAGCTGATTAATCCATACAGTACAATTTCAAGTAAAAAGAGGGCATTATATCACGCCTGGGCAAGCATGGCCGGGAATTTCAGTTCAATGATCTGGTCAGAGTATTTCCAGCGCCTGGAAAAGGATTTTGGTCTGAATAGTCAACTGGCCATTCCTTATCTGAACCAAATATTTAAAAATATCAAAAATAGCCAGACCCCTTTGACTGGCCCTCTGTTAAGGGGAGATGACCACACCATAAATGCACATCTGGATAGTTTACACAACGATGCTTTCAAAGGTATTTACTCCGCTTTTACTGAAGCCTATCGCAGGACCGCTTCATTGAAGGAGCTAACATGAAAACCATACGAGGATTTCATAGGCTCAAAGAAGCCGGAGAACCAATCAGTCTTGTAACCTGCTATGACTATACTTCTGCTCAAATAGTGAATGCCTCTAAAATTGATGCGATTCTGGTGGGTGACAGTGCCTCCATGGTTATGCATGGGCATGAGAGTACCGTAAATGCAAACCTGGACATGCTAGTGGCTCATGTTGAAGCCGTTCGACGAGGCGCACCTGATAAATTTCTAATCGCAGACATGCCCTTTCTGGCTCACAGGAAAGGTCTGGAGAGAACCATGAATGCGGTTGAAAAGCTCATCCAAGCCGGAGCGCAGGCAGTCAAAATTGAAGGCCTGGATATAGAAAATCCTTGCATCCCCCATATTGTAAAATCGGGTGTTCCTGTCATGGGACATCTGGGACTTACCCCTCAATCTGTTCATCAGATAGGTGGCTGGGTGGTCCAGGGCAAGGATCAGGATGCAGAAGCCCTCATTCTTGAAGATGCCAAGATCCTGGAAGACCAGGGGTGTTTCAGTCTTGTGCTAGAAATGGTTCCTGCTGACCTTGCGCAAAACGTGACGCTGGCTTTGAATATACCTACCATCGGAATTGGCGCAGGAGCACACACCTCAGGGCAAATTTTAGTTTTTCAGGATTTATTGGGTATGAATGCCGAGTTTAAACCGAAATTTCTACGTAGATACCTCAACGGATTTGAATTAATCCGGGATTCTTTGGACACATATTCAGATGATGTCAAAATGCTGAACTTCCCTTCCTCAGAAGAAAGCTTTTAGTCATGATCATTGGTAATGATGTCAAGCAATGGCAAAGTATTCGCAGACAGGATTCTGTTGATACCATGCTGGGATTCGTACCCACAATGGGTGCTCTACATCAGGGACATCTTTCTTTGGTTAACCGCTCCCTCCAGGAAAATGATAAAACAGTGGTCAGCATTTTTTTGAATCCCACCCAGTTTAACGACCCCAAAGATTTGAGTGGATATCCCCAAACGCTGGAACAGGATATTGCTGCCCTGGAAACTGCTGGGGTAGATGTTTTACTCCTGCCTGATTTTGAACAGGTCTACCCCGACAATTACCGTTATAAACTTATTGAATCCGAATTCAGTCAACAATTATGCGGAGCCAGTCGTCCCGGACATTTTGATGGCGTTTTGACAGTGGTGATGAAGCTGTTGAATATCGTTCAAGCCCATAACGCCTATTTCGGTGAAAAGGACTATCAGCAGTATGTTCTTATTAAGGAAATGGCTGAGGCTTTTTTTCTCCGAACTAAAATTATTGCCTGTCCTACAGTTCGGGAAGCTGATGGACTGGCCTTCAGCTCACGAAATGCTCGCCTTGCTACCGGTGAGCGTATCCTGGCACCTTTTTTTCATAAGACGCTGACTCAAGATATGTCAGTGGATTCCCTCAAAGCCCAACTGGAGTCCTATGGTTTCAAAGTTGACTATTTAGAGGAGTTGAGTGGTCGACGCTATGGGGCCGTATATCTGGGGAAAGTGAGGTTGATAGATAATGTCGCGATATAAAATTCTTTATCAAATCAGTGGCTCTATATCAGCGTATAAAAGCGCGATTATCATTTCAAAATTGGTACAGTCAGGCTGTGAAGTCCAGGTGGTAGCAACCCCAGCGGCTCTAAAATTTATTGGTACTGCCACACTTGAAGGACTCACAGGCAAGCCGGTTTTATCTGACATGTTTGAATCCGGCCAACTAATGGATCACATCAATCTCATTAAATGGGCGGATCTTGTGCTTCTAGCCCCTGCCACGGCCAATACGATCAACCGCCTCTCGCAGGGACTTGCTGATGATCTTATTGGCGCCCTCTTTCTGGCTCACGATTGGAGCAAGCCCTATTTACTGGCACCAGCTATGAACACCAAAATGTACACCCATCCTGCGACACAAGCCTCTTTAAATAAACTTCAGGAATGGGGGGTGAAAGTCCTACCAACTGCCGATGGTTATCTGGCATGTGGAGATGAAGGGCAGGGGAAGTTGTTGGATCCTGTACACATCATAAAAGCCATCATGCAAGCGCTTCCAGACCAACCCGGAAAACGGGTGCTGATTACATCAGGGGGAACCCGAGAAGCTATTGATGACGTTCGCTTCGTGAGTAATATCAGTACAGGTAGGACGGGAGCAGCACTGGCTGATACCTTTGTCAGAGTGGGATATCCAGTCACCTTCCTCCATGGAGCTCAAAGTAAGATACCTGAATTAGCCTGTGAAACTGTACCCTACTCCTCAAGTCAGAATCTTGAAGATGAATTAAAAAAAGTTTTATCCGCTCGGGATTTCGAAGTCGTTATTCACCTGGCTGCCGTGAGCGACTATATCCCTGAAAAGCTGGAGGTTGATCAGGAAGTATATGTCCTCCCGCTGACTGACAAACTGCCCTCACATTCCGATAGCCTATCCATACGTTTTCGACAAAATGACAAGCTATTACACAAGATCAGAGGCTTTAGTAAGAATAACGCGATAAAGTTGGTCGCCTTCAAGCTCACTTCAGGTGCTGACGAAACGCAACAAAAGCAGGCAGTCGTGAAATTATTCCAAAACAGTTCCTGTGACCTTGTCGTGGCCAATGATATGCAGGATCGTCGCCTGGATCAACAAGCCTCCTTTCACCTCTATGATTCGATTGACACAACAACTCCGATCAGTGCAGCGCGTGTTGAAGATCTTGCCGAGTCACTCATCAACAATCTTTTTAAAAACCAGGAGATAAACTCATGATGCTCACTCTTGATATTGGTAATACCACTTTTCATGGTGGTGTGTTCAAAGATGACCAGCTGGTATTCCAGTTTCGCAAAACATCTCAGAGCAAAGGCTCCAGTGATGAAATCGGCATATTTCTCAAAACGGTTCTGACGACCAACGGGATCAATCCTGATGACATCAAAGAAATATCGCTGTGCTCCGTCGTCCCAGATGCCGTATATTTTATACGAAATGCCTGTGTCAAATATTTCAATATCACCCCCTTTGAATTAAAAGCCGGGGTTAAAACAGGTCTTAAAATCCTCTATCGGAATCCCCTTGAGGTTGGTGCAGATCGCATTGCTAATAGTATTGCAGCCATGCAGCGATATCCCAAAAAAAACCTGATAATTGTAGACTTCGGCACGGCTACCACCTTCTGCGTGATCAATAAAAACAAGGAATATATGGGGGGGATCATTGTGCCTGGAATCAATATCTCCATGGAGTCACTCGTGCAAAATACGGCCAAACTACAGGCCGTTGAAATTGTAGAACGCGAAAATGTTATTGGTCGAACCACGGCAGCCAGTATCCAGTCAGGTCTCTATTTTGGACAGATCGGAATTGTGAATGAAATCGTCCAGCGTGTTTCTGAAGAGGCTTTCCAGGGTGAAAAACCTTTTGTTATTGGAACGGGTGGATTTTCCGCCCTGTTTGCCAGCGCAAAACTATTCAATGATGTCATCCCCGACCTGGCCCTCCTCGGTCTCAGGGAAGCATTTATTATGAATAAGGACAACTAGTATCCACATGAATCAGGAAATATAAATGCAAAGAACCTTGCTAAAATCAAAACTACACGGGGCAACGGTCACCCAGGCAGATATGCATTACGAAGGATCCATATCTATTGACCGTGAATTATTGAAACAGGCCAATATGCTACCTTATGAGAAGGTCGATATTTATAATATCACGAACGGTAATCGATTCTCAACATATATCATTGAGGGAGGTGCTGGAGAAATAGGACTCAATGGGGCTGCTGCCAGATTGGTGCAGGTGGGTGATCAGGTAATTATTGCCACCTTTGCAAATTATTTTGATGACGAATGCATCGGTCACAAAGCACTCAAGCTCATCATGGGTCCCAACAACACGGTGAAAGAAATTATCCATGACTGACACTACTACAGGCTTGATCCCGGACAAATATCTATCGGAGGTCGTCCAGACCATTAAAACAGCACTGACTGAGGATCTTGGGTCTGGTGACATTACCACTCTATGGACTGTTTCCGGTGACCCCCAGACAAGTGCTCAGCTCATTGCTAAAGAATCTGGAATTGTTGCAGGTCTCAGCGTAGCCGCTGCCGTTTTCAAGCAGCTCGACACCAGGATAGAATTCCTTCAACATTTCAAAGATGGGCAATCAATAAAATCTGGGGCTGTACTTGCCACCGTCAGTGGATCAGCTAAAACTCTGCTGGCAGGGGAGCGAACGGCTCTAAACTTTATACAACGTATGTCAGGGATCGCCTCATTAACCCACAAACTGATGAGAGCTATCTCTCATACAAAATGCAAAATCCTTGATACGCGTAAAACCGTTCCCGGCCTACGATCTCTTGATAAATGGAGCGTGGCACTAGGTGGTGGTGAAAATCATCGACATGGTCTCTTCGACATGGTTTTGATCAAAGAAAACCATATCGCCATGGCTGGTGGAATTACGGTAGCAATCGAATCCGTTTTGAATCAGCGTCCTGCTCAAATAGCTATTGAGGTGGAGGTTAAGAATCTCCAGGAGTTAGAATTAGCTCTGAATTATCCCATTCAGCAGATCATGTTGGACAACATGTCTCTAGAAGATATGGCTGAGGCATGTGGTCGAGTTGCTGGTCGTATACCTCTTGAAGCCAGCGGGAATGTGAATGCTTCAAATATTGTTTCTATTGCTGAAACGGGTGTGGACTATATCTCCATCGGTGCATTGACACATTCTGTTAAAGCCCTTGATATTTCATTACTCATTACAAGCCCATAGTTGCTGGAAAGGAATTCTCATTTTGACTAGTCTATCACATCAAGATTTAGTTCAACTCTTAGATAACAAGGTTGGATCCATGCTGCTTGATTTTGAGATCCAGGAAGCAGCTCGTCTCGCCCATGAAATTCTTCGATTGAAGGAGGAGCAGAATGCTGTGATTCTGGGGCATAATTATATGAGTCCTGAATTATTTTACACAATACCCGATTTTCAGGGAGATTCGCTGGATCTTTGCCGCAAGGCTGCTACCACAGATAAGGATATTATCGTGTTTTGTGGTGTCCGTTTTATGGCAGAGACAGCCAAGATTTTGAATCCTGACAAAACCGTGCTGATCCCTGCTGAAAAGGCAGGTTGCTCTCTGGCAGAAGGCATCACTGCAGAAAATGTCAGACAATTGAGGAAGCAATATCCCGGTGTTCCTGTTGTCAGTTATGTAAATACCTACGCCGATGTTAAAGCTGAATCCGATATTTGTTGTACATCTGGCAATGCGGCCGCCGTGGTTGAATCACTTGGCACGGAAACTGTAATCTTTCTGCCTGATGAGTACCTCGCCAGAAACGTGGCTGCCGAAACGGGTCGGCATATCATCTTTCCAAATCATACTGGAGGAACTTCCACCGCATTGGATTATCAGATGATCGGCTGGAATGCTCGTTGTGAGGTCCACGAGAAATTCTCAGTAGAAGATATAAAATTGACCCGAAAACAATTCCCTGACGTTATGGTTTTAGCTCATCCTGAGTGCAGTCCTGAGGTTTTAAATGCTTCTGATTTTGCAGGCAGTACCAATCAGATTATTAAAGCCGTCGATGAGAGCAAAGCTTCTCAGTATTTGGTTCTTACGGAATGCGCCATGGGTGATAATATTGCAGCTGCCCATCCCGATAAAGAGATGTTGAGAATGTGCAACATCCGCTGTCCCCACATGAACGAAATAACACTCCAGGATACACTGGAGGCATTGAAACAAACACGCTATGTCGTGGAAGTACCCTCTCCTATCAGGGATCGAGCCAGACAGGCGGTTGAGCGCATGATCGCTATTGGCTAAAAAATGCCTGAACTTTATCAAAGTGATGTTCTTATTATTGGAAGTGGTATAGCTGGAGCTACTGCTGCCCTGGAACTGGCTGATCAGGATGTAAATGTTCTGTTGATCACTCGGGCGGAAGAGCCCCAGGAAAGCAACACCTTCTACGCCCAGGGGGGCATTATATATCAGGGCGAATCTGATAGCCCTGAAGCCCTGGCTCAGGATCTGTTTAAAGCAGGTGTCAATTACAACAATCCTACCGCCGTCAAGCTGCTAGCTAATGAAGGTCCCAGCCTTGTCAAAAGGATACTTATAGATAAACTGAACGTTCCCTTTGACCGTGAGCCAAATGGTTCCTTTTCGTTGATCCAGGAAGGGGCTCATTCATCCAGGCGCATCCTTCACACTACCGATATTACTGGAAAAGCCATCGAGATCGAATTGATCAGAGCAGTCAAGGTACATCCTCGCGTAACCATTTTGACAGGGCATACATCAATTGATTTGATCACCCCTTCTCATCACAGCTCTGATCCCAACTATATGTATGCACCCCAATCTTGTGTCGGCGCCTATGCCTTGAATCAGGAAACCGGTGAAGTGGTTCGATGTCTGGCTAAATTCACGCTTCTGGCGACAGGAGGATTGGGCAATATTTTTCTAAAATCCAGTAATCCAAGCGGTGCCCGAGGAGATGGCTTGGCAATGGCCTATCGTGCCAATGCCCGGGTGACAAATGCTGAATTTGTTCAGTTTCACCCCACGACCTTTCATCATCGACATGCTCCAAATTTCCTCATCAGTGAGGCTGTCAGAGGTGCTGGTGCAATACTCCTGGATGCTAAAGGGAACCCTTTTATGGAGCGTTTCAGCCCTGTGTGGAAAGATCTGGCTCCCAGAGATATTGTGGCTCGCAGCATTCACATGATCATGCTGGAACAGGATGTTGGAAATGTTTATCTGGATTTAGCCTCGTATATGGCTCCACATAAAATTAAAGATCATTTCCCCACGATTTATGAGCAATTGATTTCGTATGGTGTGGATATTACAACTGAGCCCATACCTGTGGTTCCAGCCGCTCATTATTCTGTTGGGGGCGTCTGGGTGGATGATTGGGGTCGCACAACAATTTCTCAGCTTTATGCAGCAGGTGAGGTTTCCTGTACTGGTCTTCACGGTGCCAATCGCTTAGGTAGCGCTTCATTATTGGAGGGTTTGGTCTGGGGACAACGTGTTGCGCAGCATATCAAACAACATTTAAGTGAGGTTGAATTACTTCATGAAAATATTATCCCGAGGTGGCAGCTTGCTGATGGTCATTTACCTGACCTGGCCTTGATTCAACAGGATATGAGTTCCATCCAGCACATCATGTGGAATTATGTGGGATTAATCAGAACACCTAAACGTCTGAAACGCGCCTGGAATGAGCTGAGAAGCCTGGAATTTCAGATCGAAGAATTTTATCGTGAAACTCGGATCACAGATAGTCTGATTGGGCTCAGGAATGCCGTTCGTTCTGCTCTGATCATTACTACTGCTGCCTGGACCAACAAAAAGAGTATCGGATGTCACTATCTTGAATAAGCTTTCCAACAACCAAAGTCTGGCAGGATTCTTTTTCATAATAATCCTGCTATCCCTTCCACTTACCCTCTCGGCCGAGGGGCTATCTGGTCAAATCATTGATGATCAGCTGCAAGCCCTGGCCAATGTTCATATCCTCGTTGCCGGTACTGATATCGGAACATCTTCTGATAGTGAGGGAAAATTTATTTTGGATGATCTCCCCCACGGCCCACACACCCTGAAGATCTCATCCATGGGTTATACAAGCCAAAGATTCCCAATACAGATTCCCAACCAAACCGATTTAACCATTGTCCTGTCAGCAACCATTATCCAGCTTTCTGAGATTACTGTGAGTGGAACTATGGTCACTTCAATTAATTCACCGATAACTCACAGCACTCTCAATTCAGAGGAAATCGCAGAGCAACACACGGTTCAAGATATTCCTACGTTACTCGTACAGGAGCCTGGGGTCTATGTTACCAACGATGGTGGTTCAGGTTTTGGGGACTCTCAAATCATGATCCGCGGATTCGACGAGAAACGCCTTCAGGTTCTGGTGAACAACATTCCCGTGAATGATCCTGAGACCAAAGAGGTTCCCTGGTCCAGTTGGAGTGCCTTACCTGAAGCAACACAAGCTATCCAAATTCAGCGTGGTGTTGGAACCTCGCTATACGGAACAGGGGCGATTGGCGGGGCTATCAATATTGTCACACTGGATGCCAGCCCACAAAAATCGACCAAAGCTCGGTTCACTTTGGGCCAGTATGGTATTAGAAAGTTTAGTCTAAGTCACGATTCAGGTCTCCTACAAAATCAGCGTTCGTTTCTTGTAAATCTGGGATATCTGGAAGGATCGGGGTGGCGTGACAATAGTTATTACAAGGGCGTTCAGTATTATCTGGCGTTTACACAAATGGTGGGAGCGGAACATATTTTCAAGGCCATTCTACATGGGTCTCCCCAGTTTCATACCCTGGCCAAAGCCAGCCTGAGCGCGGCGAGTTATGCTCGACCTGATCAATTTTCCCATGACAGTCTGAAACTGGATGGCTGGGGCTATTCCGCCTACGGTTTTGGGTCCGCATTTAATGGCAATGTCCATGTTGCCGAAGTAGATCTTTCAGAATCAGATCGACAAAATCAGACAACTCTTCTGGATGCCATTTTCATGCGTTCACAGATCGGTGCGTCTCCAAACAATCAGGTTGGAGGTTACACTATTGCCGGTGATCGAGCGAGTCTGAACAGCAATATCTCACATCGTCCGCAACTAGAGCTGCATCACAACTGGTATCTCAGCCCCAACTCCAAGCTGACAACCACAGCCTTTATTACCAAAGGGTTAGACTATAGTGATGATGTATATCCAGCCTGGTACATCCCCCGTCAGACAAATGGAGTGTATGACTATAGCCAAATTAATACCGGTAGCTATTGGTTTAGCGATCAGGTTTTTGAGTATCGCTATTATTCTGATTTTAACCAGATCGGGGTTCTGTCATCGTTTTCCACCAAACTCGGCATTCATGATGTTTCACTAGGACTGGAGTCAAGACGCTGGACTGCACGTCACGCTGGAGAAGTCTTGAATACTTTTGGTAAGGAGAACGTTGGAGTACCCATAGGAAGTATTACCCATCCTCTTAATGAGAGTGATCTTTTTTATGATTTTACAACGACCAAGCCACAAACCACTGTTTTTGGACACGCACTTTGGCAATTTGGCAAATTTCAACTCATGACCAACATTCAGTCTTCCCATATTCGCTTCCGGGTTCAGGAGGATGTCCCCAGTAATAATAACTATCCGATTAATCAGGATTCTCAAGCACTCTCAACTCATGGTGGAGAAACCTGGGAAGGAACGGCTCTCTGGGATGATGATAATGACACATTGACTGCTGAAGTTCCTGTGCAATACAGTCTCTGGGATTATTCCAAAGCTTTTCAATACGTCACACCAAGAGTGGGTCTTTCATATCGTCTAACACCAGAGCTCAGTGCCTACACCAACTACAGTATCGGGGTGAAGGAGCCGGAGATCAAGCACTTCTATGGTTATGGGGCACCCCAGGAAGAGCTGGAGCTTGAAAAGACCAAAGATTTTGAAATCGGTTTAAACTATACGCTAAATTCCATAACGACCCCTTTATCGTTTGGCTTGACTTACTATAACATTGACTTTGCCGGCAAGCTTATGCAGATCACAATTCCAGAGAAGGCCAATACTCCAGGTTATGATTATGCTGGCCACACCTATGTTCCAGTTGGTGATGCCCGTTATACTGGACTGGAATTCTCTGGGAGTCTTCAACTTCCCAATGGCGTGAATTTTCAATCCTCGCTTAGTCAGAGTAGGAATACCTGGGGTGAACCCCAGGGAACTGCCGGCGCTCAAAAACTTTATGCAAATACTGCTGTTGCTGATCAGGATTATGATGATGCAAATGACAATGGACAGTGGGACGAAGGTGGCTTTGAACAAGCGCTCCACCGAAATTTTGTTACTAAATACGGCACCCGATATGATGTAGGGATGCCTCAGCTCATCTGGAACAACTCCATAGGATATTCAGGCCGGGCATTTTCCGGGGCTATTTTCATGCGCTATTTTCGTGATCTATATATTCTCGAAAACAACGATCCTGTCCTTATTGGTGCTGGTTCAGACGATCTGTATTTCACTGATGATGATGAGATCTCGGCCACCTTGCCAGAGGCATTTATCACTGATATAAACGCTGCTTATAAATACAAGCTTGGTCTTCATGAGGTGAAAGCTAAGCTGCAAATCAGAAATGTTTTTGATGTGAATTACTGGCAGCGAGGTGATGAATTTGGTGTCATTCCAGGCGCGACTCGCAGTTGGATTATCGGGTTGGAATATCTGCTCTAAATAGTATTCTACAATGAAAGCAGGGGACCGTGAAGCTCAACTAAAAAGCCCCAGGTCTGACTCATTAACTGAACAGATACAGGAGTAGCTATGAAACTCAACATATTAGATTTTCTGATAGGCTTGTTTTTGATGAATGCCATGCCCCATATGATTTTTGGAATTATTCGTCTCCGATTCTTGAGCCTATTCGGGTTTTCAGCTCTGGGCAACCTGCTTTATGCTTTGGTTAATGTTTCAATAGCCGGTAATATATATCATTATCAATACGACATCATGTCCATCAAACAAGATGGTATTCTTCTTGGTGCTCTCGCTATGTTTGTGATATACGCCATCACGGGAAGATTTCTTGTAGGCTTATTCCAGGCCAAGCATAAACCTGATATGCCAGATTATTTTAAAAACCAGTAAGCAATCCAGGTATTTATCAGCCTTATACAGTCCTAGTTAATTGTTTTCATGTAATTTACATTAACGCAAAATGATAGCAAGGGAACCGCCCCAGACTGTCTGGTTGGTTTTTCTCCATAAAGGGTTCCTTCTGTATCGTACATCATAAGGAATCTTTTTCATGGGTGACAAGGGTAGTAAAGATAAAGGTGAAAAGAAAGTTAAGAAACCAGCGAAGCATTCTATCAAGGAAAAGCGACAGCTCAAAAAAGATAAAGCCAAAGAGAAAAAGGGCCGGTCCTCAGCCGAGTGATAGCGCCCCTCTTCGTTTCACATAAATACTGAATCACAAGCCTATACTCAGGAAGTAACAATAATGCCTGTGCTCTATCTACCACACGGTGGTGGCCCCCTACCTCTCATAGGAGATCCCTCACACAAAGATGTCACTGATTTCTTGAAAAATATTCGTTCACGTCTCGGACAACCCGAGGCTATTCTTGTAATCAGTGCCCACTGGGAGGAATCACAACCAACCATTCAAACAGCTGAGAATCCTGAAATGTTATATGATTATTCTGGCTTTCCACCTGAGACCTACAAGATCACCTATCCAGCTCCCGGGCAACCAGAATTGGCAAAAGTGATTGACGGCGAACTGGAAAAAGCTGGTTTCAAACCCGCAATGGATGGGCAGCGTGGCTTTGACCATGGCCTCTTTATCCCACTCAAGCTAATCTTTCCCGAGGCTGATATCCCCTGCTTTCAAATCTCACTCATCAAGGGTTTAGACCCGGCACAACATATTGCCCTTGGGCGAGCACTCAATTTTCTGAGGGAACAGAATGTCCTTATCGTAGGATCTGGGATGTCTTTTCACAATATGCGAGCACTCATGTCCGGAGGCCTAAGCGAAAACCGACCTGACGAAATTTTTGATGACTGGTTGGTTAAGACCTGTTGTTCAGAGGGACTTACGCCTGATGAACGGGATCATGAATTGATCAACTGGTCCCAGGCACCCCAGGCACGCTATTGTCACCCTCGAGAAGAGCATTTGTTGCCTCTGCATGTTTGCTATGGTGCAGCTGGATACGATTCACCGCCAGCAGAGCTGGTTTTTAACAAAACGATAATGGGTAAAAAGGTCTCGGCGTTTCTCTGGAGTTGAGATTTGTGTAAGGCTGTTAGTTATTCCTTAGACACAGGTCCATAGAGCCCATCTAGCATATCAGAAAATGACTCAGGTTGATCTGCGGGAAAACCCAAATCGAGCAAGGCTTGCTTATATTCCGGTCGGTGCCGTATAGGATCCCAGACCGGATCTTCATTCACGAATATTAGCATTGGATCTTTTACAGCCACTCTTTTCTCAAAGAAGTATATCGCCTTATCGATGTCACCTGCCAATCCATTTAGAAGAGACTGCAGAAAATAGTTTGAGCTGTCAATTTCATGCAACATAGAATCCGCGTAATGTAAAAGTTCGGCACCCTGTCCCGATCGTATTTCAGCAAGTGTTTTCCCCCGTGGATGTTTTTCATGATTTTTTACTATTGTATTATATTCTGAATTTGCAGCGTCAACCTGGTTGAGGCTAAGCAAGCCCATAGCTCGATACGTTTTAGCCATGGCCTTATCAGGCGCTAATTCTAAACTCTGATTAATAAGATCAATACCCTCCTGCCCACGGCCAAGCCTGATATAAATCATTCCTAAGTCTCTTAAGCTTAGGGGAGATAATGGGTCATACGCTTTGCTTATTTCGAGTTGTACCAGTGATTCCTCAAACAAGCCCATCCGCATGAGGAACAATCCATACTCTCGCCGTATTTCTGCGTCTCCGGGACGAATTTCTATTGCCCGTTCGAAGGAATTCTGAGCCCCCGTTACATCAAAGGCAAAAAGCTGATTATACATTGCCAGAGCCATCTGAGTTTCTGCGGCATCTGGTGCCAATTCAAGGGCTTTATCAACAGCCCCCTTGGTGTGCTTCACGCCGTCCTGCCGTCTTAACAGGAAATGTGTGACTACCTTGGCAGCATGTGCCTGATACAAATTTGAATCCAGGGAGATCGCGGCCCCATAATAATTCATGGCTTTTTTCAAAGAAGCCTCCGTTTCCAGCAATCTCTGATTCCACCCCTTCAGATAAAGTTCATAGGCTTCAGAATTAATTGGTTCTGTCGCTGTAAAATATTCCACTTCTTCTGGTTTGAGTGTCCACCTGATCTGTTTTGCAATCGCACCGGCAACATCACGCTGTAAGCTTAAAATTTGATTCAGGCTTTTATCAAAACTATTGGCCCAAAGATGTTCATCCGAAAGACCATCAATTAACTGGGCTGTGATCCGAACATCATTCCCAGCTTTCAGGACGGATCCCTCTACAATGGCATCCACCCCTAACTCTTCTGCGATTTCTGGCAGACTTTTTTCGGTGTCACGGTAACGCATTACAGAGGTTCGGGATATGACCCGAAGACCCTTGAGGCGAGCCAACTCAGCGATAATTGCTTCAGTCATTCCATCTACAAAATAGCTCTGGGATGCATCACCCATGTAATTATCGAAGGGTAAGACGGCGATGGACTGGTAACCCTCGGATCTCACTTCAGGGGTTTTCATCCAACCCCATACAGCGAGAATGATAGCAATCATAGCCACAATACTCAGGGAGATATTCCCAACAAAGGGCTTCCGGGAGTCGTGTTCAATGGGCTTGTCTTTTGTCCTTACCACACCCTTGTCGGTGATGTCAAAAGCCCAGCCTAAACCAACAGCAATGGGGAACCCTAATACCAGGGCAACAATGGTGTATTTCCCGAGCCAAGTGGGAATTCCAAGTGTTTCAAAAGTTGCATCGATAATCTGAAAAACGATAAAGGCAAAACCTGAGTACACGGCGGCAACCCGAAATACTCTACGGCGCTTCAATTCTTGAATGATGTTTTTAAAGTCAATATTCATAAATGTATAAAGGATATCCCCATTTTGCTCAATATAGACTGAACCCTATCGAATAAAAGGACAGATATTATCCTCTTTGTCTCACCTATATTTAGCCCTCATATCTCAGGTACCTTCTTAATAACTTCAGACCTGAATATTAATCGCGAGGAATGCATGCACCCCTTTGATCTCAAAACAACAGAGCCGCTTGATCTCACAGATATTGAAATCTCATCCGAAAGACTTAAGCTTACGACCAGCCTCAAACCCTACAGTGAGGATATTTTTCGAGAATTCAATGACGACATCATCCAGTATATGCTTCCCAAACCGGCTGAAAGAATTGAAGAGACCAAGGCGTTTATTAACGATTCTCTGGTAGGCATGCGCAGAGGTTGGAATCTTGTTCTCGCCATCACACTTAAAGCTGGGGATGAGTTTCTGGGCTGCTGTGGTTTGCATGGCGAAGGAAGACATCGAACACCAGAGTTGGGCATCTGGATCAAAAAATCAGCCCACGGACACAAATACGGCCAGGAAGCTATTCAAGCCCTGGCAGTCTGGGCTTACGAGAATTTAGATCTGGATTACTTGATCTACCCAGTAGACCGAGCCAGTATTCCAAGTCGCAAGATTGCTGAATCACTGGGGGGCCGGGTGTTTGAAGAGACGCAGGTCAAAACTGCTAGGGGTAGTTATCTGGATGAAGTCAAATACAAACTCACTATTGATGACATACTGGGGGCAAAGTCCGCTTAGATATTCATTATTCTTTCCCTCCCTAGGAACAAGCATTGAAATCTCGACGTTAACACGTCGTATCCTTCAAATTTTTAACGGGAGGTTTTTATGCAGACTACCTGGGTAAAACAATCGATCAGCGCACGGCTGGTTATCATTGGTTTTTTAGTCCTGGTCTTACTCATCCCCTCTTTTATGGTCCAATCTCTCATTCATGAAAGACAGGCCAGAAGAGATGGCGCTGTTGCTGAGGTAAACCAGAAGTGGGGAGAATCACAAACCATAAATGGACCCTTCCTCTCTGTTCCTTACAAATACCATCAAAAAGATGCCTCAAACAGACTGATTCCGACAATAGGATATGCCCACTTTTTGCCAGAAAAACTTCAGATTAATGGTGAGCTATTACCCGAGGTTCGGAAGCGGGGTATATATGAAATTATTCTCTATAAATCAGTGCTTAATGTATCAGGCGCTTTTAAACCCATATCCATAAAGGATCTAAAAGTGGCTCCTGAGGATTTTGTCTGGAGCGATGCCTTTATCTCTTTGGGTATCTCTGACAT
Source organism: Fidelibacterota bacterium (assembly GCA_013202495.1). Classification (GTDB taxonomy): domain Bacteria; phylum Fidelibacterota; class UBA8477; order UBA8477; family JABMPR01; genus JABMPR01. Next base: position 5,188 of record JABMQQ010000156.1, on the reverse strand, counting down.
GAAGGGGCTCAACGACCTGATCACCTTTGAAGTGAATGGTCAAAAAATCCAGGTTCAACCTGGCATTGAAACGGATGATATTCTCAGTTCCGGGGTCAGCATTCCCCTTGATACTGTCTATTCAAATAAAGAGATGGTCTTTTCCTTTGATCTGAATTTAAATGGAAGTGAGTCACTTCTGTTCGCTCCTGTGGGCAAAGAAACGACGGTTAATTTGAATTCCACATGGCCTGACCCGAGCTTCGTGGGAAACTTTTTACCTACCCAGCATGAAACCTCACAACTGGGATTTGATGCCGACTGGAAAATCCTTCATCTCAACCGGAACTTTTCTCAGAAATGGACGGGAAGCAATAACCAAATAAATGCATCAACCTTCGGTGTAAAATTGCTGGTTCCCGTCGATGAATATCAGAAAAATATGCGGACTGCAAAGTACGCATTCATGTTCATTGGTTTGACCTTTCTGTCATTTTTTATGATTGAATTATTGAACAAAAAATTGATCCACCCCATTCAGTATCTACTCATCGGTTTCTCACTTCTCGTCTTTTATACCCTCCTGTTATCCTTTTCAGAGCAGATGGCCTTTAAATATGCTTATCTGATTTCCAGCGTTGCCACCATAGGTTTGATCACCAGCTATACCAAGGGGGTCTTGAAGGATAAGCTGCAGACTGGAATCATTTTTCTCATTCTGGTTCTGCTTTACGCCTATTTATACATCGTCTTACAATTACAGGATCTGGCCCTGATGATTGGCAGCATTGGACTGTTTAGTATTTTGAGTCTGGTGATGTATCTAACCCGAAAGATAGATTGGTTCTCGACCTTGCAACTGCCAGGATCACCTGGCAACAAGCCTGAAGCTCCAGCCGAGCGCGGTGAACCTAAAGGTGAAACAACAGAGGGTTAGCTTTTTACATATAGGATGGGATTGAGCGAGGTGTCAATGGATTCACCTGGCTGTACATCCGGTGTAAAAGCATCCCGATCCACATACTGGGTTTTGCTCGGTGATTGCAACAATTGGGTGTCAGCAGCCATATATATTATGGTCATGACTTCTCGAGTTTGATCTGTAAGATTAGGACCGGCGTGGTGGACTGTCCATCCCGAATGAATACTTATATCACCAAGTTCGAACTCATCTGCACTTTCTTCAAAACCAGAGTCCTGCACATATTGAGAAAAGAAGGTCTCACTGGCATCGGAGATAACCATCTCTCTCCCCTCAGTTTTCAAATGACTCCCCCTGGCAAAAGACAGTGTCCCCATCTCTGAGGGTGTTTTCTGAAGGGGAATCCAGAAGGTGCACGTGTTGGTTGTATCCAGGGGCCAATAAACCTGATCCACATGCCAGGGGGTTGCTCCTCCCCCAGCCTCTTTAAACAAGGCCTGATCATGGTAGAGTCGCACACGGCTGAACCCCATTATTTTGGATGCAATCTCCGCCAGATCTTTTCTGAAAACAAAATCTCTGACCATATCAGATTTCTGCCACAGATTGGTGACCTGGGTAAAAGCCCGTTTGTAGGTAGAGCGAAATTCAAGGGGATCAGAATTGGGATTAAGCTTTGCCATAAGGTCACGGAGTTCAACTGCAAGCTGCCCAAGACTTTCCGCATCCACCCCATTGGGGATCCGGATGTACCCATCCACACTATACTGTTCCTGCATCTCTGAACTAATATCAATCATTTAACTCTCCGTGATTCTGTTTTATGCGTGCTCAAAATATTATCCATTTGATTGATTAAAAGTAATTGAATTGATTTAACTTCCCTCACCAACAAAGGAATTACTATGCGTATCAATATACTTATTCTGCTTTCATTTCTCAGCAGCCTGACGGCTCAAACCCAGGTCAGCGGGAGTGTTAGTGGCACATGGACTTCAACAGACAGCCCTTATGTTTTGACTGCTGACATCATTGTTCTCGTGGGAGACACTCTTACTATTGAGCCCTCTTGTTTGATTGAGCTTGGTATGAATCATGAATTCCGAATTGAGGGGACTCTGTATGCTGACAGTTCCAGTTTCTATCATGCTGGCAGCATTTTTAGCCGTGGAGGACACGTTAGATTCAATCAATGTCAGTTTGATTATCTGACTGAAGGAATCACATTCTGGCAGGGCATCGGATTGATTGAAAACTGTACAATAAGCAATTCGGAATCGACAGGTGTTTCTTTCTATGGCTCAGACTCATCCTTTATTAAGGATTCACACATAACCAACAGCGGGAATTATGGAATCAAAGTCTCTCAAACCGACCTTGTAGTTATCACTGGCAACACACTCACTGGAAATTCTAGGGTAGACCATAACCATCCCGCCCTATTCATCGACTCTTGTTCACCACAGGTTATTGAGAACAACATCATCGATAATAATCATGGTCAGGGTGTGGGCGTCTGGTCATTGACCTCAATAGCTGCGCCTGTATTAAGAGGCAATTTTATACGGGGTAATTTTACTGGAATTACCGTTGTGAACTCTCCTGCATATATCCTGGATAATGTTATCGTGGCCAACTATCAGGAAGGCAATTTTAACTCAGGTGCAGGTATCTATGCCGGTTATGGATCTTCTGTTGGTATCGTCATGGGAAATTATATCGGTGGCAATTATTATGGCGTTTCTGTGATCAATGGTGCCTCCCCCAACCTGGGCGATATGGTCAATGACTATCCAGGAGATGATGGTCTCAACCTATTCGATGACAACACCTTTGATGGGCAGACCTGGCACATCTGGAATGGTACCTCCTCCCCCATTATGGCTCAGAACAATTATTGGCTTGGCCTGGATATTTCTGAAGTCGATGCCACGCTATACGACAACGAAGAAGGTGGTGGTGAGATTTTCTTCGAGCCTATTTATGCAGCGCCCTTGCCTGAACCTCCAGATATCAATGATGATGAGCTAGTCAATATTCTTGATGTGGTTGTGCTTATTGAGGGCATCATAGGTCTGGGCATTCCCGATCCAGTGACCTTTTATCTGTCAGATATCAACCATGATTTTGACATCAATATAAGTGATGTTACAGCACTCATAGATATTGTGGTTCAATAGAAGTTTTGAGCGGGGGCAGTGAAGCCGATAGGTTAGTCTAGACCATCCCCATCGTCTGACAGTTGGGAAGACAATTCCAGCAGACGTTCTTTTTCGGTGTTGCTGAGTTTTTCATAACCGACTCTGGTGATTTTATCCAGCAGCGCGTCCATCTCTTTTCTTAACTCGGTTTCACTTCTGACGCGATGCCAACCTTTTTGCTGTGATTTTGAGGCAGAAGGTCCCGATTTCCCCGGGGTATCATTATTCACAATGCGAATTTTGCTAAACCGACCCAGCCACTGTCTCCATGGAATATTCAGACCTCGGTAGCGACCATTTCTCTTCAGAAAAAACCAGCCCACTACCAAGCCACCCAGATGAGTTATATGGCTGATTCCATCGCCATTCCCAACAGATGCAAAAGTCATAAAACCCATGATGAGCATGAGATATTTTACTTTTATGGGAACCAACATATAGACCAACACTTTGCGGTCGGGATAGGTCACGGCATAGGCCAGCAAAATGGCATAGATGGCTCCACTGGCTCCAATGATGGAGGGAATCGTGCCCCTGTATCCCGAGAGAACGCCTATAAAATATGGAACCAGAGAAAAAACACCTGCTCCTGCGCCTGTCACGATATAGAATCTGAGAAATTCCTTACGACCCCATATATTCTCCAGCTCTGAACCAAACATCCATAACATGAGCATATTCATGGCGATGTGCCAGAAACCACCGTGCAAAAACATATAGGTGAAGGGCTGCCAGATTCGGAGGCCAAAAATAACATCGTGGGGGTTCAGCCCAAACCAGCCGGCCCAGATACCCATGCCCATAATCTGACTGAGCATGAAGACCGCCACATTGGCTATAAGGAGTTGCCGTACTCCCTCACCCATTTTACTGGGGCCAAATTTCATTCGCGGTGTGCCTTGTTGGAAATCCCACTGATTCATGAATTAGTATAAGATTTTTACAGGGATTTGAAAGACAGGGTTATAGGTATTTGACAATAAGGAAATTAAACCTGGGGATACAGCCAGCTACGGACATTGAGCTCGTCGAAATGTCCATCCTCAAACCAGCAGTTGAGCTTGCAAGTGGGGTCGTAGCCTTTAGGCAGAGCCCCATCGAAACCCCGGTTGTTTCGCCATAGCATTGGACATTTCGACGAGCTCAATGTCCTGGATCTGAAACCGACGGCTGATCAAAGCCAAAGGTGATTACTACACCAGACATAGATTTTAAAGCCTACTCACCCACTCCATGAGCTGGGCAGTCAGAAAACCAAAATACAAACCGAGGATGTTTCCCAGGACACCCATGAGCAATCCAACTGGTGCCATGCCTTTCTGGTAGACAGAGGCAACGATAGGCGCAGTCACCACACCGCCAATATTAGCCTGAGAGCTGGTGGCAATGAGAAACATGGGCGCCTTTAGCAGACGGCCTACGCTAAACAACACGGTTGCATGAACCGCTATCCACATGACACCCACCATAAGAAACATAGGCGCCTCCGTAATGGATCTTAGATCAGCCTTGGCTCCAATGGTTGCCAGCAATATGTACAAAAAGATATTTCCAAGATGTGATGCGCCCTGTTTTTCCAGCTTTGCAACTGGTGTAAATGAGAGACCCAATCCAACAATGGAAACCAGGATTACTGTCCAGCCAAAACTGGTGACAACCTTACCTAGATCTGGGAGATATTCACCGGCGATAAGACACACATAGCCGAGACCTATTCCAATCACCAGCATATAGATCAGACCTGGAAATGTTAAAACTTCTTTTTTTTGATGGTCTGAATTTGCCAGGTGATCACTAAGCTCACTCACTGGTGAGAAGGTAACCTTATTCCATTTATCCAACCTGGTCTGGAAAGCCGAAATGAATATGACAATCCCCATCCAGCCATACCCAACAACGGTATCTACAATGATCATGACTCCAAATAATTCATCCCTGACACCAATAGATGTTCCCACGGCAACCATGTTGGAGCTCCCGCCAATCCATGATCCAGATAAGGCGCCCATGCCTTGCCAGGCATCCTCAGTCAACCAGGCACCAAAGATGTCCAGACTGATGACACCGCCGAGAACAATTCCTATGG
>JABMQQ010000155.1 GCA_013202495.1 Fidelibacterota bacterium | reverse complement strand
TTACGATATCATTCGAGATGTACCGAGGCTTAGATCTCTCTCCCGCTCCTTTACCATTTCTTCCAAAGTAAACGCTACAAAACCAGCTGAACGCACTATACGAGGCTTAGAGCTGACTCACATCAAGAATGGGATACATTCGGGATACCGCCCAAGTATACAGAGCTAAAAGTTTCGTAGAGCAACCAACATAAAATGATTAATCTATATATGAACTGACCATTTGATATATAGTCAATTGCCCTTCTTCACAACCCCTGGAAATATCCAGAATGACTTTACATTGAAGGGTTGATAGAAATCATCATTAAAAATTTGTTATCCTGTCCATAGTTTTCTCACGATATAATCGAGAAGCCGCATGGCCAACGGCGTTGTCAACAGGGTTGAGGCTTTTATGAAAATCTTCAAATAGACCCCAATACATCAGTTTCTCATCAGAGAAGGATAAGAGTGTAGGAAACTCATCATTGAATATCAGGTTTGTATAAATGAGAAATGTATATTCAGCTCCACTCTCTTCTGATATGAGAATCGAGTTTTTCATTAGTGGTTCGCCTAGAGATTCGATTACTGCCTTCTGGCTCATCCTCATATTGAGTACTGCCATTGAGCTGCTAAAATATTTTTCATCCTGCAGTCGGGTCCGTACTATAAATGCACCAATCTCTCTGAGGTCCTCATTGGGATGTCGGAGAAATTCGTGGATCATTCCGAAGAATTGTACAGCATCATTTTCCATATACACATAGTACTCGTCCTGGCCAGTATAGTGGTTGAGGTTTGTGTATACATATATCTCTCTATTGGTGCCCATTGAGTGCACATCCTTAGGCTTCTTAAGGAGTTCCTTGACTGCTAATTTTGACATATTCACCCTGATGCCATCTACACCATGAAATATTGATTGTTCAGATGCACATGAAAAGAGGGTGGCGAAAAGAAGAAAGCTTAATACTACTTTTTTATTCACTATTTGCTCCGTCTCTGAGGGTTAGATACTTGAAGTTAGATAGGTAGTGGCTGCAATTAAAGAGATCAGAAACGCTCCATAACTTACAATGGTATTTCGCTTCTTTCTCTCAATTGCTAATCTTATGAAATCATCGATGATTTCAGTGCCTTGAGTGATGATTGCCTCCACGTTAGGATCTCCAGTCTTAGAAAGAGATTCAAAGGTTCCCCACTGCCAGAGTACATCATCAGCATAAATCATTAGATACTTTCTGAAGTACTCATCCTTCTTTAATCCACCAGCCAAGCCGATATTACCAGAGAGGATGCCTGTTTTCATGCTATAAGAAGCTTCTCCAACCACTCCTGCCCAAAGACTGACAGCACTTGGAAGGGTCTGGTCATATAATTCAAGTCTGTATTCGGTGGATTTGTTTTTTAGAGTATATGACATGACAGGTCCGCCAATATTTTCATAGACAGTGACTCTGTTCTGGCCATGACGTAAAATGTCTGTGTCCTCGAGATTAAAAAAAAGTGCCGGCTGTTCTCCGTTTGAAACGATTTTATTGAGATTATCTCTATATTCCGCATCCATACTATTATGAACAGCACAAGAACTCATTAAGAGAGTCGACATCCATAAGATTATTGCAATTGTGATGTAGAGGGCTTTAATCAAGTTCTGTTTCATTCTGTCATCTCCAAGATTTGGGTGAAAAAGCTTTTTAAACTGCCCCTCATAATAATTTCAATTTGTGCTCCAGAGATAGCTGGATAGCGATCATATGAAATCGGAATCGTATATCCCATTTTCACCCTCAAGGGGAGACTCCTGAAACGTTTTATTTCTCCAAATAAACCAATTTTCGGAGTGATAGTCACTAAGTATCCATCTGAATTAGGTATATCCTGACCATCAAAAGCTTCAGAACCTCTTGCTCTTAGCTGCATTTCAATTCCCAATGATGGGATAACAGTAAGCATGCGCTGATAGGATCTTACTTTTCCAGATCTAACTATTTGAGTTGACAATAGAAATTCATTGCCGGGGTTGGCGCCCACAGAGATAGTAGTGTCAAATTCTACTCCCATTTCTGAGAATTGGAATCTTTCTTGATACTCACCTTCAGGTGAGAAGGCAAACCCAGCTTGAGCCGAGGCGAACGTATTCTTCATGACGAGATAGTCAACGCCACCCTTGATGCCAAATTCTAACTGGTGTGCAGCGCTACCAACAAGTGAAGAAGTCTCGGACATATGCCCCATACTGGCTTGATAGGTTAATTCGACAACACTTCTTAGTTTCTCGGAATGTCTAGACCGATACCAAGTTCTAAATAATAATTTATCTTCATTAAGTGGAAGGCCGGAAACGACGGCCACACTATCACTAACGTAATAAAACATAGGTGGTGCGGATGTTAAGCAAATTCCAATCCCCATCTTGTCGTTAAATCCCCATGAAAGATCCACATTGGATTTGTATGAAGAATCTGCTTCTGAAACAGGTTCGCCACTTATTTGAAAGGGTGTCAAATTGCCTATAGACAATGCAAATTGGCGTTGAGGAACAAATGTATATCCAGTGACTCCCAGTGCAGATTGCCAGTCGATTGAGTCAGCATTCGCTGAAGCGTATGCTTCGAACACATCCTCTTTTATAGTAAGATCAAGAGTGCGGACTGAGAATATTGAATCTGGATAAGATTCAGTATTTATATATGAATATGAATAATATTCATATTGGAAGGTTGGGGCGTTTCCTGCCGAATTCTTTTTAAGTCTAAAGATTGGGTGTTGGGAATCTTGTTTCTCTGTACGAGTAAATGACCTGCTCGTTGTCCGTTTCTGGTTTGCTTTCTCTTTTTTCTTTTTCTTGCGGTCTACTGAAGCATACTTGTCTTGCAATATACTTCTATCCGTTGCTCTCAATAAGAGGCCAGAAGGTTTCTCTAAATTTGGCTTATATGAGATATCAAATGAGAGAAACTGATCTGCCATAATATTGCGGCCATGTGTGGAAAAATCTTTTGAGAGATTGAAAGTTAAAGTGCCAAGCTTGTCACTACGGTATCCCAAACCAATCTTTGGTCTAATGACACCTCCAAAACCGCGGGTAAAGGCCTGTTCTTCTCCAGCGATTATATCATTACTTCGATATTGATATGCCCAGTCTAGACCAAGGCCAAGATCAACAGGCCATCCGGTAGAAAACTTGTCGAGGAGATATGAATATCCCAGCCCAATGTTGAAGACATCACCTTGTATCTCAGTCCAGGTGTCATCCTCGTCTTCTTTTGATTCTGGGAAAAAATATTCGTAGTTAAGGATAACAGAATTTCTCAGTCCAATTGGCTGGTAGTGAAGAAAATTGCCCGCCCAGCCGATCCTCAGTCTCGTGGCTCCCATTCCGGAACCAAAGGCTATGTCAGAATTGTCATCAATGGTTTCGCCTGTTGGAAGGATTATATCTGCGCTGAATACTTGGCGCTCTCCTGGTTTTTTTGCAAGCAGATATTTATATCCTATCTCAATATCGCCAAGTCCTTCAGAACCGTCCAGATCAATGTTTTGGATTTGATTATTGAAGAGAAACTCATATTCAAGAGAAGCCATTAGCTGTATCGGTAATTTCACCGCTACTATTGAATTTATGACTGGGTGATATTGAATTGATAGGTTGGTTTCCAGGTACTTCATTCTTCCATTTTGAGCAAATGGAAAGTCAACAATACCTATTCTTCCCCCAGCTTGACCGTAGCCCTCATCCACATTTAGTAGGCCAGTGTGAATTTGGACTGAATACGACTTGTATTTTGGGACAGACGTTTCAGCTGGAATGGCAATATCCAAGTAGTCAATTAACACTTGGCAATAAAGAGTAAATGGCATAATCAAAAACAGAAGAAACCGATACATCGAACCCCCTTTATGACGGGATGAATTACATTGGTGGAATTAAGGTCAATTTATGTCAGCAAATCTTATACCACGATGACACACTAATTGCTTTCGTAAAGGATTCGTTATACCTATAGATAAATAATAAGTATACCTTCAGGATACTAACTTTTCACTATACTATCACCGATTGGTTTTCTTGTGACTTGCCTATGCGGCAAGATTGCCCTTGGCATATTTATTGTTGCAGCTAAAGAATAAGCTTTCATTGGACAATACTAAGGACTACAAATGACCAGACAATTATTCCGTTTCTCTCTTCTTTTATTAGCAGTTCAGTTAATTGCCCAATATAGTCACGAGTTTATCCCTGTTGCACGGAGCTCACAGTATGGGAAATCTGAGCATGTATTCTACGGAGCAGATAGCATACTATATGTAGCTAAAAGTCAGGCTGGATTGCGCGCATACACAATTACAGATTCAACAATAGATCGAATTGCTTCAATAGATGATGGTCAGATCGATGCAATTGCACAGGATGTCACAGTGATGCAGGATGGAACGATTCTACTGGCTAACGGTATAGACGGTCTGCGAGCATATAGATGGACTGGCGATTTACTCGAAAACATAGCTCATATTCCAACGCAATATTCAGCCAGCGGGGTTGCCGTTGGACCTGATTCAACTGTCTATTTGGCTGTTGACAACGATAGTTTATACGCATACGAGTTCAATGGTCTTGAGTTTAACCTCAAACTGAGTACACCTATATATGGTCGTTCTCTTAAACTCTCCACTGCGTATGACAGCTTACTCTTTGTGTCTGGGGAAGATGCAGGATTGAACGCATACAGCATTGATGATTCATCATTTACCTTTATAGACTATGCACAATCAACTGGCAATGTTCACCAATTTCACCTAGCAGATAATGGTATTATTTATACTGCAAATCATAATAATGGAATTGACGCGTTTTCATTTCAGGATTCTGTTTTTCACTTGCTCGATAATATTAGAACCAATGGTGAAGCATTGGATGTTACTACACTAAGTAGTGGTCGAATCATTGTTGCCAACACCACTAATCTGAAGGTTTACAGCTGGGAAGACTCAAGCTTCGTATTTCAGAGTGAATCAGAATCCGCTTATAATGCTCAAGATCTTGCTCTAACAAATGATGGTCATATTATCGCTGCTTGTGGGTTTAATGGTCTTAGAAAATATTCACTCGAGGATGATATTCTCGTTGAAGTGCTGCAGTCTTTCGATGGAGAGCAATGTATTGCCCAAGCTGCTGCTTTAGGTTCTGGAGGGATGGTGTTTACCGCCGAGACTCGTGCTGGAATTGGCGTTTACCATTTCGATGGTGACACCCTTGAGTATATATCCCAATTTGATAATAATCGCGGTATGGTAATGGACCTAACTGTTTTATCAGAAAGCATTGTTATTGCTGGAAATCGTTCTGGTGGCATAGATGCTCTTCAATTTGATGGAGACAACCTGATGGAGATGGACAATGTGGATGATGGTGGTTTTGCCAATTGGGTAACCCATGATCCAAACAACGATGTGATCTTTCTTTCAACTATCAATGAGGGAATCTGGGCATATGAGCTACAAGGGACTCAGCTTGTAAATCAGGCTGTATTTGATGGACCTGGAGGGAGTGGGATTAACAACATTGAAGTTATTGGTCCAGATACCCTATTGATCGCGCAGGACTATTATGGGGTCACATTACTAACATTTAGTGGGGATGATTTTGAAATTATTGCCCAATTTGACACAATCGGAGCAGTAGTTGATGTAGCTCGGGCTCCAGATGGAACCATTTATGCGGCTAACCATGATGCTGGTCTGTGGGCATTTAACTTCAATAATGATTCGCTTGAATACCTTGCTGACACTCTGGCCGAGGGGAATATGGAAAGAGTTGAAGTGTTACCAAATGGGACCATTGTCACAGTAATTCGTGATGTCGGGATTAGAGCCTATAGTTTTGATGGTGCTGAATTTACGATTCTTGCTCAAATCGACCGATACGATTTTGCAGGTGGAATCACTATTGATTCGAATGGGCTGCTTTACAACGCCGCCAGCTTTGAAGGTCTGATTATCTATGATCTTTTACCTATTCACCCAATCAGTGTAACAAATCCTAAGATCGAGCCTCAAAATTTACTAATTCGCAATTACCCCAATCCCTTCAACCCAACAACTACCATCAGCTTCGATTTACCAGAATTATGCGCAGTCACTCTGACTATATATGATGTTAGGGGTCGTGAAATCACAATACTTCAAAACGAAGTTAAACCCCCTGGCTTTTATGAAGTACTGTGGAGTGGTTTGGATCAGTCCGGCACCCTCGTTGGTACAGGTGTGTATTTCTGTCAATTGAAAGCTGGATCATATAGCAAGACGATCAAGATGGTGTATTTGCGATAAGGAAATACTTCCGGTAGGTTTAGTCTACAAAGCGGCTTT
>JABMQQ010000154.1 GCA_013202495.1 Fidelibacterota bacterium | reverse complement strand
CTATTAAGAGTAATATTCTCACAAATAGTAGTTTGATTGTGTAACCCCCAGTTGTAGCAAATCTGACTGGTAAATGAGACAAGGAGTTATATTGTGATTCGTTTAACTAAAGCAGGGGAATATGGACTGAGAGCCGTCAGGTATCTGGTTGAAAATGGAGATGAAAGCCGCATCAGCATTGGTGATATTTCAGAGAACAAAAAAATCCCCGAGCCATTTCTTAGAAAATTGTTCAAACCCCTTGTCCAACAAGGAATTATAAATAGTACACGTGGTGTGTCTGGTGGCGTACGCTTAGCGCGCGATCCAAAGGAAATTACAGTTCTAGAAGTTGTTGAAGCTCTTGAGGGACCTCTGGCCTTGAACGAATGTCTTCTAGATGATGCTACCTGTGAATTCATGAATGAATGTGGCATGCATGATGTATGGGAAGAGGCTCAAGCCGCAATGGCAAAGGTCCTACGATCGAAGAATTTAACTGATCTCACTCGCTAAATTCTCAAAGGTTTATGTAAATTAGATTCAAATGAGGGAAACATGACAACCGAGACATCAAAACTGCAAGTGGCACCGGAAATTTATCCGAAATGGGAAAAAATCAAGGACATGACCGATCAGCTGATTGATATTATGCTCAATCTGCGACAAAGTGGTCATCCTGGAGGTTCACGTTCCAAAGTTCATATGCTGGTTTCACTATTTTTAGGTGGACCCATGCGGTGGGATATCAGAAACCCACAAAAACGTTTTAGCGATAAATTTATCCTCTCTGCTGGTCATGTTGTTCCCGGCATGTACGCCCTTCTGGCTGTGCTGAATGAATCTTTACGTCGTAAATATGCAGAAACAAATGATGAACGCTATAATCCTGGGACTGCCGACCGCGTATTAACTTGGGAAGATCTCCTTACACTGAGAAATAAGGGAGGCCTCCCAGGACATGCTGAAATGGCAGGGAAAACCAATATTTTTAAGGCCAATACTGGACCTTCCGGTCACGGCATGCCCGTAGCTGTTGGTGAAGCCATGGCCCTTAAATATGCCGGCGCCGAAGATGTCCGCGTCTTTGCCGTTGAGGGTGAAGGTGGTTTGACTCCCGGGGTGACCCATGAATCCCTTAATTCCGCCTATGGTTTGGGACTGGGGAATCTCCATTTTCTAGTCGACTGGAACGATTATGGAATCGATGATCGCCCCTTTTCATCAGTTGTCTATGGAACACCAGAAGACTGGTTTGCTCCCCATGGCTGGCGGGTATTTGGCACCGAAAATGGCTCTGAATGGGAAAGTGTCAATGCTGCCCTCCAGGAGATGGCTTTGGATGAGAACTCAGAAGGCGCTCCAAGCATGGCCTGGTTTAAAACTCGCAAGGGCCGCGGATATGGCGTCTATGATAACAAGTCTCACGGTGCCGCTCACAAATTCAATAATCCTACTTACTGGCAGACTAAACAAGAATTTACTGATAAATATGGAGTCCAGTTTGAAGGGATGGGGGAATCAGGACCAGACACTAAAGCTGAGCGGACAGAGCAAGCTCGCATCAATATGGAAAAAGTTTTCCAGGTTTTTGATCAGGATCCTGAATTGCTCGACTATCTGGCTGATCGCCTGGTTGAGCTGGGAGACAGCGTGCCCGAAGACAATGAACGCGTTTGGATTGATACCTCGAGAAACCCGTTGAATGATCCAGTACTGACTGATCTTAAAGCTTTGCCACCAGAACTTTTTGTCCAACCAGGTGAAGTTGCACCAAACCGTGGTGGTTTCGCTAAATACGCTTCCTATTTGAATGCATATGTAAGTAAAAATTATGGTCGTCCTCTGGTGCTGGCTATGTCGGCTGACCTGGCTGATTCTACGAATATTTCTGGTTTTGGTAAAGCTTTTGGGGATACTTCCGGTTATGGTTTCTATGATAGAAACGATAACAAAAAAGGAACGATGTTGCCTCAAGCCATTACCGAATTCGCCAATGCAGGTATCTGTACCGGAATTGCAGCAACAAATTTTTCGAAAACGCCAGAAACAGAATTTAATGGGTTTTTTGCAGCCTGCTCCACCTATGGATCTTTTTCCTATTTAAAATACGGTGCTTTTAGAATCTTTAGCCAGATGGTGCAAGATGCCGAAGTGAAATTAGGAAAGGTTATCTGGGTTGCAGGTCACTCAGGGCCAGAAACTGCAGAAGATTCACGCACACATTTTGGAATCTATTCACCTGCAGTTACCCAGCTTTTCCCAAAAGGCAAGGTCATCAATCTTTATCCATGGGAGCATAATGAAGTTGCACCCATGCTAACAGCCGCCCTGGCAACTGATGTTCCTGTGATTGCCCTCCATCTAACTCGACCCGGTGTTGAAGTACCAGATCGTAAGAAGTTAGGTATGGCTCCCTATATGGACGCTGCTAGAGGTGCATATATCATCCGAGATTACAAATCTGATCGTCCAAAAATGGGTACCATATTTGTACAAGGTACTGCCACAACAGCTAGTCTGCTCAAGTTGTTGCCTGAACTGGATAAACGCGGTTTGAATGTGAAGCTTATTGCCGCAGGTAGTCCACAATTATTTGCACTCCAGTCAGAAGCCTATCGTCAGGAGACAGTAAGCGACTCGGACTGGCTGAATTCTACCTTCATCACAAACGGTTCTGCCATTGCCATGCAGGATTGGACGGGCAACCGTCTGTCAATCGAGTATGCCATGACTGCTGATTGGGATGATAATTGGAGGTCTGGTGGTTCTCTTGAAGAGGTGATGGAAGAAGCCCATCTCTCAGAACGTTGGTTGCTGGAAGGTATTGAACGTTTTGCCAACGATCGTGAAGCACGCATGAAACGCCTGGGAATGGTCTAACTTCCCGACGATTATTATAGAGGTCTAAAATGAGAAAATTTGCAAATCGTTACGGCCGTCTGGGAACAGAGACCGCCTTTGCAGTGGGCGCTGATGCAGCAGCCTGGTCTGCCAAGGGAAACAAGGTTTATCCATTCCATCTGGGGGACATGAACATCACCACGCCGGAGTATATCCGGGATGCAGCTATGAAAGCCGCTCGTGATGGAAAAACGGGCTACGCTCCCGGTCCTGGTATTATGCCATTACGTGAAGCTCTGGCTGAAGACATTGGTATGGCGCGTGGGTTAAATTACACAGCTGAGAATATTTCTGTGCAACCAGGTGGGAAACCAGTTATTGGTAAATTTTTAGGTGTGCTCCTTGAAGAGGGTGCCGAGGCCTTATATCCCAATCCCGGTTATCCGATTTATGAATCTCAGATTGAGTATCTTGGTGGCAAAGCCCTCCCATATGGCTATGTGACCACTGAGACAGGTTTCGCCATCAACAAAGCAGAAATAGAGAAACAGATTACTGATAAAACCACGGTGATAGTTTATAATAATTATCAGAATCCCATTGGTGCTGAATCTACTGAAGCTGAAATGAAGTGGATCGCAGACCTGGCCATCAAACATGATCTGTGGGTACTGTCGGATGAAGCTTATTTTGAAGTTCGTTACTCCGGTCGCAGTAAAAGTATTGCCTCACTGCCTGATATGGCTGAACGAACCGTTATCCTGTATACATTTTCAAAAAAATTCGCCATGACAGGATGGCGTCTGGGATGCGCAGCTGGACCAAAGGATGTGATCGAAGCCATTTCAAAATTCAATACCAATCAGGAGTCTTGCTCCAATCATTTTGTTCAGATGGCTGGTCTGGCTTGTTTGAGTGGACCTGCAGGACCTCAGAATGATATTCTTGACCAATTGAAGCTTAGACGCGATGCCCTGGTGGATGCACTTCTGGCTATCGATGGCGTAAAGGTTTCCAAACCAGAAACGACATTCTATCTGTTTCCAGATGTGACAGACATATTCAAGCGGAAGGGCTATACAGAATCTTCGAAATTCCGTCTGGACGCCCTCTATGAGACAGGCGTATCCTTCTGTTCCCGTGAGCACTTTGGCAGACCCTTGCCTGGTGAGGACAAAATCTTCATTCGATTTGCATATAGTGGTATTAATGTGGATCAGAT
>JABMQQ010000153.1 GCA_013202495.1 Fidelibacterota bacterium | reverse complement strand
GCCACATAGGGGGTGCCAAGAGGTTTTTAAGTGCGCTAAATTTGCTAGGATAATCATAGTTAGACGATATATTGCAACAATTAAAGTGATATTTGAAGGGTAGTAATGGCAGTTAATAAGTACAACAAAACCACACTTAAGAAGTTCAGAGAACTACTTATGGATGAGCGCAATCGTATCGCTGAGGATCTTGAGTATCAGAAAGGTGAACTCAACAAAACGATTACTGAGGGCGCCGGTGAATTGTCCTCTGCTACTTATCATATGGCTGATGTTGGGACTGATATGGCCGAAAGAGAAAAAACCAGTTTGTTCGCCCATCGCCAGGCCAAGTATTTAAGTGATGTTGATGAAGCTCTCGATCGTGTCGAAGAACAGACCTATGGTGTGTGTATCATCTGTGGGGATTTAATTGAAGAAGGTCGTTTAATGGCTGCTCCAATCGCTAAGTACCATGTCTCGTGCAAAGAGACTCAAAATCAGCGCAACCACAATCAGTAATTGCGCTAAATCACCTCTCTACCTCATCTCTAACAGAGCAATCAGATTTAAAATATTTTTTTCGTAGAAGCCACTCTCACTCTGAGAGTAGATGACATTTAAGTCTGACTTCTCATCTCCAAACCCAATTTTAAGAGAAACATCCAGTTGTTTGATCAATTCGATGAGACGATCACCAGGTTTTGGTTCCAGCTGAAGTAAGATATCTGGATTAAATGCTACAATATTATTTTGAAGGCCAATCCGATCTTCTGACCGTGGATCATAATTCATATTAAAATATTGATGTTGAATGTTGAGCGTCTGCTCCTCGCTGGCATCTGGGACCATTAGCATGTAGTCAAACTTTTCAGGTAGATTGTACATGCGCTGGAGCGCGTATCGAGCAATCCTGAGCCAGGTTACTTTTTGGGGATAAATAATTGCAATTCGCTGAATATTCTGAAATCTATCCTGAAAACTATAAGGGATTTCTGCTGGTGCTGGTTTTGATTTAAATAGTCTCATGAGGTCAATGATTTAACTGAAATCCCCTTCAGAATCAATGACCTATTTATTAATTCCAGTCCCCACTGAAAAATCATTGCTTCGTCTTGAAGAAAAATGAATTTATGCACCATGTTTCGAATCGTCCTTTTCACACTACTAATGAGTTCTCTTCTTTCAGGTCAGAATTACCGTTGGCCCATTCGTGCTTCCCAAAGTTTATCTGCTACCTTTTCAGAATATCGGTCAGGTCACCTTCATGCAGGTATCGATATCAAAACCTGGGGCGAAATGGAAGTACCCTGTCTGGCCATTGGAGATGGATACATTGAGCGCATAGCAATTGGATATAATGGCTATGGCAAGGGCGTATGGCTGAGACTAAATGACGGAAATGTTGCGGTCTATGGACACCTCGAACAATTTAACCCTGTGATTGAATCCCTGATCCGTGCTGAGCAATTGCAGCGTGACAGATATTCAATGCGTTTGGAATTTGCTCCTTATGAGCATCCGGTCAAGGCTGGAGCAGTCATCGGCTATAGCGGCACTTCTGGAACGGAACATCCGCATTTGCATTTTGAAATAATCGATACCTTACGGCAAGTCCACAATCCACAGCTATTTTATCCGGGTATTGAGGATGTGAAGGCGCCCATCCTTGACGAAATCATGCTTATTCCCATCGGCATGGACAGTCAGGTAAATGGCAGCCGTTTTCCTGTTGTCTTTGACACGCAAACAGAGATTAAAACCGTATCAACTACCGGGCCTTTTCAAGTCGCTATAAACACACATGATCGCGCCAATGGCACATACAATAAGTACAATATTTATAGTGCTAGAGTTCTGGTAAACGACTCCCTGGTGTTTGCCAGAGAATTTGATCATGTCACCATGCGACTTACCGATGATGTGGATAAGGTTTATCCAGGAATGAAGGGCAAACGGGGTTGGCGCTTCATGTCCATGTACAATAATAATTTGAATGAAGCAGCTCCATTCGCACCTGAAAACTTAAGTGGTGAGATTTCTCCAGCAGGTCTCTCCCATCTACAGATCGAAGCGACTGATCTTGTTGGAAATCAAGTGACCAAGGGTCTCATCTTCCATGAAACCACCCCGGCAACTTGGGATCTTAATCTTGATGGTGAAAAATATATCATCACCCGTCATTTCCCGGACAATGGCTATGAGAATGTTCAATTCTATACTGGCAATAATTCATATATCTCTGTTACTGAGACTCTCTACCGACTGAACTCCACCACCTGGGTATTTGGGGAGAACAATTTTAGTTCTGGAGTCAGGGCTCTGGGGTCTGCTGGTGGTAAAATAAAATGGATCATTCCTCCCCAAAATCAAGGAATCTGGGATCTGACTCATAGTTGGAGAAGGAAGGGCAACGGGTTCGTACTTAAGATTGAGAGCAGTGATCCGCTTATCTTCCCTCTAGCCTATTCTCTCACTGGCAATCAACTGCAATTTTCTGGTGAATTGATTCAAACAAGCCCCACGACAGTGGAGTCAGATATCATTCCTCTCAACCATGCTGCTCAAGCCGAAAGCATTGATTTACTTGTTGGGAAAAGGATGCTTACCTCTCTCCCACTAGACCCCATGGCTCTTCTCTCTGAAGGACAGAGTGAAAAGTTCAATCTTGATATGATTGATATCGAGATATCCGTGGAAAATTCCGGTAGCTCTGAGCTTTATATGAAAATTGATACCACTATGGGATTGATAGATGAACAACCCGTCATGGGACTCTCTGTGAATGTCTTGAACACTCCCCACAGCAACTTTTCTGGACAACTACGATTTAACAACACAGGGCAGAACTCCAGCTTAGCCATTTTCTCACCTGGCAAAAAGGAAATCTGGGAACGTCAAATCTCTGCGGGTTCGACCAAACAGCTTGAGTTAGAGATTGATGGAGATGGTTCTTTCTTTCTTTTTGAGGATAGTGAAGCCCCGATAATCACTCCCCAAAAGTCCTACTCAAGAGTTCGGCGTGGTGAACGGCTGGTATTTTCCATAAAGGACAACACCGGGGTGGTTTCCTATCCTCGAACCGGTATTCGAGCAACATTGGATGGTTCGCTCTTTTTTCCGGATTATAATCCACTCAGACATGAGCTTTCCTTTCAGGTACCCTCCAGGTTAGGATCTGGCCAACACATATTTGAATTTTCTATTGGGGATGAATCTGGGAATATGAGGGAGTTTAAGCATACCTTCTCAGTGAAGTCCTGATATGTTTATTCCCATCTCGGATACAAATCCAGCCTTACGTAAACCCTACATCACCTATGGTCTTATCATTGCCAATGTAGCGATGTATCTCCTTAGTTATGTCTACAGCTTTGAGGTGTTTGTTTTCTCCAAGGATTTGTTTCTGGCTCATCCAATTCAAGCCTTCCCCAGTATTATCACTCACCAGTTTCTCCATGGGAGTTGGA
Source organism: Fidelibacterota bacterium (assembly GCA_013202495.1). Taxonomy (GTDB): domain Bacteria; phylum Fidelibacterota; class UBA8477; order UBA8477; family JABMPR01; genus JABMPR01. Next base: position 10,493 of record JABMQQ010000153.1, on the reverse strand, counting down.
GCCACCTGATCTTCAATATGCTCTTCCTTTACATCTTTGGTGACAATATGGAGGGATCGCTGGGTCGGAGATTTTTCCTGCTCTTTTATCTAAGTTGTGGGGCTGGGGCTGCTTTGTTTGAAGTTTATTTTGATCCCTACTTTGGAGCTGATAGTCCAGGTCTACTCATTGGTGCATCTGGATCTATTTCCGGGGTTCTGGCCAGCTACGCGCTACGATATCCCAAAGCCAAAATCCTAACCTGGACTCTATTTGTACTCTTCTTGAAAATTCGGGCAGCCTGGTTCATCGGTATCTGGATTGCTACACAATTTTTATTCGAAATACTGACACCTCAGGGTACAACTGCTTATATTGCACACATCGGCGGATTTATTATTGGACTGGTTATTTACAGCATATACCACAAATATCGACTAAGCGGGAACTCATAATGCAAAGCAAACTTATAGAAGTAGCCCAGGACGCTCGAAAAAAAGCACATGCACCTTATTCAAAATTTTATGTCGGGGCAGCGCTAGAAACCTCAAATGGGAAGATATTTCCAGGATGCAACGTGGAAAATGCCAGCTACAGCCTGACAATTTGCGCTGAGCGCACCGCGTTATTTTCGGCCGTTGCTGCAGGTGAAAAAGATTTTACTCATCTCGTGGTGGCTACTGAAAATGGGGTTAGCCCCTGTGGTGCCTGTCGCCAGGTCATATGGGAATTATGTGGGGAAATACCGATCACACTGGTCAATGAAACGGGAGCCTGCACAGAAACAAGCTCCTCCGAATTATTGCCCCAGGCCTTCGGTCAACAGGATCTAGGTTCTTAGGAACCTGATTCAATTTAAATATTCAGGAGATGATTAGGTTATGGAGCATTTGACGCCCCATCACAGCGGTTGGATTGAAGTTATTACAGGATCCATGTTCAGTGGTAAAACTGAAGAGCTCATCAGAAGACTCAGACGGGCTCAGATTGCCCGCCAGCATGTAGCCATCTTTAAGCCTGATATCGACAATCGATTTAGCGAGGATCATATTGTTTCTCACAGCCAGCAACAATTGGAATCTACCAAAGTAAAATCTGCTAAGGATATCTTACCACTGGCAAAACACGTCCAGGTTGTTGGTATTGATGAGGCTCAATTCTTTGATGATGAGATTGTTGAGGTTTGCCGAATCCTGGCTAAACAGAAAAAACGTGTCATCGTGGCCGGCTTGGAAAAGGATTATATGGCCAAGGCATTTGGACCCATGCCCGAACTCATTATCGATGCAGAATACGTGACCAAGAATCTGGCCATATGTGTCATTTGCGGTAACCCCGCCGGATTCACGCAGCGTTTGAGCAACAGAGGTGATCAAATTCTGGTTGGTGAAGCTGAAGCTTATGAAGCAAGATGTCGTAACTGTTATGAAGAACCAAAGGAATAGACCATGCATAGACTTATAGGATTTCTGGGCATTGCAGCCATTCTGGGTATCGCCTTTCTCATGTCAAACAATCGCAAGGCCATTAATTATCGCGTAGTTTTCTGGGGTTTGGGTCTCCAGCTCGCTTTTGCCATTTTCATTCTGGCCACGCCCATTGGCAAACCAGTCTTCATGTTTTTGGATAGAGCCATCAATAAGCTACTATCATTTTCAGATGCAGGGGCAGAGTTTCTCTTTGGGGCTCTGGCTATCAGTCCTGGCCAAGAGAACAGTTTGGGATTCTTTTTTGCCTTCCAGATTCTCCCCACCATTATTTTCTTCTCTGCTTTCATGGCAATCCTGTATCACTTTGGGATCATGCAATTGGTTGTGAAATACATTGCCAAGGGGATGCAGAGAACTATGGGAACCAGCGGTTCTGAAACGCTATCTGCCTCGGGTAATATTTTTGTGGGTCAAACCGAAGCCCCGCTCTTGATTCGCCCATTTATAAAAACCATGACCAAAAGTGAATTTATGGCTGTCATGACCGGTGGTTTTGCCACCATGGCTGGTGGTGTCCTGGCGATATATGCCAAGTGGCTCACAGATATCCCAAATATTGCAGGCCACCTCATGGCTGCTTCGGTGATGAGTGCTCCTGCTGCTCTGGTACTGGCCAAGATCATCTATCCTGAGGTTGAAGATTCCCCCACCGCTGGAGATAAAATGGTGGATATAGAAAAGCCACAGGGCAATGTCATGGAGTCCATTGCCAATGGAACTTCAGACGGTATGCGCCTGGCTGCAAATGTAGGTGCCATGCTCATCGCCATCGTTGCCCTGGTAGCAGCCGCAAATTTCGCACTTGGTATGGTAGGTCTTAGCATTCAACAGATATTGGGCTGGATATTTTCCCCCCTTGCATTCCTCATGGGAGTCCCCTGGGCTGATGTCACCCTGGTGGGCCAACTCATGGGAGAAAAGATCGTACTTACCGAACTCATCGCTTATAGCCATTTGCAGGATGTCATGGGACAGATAGATGAAAAATCTATGATCATTAGCTCATATGCTCTATGTGGGTTTGCAAACTTTTCCTCGATTGGTATTCAGATAGGTGGTATTGGTGCTCTTGCTCCAGAACGACGTGGGGATTTGTCCAAGGTGGCCTTCAAAGCTATGATCGGTGGCGCCTTAGCTTCCTGGTTGACTGCTACAGTTGCAGGAATAATGATTTAGGCAATTCTTTGACCGAGGAAGCCTTTCAGGCACAAATTTTGTTAGAGCTTATATAAACGGAGAAAACACTAATTATGCGAATCATTATTGTAGGACCTCCCGGCGCTGGCAAGGGAACACAAGCGAAACTCATTGTAAAAGATTTTCATATCATACAGCTCTCTACTGGAGATTTATTACGGGAGCATCGTCGTCAGGAAACAAAATTAGGGCAAGCAGCAATAAAGTATATGGATGGTGGCAATCTGGTGCCAGATGAAGTTATCCTAGGTATGGTCGCGGAAGAATTTAAAAAACCTGAGCTCAAACCTGGTTATATCCTGGATGGTTTTCCACGAACCTGTCCGCAGGCTAAAGGTTTGGATCAACTTTTAGAGGATCGAGGACTGGCTCTAGATCATGTACTCGTCCTGGAAGTTCCCGATTCTGAGTTGGTGCGTCGTCTTACTGCTCGAAGATCTTGCTCGGAGTGTGGCCATATTTATAACATGGTATTTAATCCTCCCGCTGTGGACGGAATCTGTGATCTCGATGGCAGCCCCTTAATTCATCGTTCAGATGATACTGAGGAAACAGTGGTCAATAGACTTGGAGTCTACAAAAAACAGACAAAACCGCTTATAGATCACTATCAACCTCAAGGTGTCGTAAGACATATTGATGGCACAGGAGATATGCAGGATATTTACCAACGTATCCTTGCCGTATTGAAATAGATATGTATATCCTCGGGGTTACCGGAAATATCGGTTCGGGTAAGAGCACGGTCAGCGATCGTCTTGCCCATCATGGAGCCATCGTATCCCACTCCGACACCCTGGCAAAAGAAATCCTACAAAACGATCCTGAGATTTTAGCCAGTCTGGCTCAAAGATTCGGTACGGATATTCTCAACGAAGCAGGTATCCTCCAAAAACATATTCTGGCAGAACGAGCCTTTAGTACCAGGGATGATCAACTATTCTTGAATCATCTAATTCACCCTGAAGTTCGTAGAATCACTCTGGATCGTATAGAGATCGCACGATCCCAGGGGAAATCGTTATTTGTGGTGGATGCTCCATTACTATTTGAAGCCCATGCAGATAGCATTACTGACGGAGTTTTAGTCGTTGTAGCAAAACGTATGTTTAGAGAAGGCCGAGTGGAAAGACGCAGCAGTATTTCCAGTATAGATTTTGAACGACGCGATGCCCTTCAAATGCCCATCGATGAGAAAATCCGGAGAGCTGATTATGTCATCGACAATAATGGTACTTTGATTGAACTATTAGCTAAAGTGGATGTTTTTTACAAGGAGCTCAGGCTTTAAGATAGGAATGAAGCCGGATTGCATGATTATCGGTCATTCCTGCAACAAAATCACAAATCATGCGCATTTTCTGATTCTCATTAAAATCACCTGATATCCCCGCTGGTAATGGTAGAGGTTCAAGAACGCTGCGTTTCTCAAAAACCACATCTCGATAATAAAGAAATAGTTCTTCCAGAATCTCCACACCATTTGATTCTGGAATTTTCACATAATCCGAATTGTATATCAAATTATAGTTCAAAGCTCTCAGGGCCATCAATTCAGAATGAGATTCTTCGGCCATTTCTAGCACATATTTGTATCGTGGGATGGCAATAAAGGGATCTTTTACTAACTCAATGGAAATTGAATAAATCCAGCGACCGATGAGCCCGGCTATAAAGCGAGACATGGGGAACTGATTTCTCAGGACCTGATCCACTTCTGCTCGGATTTTCTTGCTGGCCTCAGGATACTGATTATCCCAGAATTGTTCTACCTGCTCAGGTGTTAGCAAACTCTGCTTAACGCCATCGAATAAATCTGAAGTGGTGTATGCAATATCATCTGAGAGATCCATAATGGCACATTCAATGGGTCGAATTTGGGTTCCATTTTGAGCTAATTCGTCTAAGCGCTGGTCATTATGAACCCAGGATAAAATGTCCTGTTGATCAGGGTATAGAAATTTTGCACCGCTCTGTGTGTGTTCCTTGCCAACGATTTTATACTTCAAAATACCATCCAGACAGGCACGGGTGGCCTGCATGCCAGCATTGGTGTAGGATCGGCGATCCCCCCTTACAATATCAGTCAGGATACGTAATGACTGTGCATTGCCCTCAAAACCACCCCATTTATCCATGAGTTCGTTTAACCGGGACTCTCCCTTATGACCGATGGGTGGATTCCCCAGATCATGAGCCAGACAGGCTGCTTCTACCAAAGCAGAATCAATCTCATAATCTGCTGTCAGTATATCTGAACTTCTATTGAGATAGTTCACAATGGATCTACCAATCTGGGCTACTTCGATGGAATGGGTCAAGCGGGTTCGGTATTGGTCGGATTGTCCTGTGACATATACCTGGGTTTTGCCCTGGAGACGGCGAAAGGCTGTGGAATGAATTATCCTGTCCCGATCTATCTCAAAGGCGTTACGATATTCATTTTCCGGAAGGTGACGTTCACCAATAGATTCACAATCCCAATCTGTGTAGAAAGTATTTATTAAGATCATAGAATCAAAATAAACGAGAAATTGACAGCTACCAATGGATTAGCTTAGATCAACTAGGGAGAGGGGATGTGCGTTTTTCAACTATTTGCGACGGGCTCTTGGGTGAAAACTGCTGTGGACTTCTTTAAGATAAGTGCTATCCAGATGAGTATATATCTGTGTCGTTGAAATGTCAACATGACCCAGCATTTCCTGCACAATCCGGAGATCAGCACCCCCCTCAAGCAAATGAGTGGCAAATGAATGCCGGAAGGTGTGTGGACTCACTGGTTTATGGAGATCTGCCTTTTCAGCCAGTTTTTTAAGAATAAACCAGATACCCTTGCGCTGTAGCTGTTTGCCCTTATTGTTCAGGAAGAGAATACCCTCGTTGAAGTATCCCTTTTCCAGAGAGGGTCGACCATGTTCAATATATTCAATCAACCATTTCTTGGCTTCACCACCCAGGGGAACGATTCTTTCCTTATTGCCCTTGCCCCTGATAAGTATAAGGTCATCATCGATGAGGATCTGCTCCATGGTCATATCACATACTTCAGAGACGCGCATTCCGGCTGCATACATGAGCTCAAACATGGCCCTGTCACGCAATCCCAGGGCTGTCTCAGTGTCAATAGTATCCAACAGAAGTTCAATATCTTCAAAATTTAGAATTTTGGGGAGACTGGCAGGAAGTTTTGGAGAATCCAAGAATTGAGTGGGATCCTCAGAGAGGTGTCCCTCCATAACTAAAAACTTGTAATAAGCCCTGAGGGATGAAAAATGACGGGCCACACTGGTTTCAGCCATTTTGCGTTTCTTTAATACCCGCGCATAGTCAGTCAGTATTTGATGATCCACTTTTCCAGGGGAACTAATTTTTTTTGAAGCTAAAAACTCCCAGAAATCTGCGAGATCATCAAGGTAGGCGGCCTGGGTGTTTTTAGCCAGATTGCGTTCAATCCGTAGATAATTTAAGAAATCCTGAAGAAATTGTTCAGATCGATGCATGGGAGAATATAGCACAAGTAATATCTAAATCCTCACCTCGTCACCCCGAGCGGAGTCGAGGGGCTATTTACCTGTATTTCAAGATATCAATATCCCACGACAAATCCTGAAAGAATTGTTCAGTCCTGGGCGTGGAAGAAAATAGCACAGGTTATCTCCAGATCCTCACCTCGTCACCCCGAGCGGAGTCGAGGGGTCATTTACCTGTATTTCAAGATATCCATATCCCTCGCACTTCGACTACGCTCAGTGTGACGCTCGGGAAGACAAAAATCGGTTTCGCAGATTGCATTGAAATGAGAATCTTGAGTATCCCCAGAGCATGGAGACATATTTGAAGGATTAACTGTTGTGTATGGCTTTGGCGAAAGCTTGCATGAGATGGGAATTCTCAGGACTTTCCAGAACATTGCCCGTCACTACAAATGAAGCGCCTGCTTTCACAAGTGCCTCGGCAACTTCTGGAGTGTGGATGCCCCCACCCACAATAACAGGAACATCGGTGTAACTGGTGACTGCTTTTACCATCTGGGGTGTCACTGAATATTGGGCACCACTTCCTGCCTCCAGATAGATGAATTTGAAACCTAGATAGTCAGCTGCCAGGGCATGTGCGACTGCGATCTCATCTTTATCTCTGGGGATGGGTTTAGAACCACTAACAAACTCAGCCGTGGTGACTCTTCCACTCTCAATTAGCATATAGGCTGTGGCCATGGGTTCAATGCCGAGCTCTCTGACCACAGGGGCTGCTTGAACCTGATCTCCAATAAGAAATTGAGGGTTGCGACCACTGATAACCGAAAGATAAAAAACGGCATCAACATAAGGTGTCAATTGGTTTACATTTCCAGGAAAGAGAATAAGAGGTAATGTTGCAGCCGCCTGAATTCGTTTCATTTTGCGTTGAGCACCCTCACCAAGAATAAGCGAACTTCCCACCATAATTCCATCAGCACCGGAATCATTAATTTTCTTAATGAATATTTCGACTTCATCCAAATCCCAACGATCAGGATCTACCAGAACCAGGTAACCTGCACCTTTTGAAGCCTTGGTTGCCAGCATTTGTTCATAGACACTCAAACTGAATATCCTTTCAGGAATGAAACCAGATTATCCATCTCAGATTTGCTCCGTTTTTCGGTAACAGCGATGAGCAATTGGTTTTCTGAATCCTTGTCAAATTGGCTCAAAGCAATCCCAGGGAAAAATCCTGCTTTTGTAGCCTCTGAAACCAGAGCTTTGGCTGTACCAGGGACCTCAATGACAAATTCATTGAAAAAGTATTTAGTCCTGAGAGAAAAACCCTCGAGATTATTAATTGCTTCAGCAAGATAGTGGGCTTTCTGCGTGCTTAGTTCAGCGACTCTTTTCATGCCATTTTTACCCAGAGTTGACATATAGATACAAGCAGCCAGCGCGTTCAGGCCCTGATTTGTACAAATATTTGAAGTGGCTTTTTCTCGACGGATATCCTGCTCTCTGGTCCTGAGTACCATCACAAATGCCCGGTTGCCATGAACATCGATGCTTTCACCAGCGATGCGGCCGGGAACCTTGCGAATGAGAGGTTCCTTGACAGCCATAAAGCCAAGATATGGACCACCAAAACTCAGATGATTTCCGAGAGACTGGCCCTCCCCTACTGCTATATCCACACCCAGCTTTCCAGGTGCTTCCAAGAGATTCAGACTGATGGGATTAACAACTGCAATAAGCTGAATCTTCTTGTCTTCCATACTTTCCTTGATGGCAGCTAGATCTTCAAGACCACCATAGAAATTGGGATTCTGAATCACAACACCTGCAATATCAGCATTCAATTGATCAGCCAGTGATTGAAGGGAGGTGATGCCTTCGGCCAGATCGACAAACTCAAATTCCAATCCCTGATAATGGGCATATGTTATGGCCACATCGATGTAAATAGGATTTACACTTTTTGAGATTAATATCTTTTTACGACGGGTATGACGGGCTGCCAAGAGACATGCCTCTGCCATGGCACTGGCGCCATCATACATGGAGGAATTAGCCAGATCCATACCTGTGAGTTCACAGATCATGGATTGATATTCATACATGGCCTGCAGGGTACCCTGAGAAACTTCTGCCTGATAGGGTGTATAAGCTGTATAGAATTCTGAGCGGCTGATTAAAACATCTACAACATGAGGAATAAAGTGATCATAGCTACCGCCACCCAAAAACGAGACATGGGAAGCTGTACTGGCATCTCTCGAAAGAATCTGCAGGACATCTTTCTTATGTTCAATTTCAGATTTAGCTGGAGGTAATGGAAGATCACCTTCGAAGCGCAGGGCTTTAGGGATACTATCCAATAGCTCTTCAAAAGAGGTGATCCCCACCTCTTGCAGCATCTTTAGCTGTTCTTCTTCCGTATTGGGTATGTAGTGGTGCATATTCGTCCTATTAGGAAATACTGGCGATGTATTCCTCGGCAGTCATACAACTATCTAATTCAGAGGCATCATTCATCTTAATTTTGAGAATCCAACCCTCTCCATAAGCATCTTGATTTATCAATTCAGAAGTGTCATCAAGCTTCTCATTCACAGCCTCAATACTCCCACCTAACGGTAGAAAAACGTCAGCCACTGTTTTTACGGCTTCGATGGTGGCAGCGACATCGCCCTTCTCAAATTCCTCATCAACATCTGGCAGTTCAACAAAAACAACATCACCAAGCTCACCCTGAGCATAGTCTGTTATACCAATTGTGGCAGAATCACCTTCAACACGAATCCATTCGTGGTCGCTGGTGTATTTGAACTCTGCTGGAACATTCATATCTGTCTCTCCTCGATCATATTAATTCAATACTTTAAAAAATTACTAGCAATGCCTAAACAGCAAAAATCCCGCCGAATCTACGATTCAAAACGGGACAATAATTTTCAGATAGAAACTAGATTCAAAGTTACTGCTCTCGACTGGGATCAAATTTAAAAGACTCCAGAAAGTGCGTGTCAAAATTACCCTCTCGGATCTGCTCATTTTCCAGTAATTGAATGTGGAAAGGAATCGTCGTTTTGGGACCTTCAATAATGAATTCTTTCAAGGCACCCAGCATGCGATCAATGGCTTCTTCCCGATCACGACCCGTTGCCACCAACTTGGCCAACATGGAGTCATAGTGTGGTGGGATTTGGTACCCACTGTAAATATGACTATCTATTCTAATGCCGCGACCTCCCGGGAAATGTACGCTTTTAATAAGTAAGGGTGAGGGGCGGAAATTCATGGCTGGATCTTCAGCATTAATACGACACTCAATGGAGTGTCCTCTCAATTTCATGGTTTTCAGGAAGTCCGGTAATTCCCCACCAGCATGACAGGAGATTTGTTCCTTGACGATGTCAATTCCTGTAACTTCTTCAGAAACTGTATGCTCAACCTGAATTCGGGTGTTCATTTCCATGAAATAAAATTCGCCGTGTTTATCCAGCAAAAATTCAATGGTTCCAGCACCAATATAGTTTACACGTTTTGCGCCAGCCACGGCTGCTTCACCCATTTCCCGTCTTAATGCTTCAGATACAACTGGGGAAGGAGATTCTTCCAATAATTTTTGATGTCGCCTCTGAATAGAGCATTCACGTTCACCTAATGAATACACATTGCCGTGTGAATCACCCAGGAGTTGGACTTCGATGTGTCGTGGATTTTCAATATATTTTTCCAGATACAGCCCATCATTGCCAAAGGCAGTGCTGGATTCTGCTTGAGCCATTCCATAAAATTTAGCAACGTCTTCAGATCGGTAGACAACTCGCATTCCACGGCCGCCACCACCAGCTGTGGCCTTGAGGATGACAGGATAGCCCATCTCATCAGCCATTTCTCTAGCCTCGCCTGCAGAGCTTAATATTCCCTGGCTACCGGGAATCACAGGAACTCCAGCAGCTTTCATGGTTTCTTTAGCAGAAGCCTTATCACCCATGGCATCGATCATATCACCATCTGGACCAATAAAATCAATATTGTGTTTTTTGCACATACGGGCAAAATCTGCACTTTCAGCCAGGAATCCATATCCAGGATGAATAGCGTCAGCATTGGTGACTTCCGCTGCGGTGAGAATCGCCTGGGTATTTAAATAGCTAAGATTGGATGGTCCTGGACCAATACATACGGCCTCATCGGCAAATTTTGTATGGAGGGAGAGTTCGTCAGCTTCTGAATAAACAGCCACGCTCCTGATACCCATTTCACGACAGGCACGAATCACGCGTAAGGCGATTTCACCACGGTTAGCGATGAGTATTTTTTTATACATAATTTTTTATCAAGGTTCTAT
>JABMQQ010000152.1 GCA_013202495.1 Fidelibacterota bacterium | reverse complement strand
ATTTGCCTCTCGGCAATGTGTTCAGTACTATCTTCATTGTCAAAGCCGCGCAATATAGATGGGAGTTATTCGCATGTCAAACGTTTAACTTATTGAGAAATCAGCAGCCTATCAGGGCTGCATCAGAGCCTCAATCTCTTGAATAGTTTTAGGTATGGACTGGCTTAAAACACGGTGTCCCTTTTGTGTTACCAGCACATCGTCCTCAATGCGTACACCAATATTCCACCATTTGGGATCCACATCTTCAGACTCGCTGATATAAATTCCAGGTTCTACTGTAAGGACCATCCCGGTTTTTAATTGATGCGCTTCACCATTATCACCCAGCCAACCACCAACGTCGTGGACATCTAAACCCAGCCAGTGCGAGGTACCGTGCATGAAAAATTTACGATAAGCCTTGTCCTGAATGAGAGTGGTTGGATCTCCTTCGAGCAATCCCAGATCCACTAGCCCAGTTGTGATAACCTGTATAGCAGTATCATGAGGTTTACGCCAGGAAACACCTGGTTTCACAACTTCAATAGCAGCTGCCTGGGCATCAAGCACGAGTTGATAGATGGCACTCTGTTCAGGGTTGAATTTACCAGAGATGGGAACAGTTCGGCTGATATCAGCGGAATAGTATTTCCACTCAGCTCCAATATCCATCAATAAAAGATCTCCTCCAGTGAGTTCGCCATGATTGTCTTCATAATGCAGATAAGTAGAATTTTTTCCTGCCCCGACGATGGATGGAAACCCCATACGTTCAGAACCACGTTTTGCGAAACCATATTCAATTGATGCTTGCACCTCATATTCAAATTTTAATGCAGGAATCAACGGTAATACTTCCCCCAGTGATTGATGAGTCACATCAATAGCTTTTTGCAAAGCATTAATTTCACTATCGGATTTGATCAGTCGATGAGATTTAAGGAGTGAAGACGCTTCCTGCACAATGCTGGGACGACTGCTGATGGATTCAAACTTTTCCTCAAACCCATCTTCAAAAACTAAGTTGCTGCCATATGAAATGACCAATCGCTCGTAGCCCTTGATCAGTTTCCCCAAATGGGTATAAAAATCCCCATAATCATACGCTTGATCAATACCAGGTAGAACCATGGCCTCATCAATTCCAGATTTGGGACCGGTCCACACCTCCATTTTTGGGTTCCTGGGTGTTACAAACAGTGAAACCTCTGCGCCATCTTCTGAGTTTTCTTGTGGTGTGAGGACCAATACTCCCTCCATTTGGGTCCAGCCTGTCAAATAAAAGAAGTCCGAATCCTGTCGATAGGGATGTTCAACATGGTGATTACGTTCGTATTGAGGGGCGGTATGAAAAATTGCGCAGGCTTCCAACTCGCGCAATTCTTCCAGAAAAATTGCTCTGCGTCTGGCAAATTCATCACTGGGGAGCTGTTCCTTTTTTGACATGCTGCTGGCAGTAGTTCCACACACCAGCACCAGGACAAGAGTGACAATCAATTTTATTTGAGGGAGCATTGAGATTTCCTTATTCAATAATTTGATATTGAGAACGGGCAACTTTGACAGGCACCGCATTGAAGTGCCACCATTCAATGGAGATAGACAGAAAGCCAGCTTGAATCATCACATCTCTCAAGAGAAGACGATTATCGATATGTTCCTGAGTCAGCTTTTTTTCTTTCAGAAAACGAGCTTCATGACGCGGTTGAGCCAACTTGCCAAAATAGTCAAAAGCGGTCCCCATATCCAGGGGGACCCCATCATTGGTGGCAATAGTAAGATCCACTGCTGAACCATAGTTATGGACTGACCCTCTATCAGGATTGGCCACGTAGTCCTGGGAAGGTGTATTTACGACGAGAGTCCACATTTTCTGCTGTATGGAGCGAGGGCGAGCGCCATCATAGACCAACAGGGTTAATTCAGGGTGTGATTTCTTGAGTAAGTCCTGGGCTTGTTTAAGCATGGCTGCGGCCTTGGGCTGGAGATAGCAATTTTCCAGTTCACCATATGTATCCGCTGAAAGGAAATTGTCTGAAGTGGAGTACTTCAACTCAACCAGAATATCTGGAGCCAGTGTGTGGATATTCACCAGACCCTGTTTTTGAAGCTGCTCCTCCAATGATAATTCCTGACCTGCAAGCAGGGGGAGGAGGCAAATGAGAGCAAGTAGGATTATGTATGCAATTCGATTTTTCATGGCTGCAAGATAGTGTAATCTCTTCCCATCTGAAAGTTTCGAACTCGAAGTGGATTTTTTGTGCAGAAATCTGCAAATTGCAAGTCAATAAACCGGTAAGGTAAATGAGCGTCACGGCCTTGAGGAATCCCGAGCCGAGTGGTCTGAATGATCTTTTCGGGAAAGTAGGAATCATCCCAGAGCTCCAGAGATTGTGGTGTCAATTGTTTAGCATCCCATTCACTTACTTTGAGGTTAAGCGATTTGCACAGCAGGGTTTGTCCTGTACAAAGCTTGGCCCTCGAACGTTTGCTGCCATTTCGATTTGGATTGTTGTTCTGCAAGACCGCCAGGGTGTCGATAGCATCGCTTTCCAGAGTGATGGGGTATCCTGATTTGATAAGGACAGCATTTCCCTCACCTCCACATGAAAAATTGAGGGAATCACCCCCTCTAGCATAATACATATATATGGTACCGGGAGACATGAAGAGAGCCTTCCTCTTTTCCGTGTAACCCAGGGAAGAGTGGCTGGCTTTTTCTCTGCGATAATAGGCCTCTGTCTCTATGATTCTAACCATTAGCCAACTGGTGGAATGAGGGACAGCAATGATTTTTCCAAGGAGAGACTGAGCCACATAAAGAGGTTCTCGGTCAAAAAAACTAGAGTCAATTAATTTCTCGGGTAATTGCTTGAGATGTTCCATGCTTCAATATTTCCCCCAAATCAGGTTCTGTCAAATGATTCTATGCTGGAAGGGGAGATAAATATTACCTTTTTAGTCACTCTCAGTTGCGAGAACTATTTCTCGAAATTCAGAGAAATGCCGTGGAATAACTAGTTAACAAAATAAATACTCGCCAAAATCAGCAGATTTGAAGCGCGGTTATTGTTTTGCTAAGACTTTTATTTGGGACAGCTCTCAGTATTTGACCTAAATGCGAGTCATTAGCAGTTACACCGGTCTTTTGGTACACCCTTTGTAAATACCGTATTTCAGAATACAGATAAATTATATGAGCATAAATCCAAATAATGAGCCATCAGCCAAACCTTCCAAAGGTGAAGATATATATACGCCAAGGGAAGTAGCTCACAGGCTGAATCTTTCTGTAGAGAGCCTTCGTTTGTATGAACGTGAGGGCTTGCTCGTTCCCCACAAGTTGGACTCTGGTCACAGACGCTATACTGATTCTGATATTGAATGGATTACTTGTATTCAAAAACAGATTCATGAGAACAAACTAAATTTTGCGGGCATTCGCTACATTCTTTCAATGTTGCCTTGTCACGAGATGAAGCCCTGCTGCCTGGAGGATTATCAAACTTGTCCTGCTGGGGATAGAAGTTGTAGACCCTGTTGGGACTTTGATGATACGCCTTGTCGGAATAAAGGAGAAAATTGTAGAACCTGTGTGGTTTACCAGCAGGTCCTCAATGTTGAAAACCTAAAAAAAATATTATCGGTGAAATTTAAATGCGATTAATACAAAAATTATGGATTGCCACACTTCTGGTGTGGAGTTTCTCCTTTTTGAGCTGTGATGTGATCAATCCTGCCAGCGATGGAGATTTGACTGATTATACCTGTGAGGGTTGCCACACGAATCGGGCGGCTCTAACTCATGTGATTGAAGCACTGGATCTGGATCCTCCAGATGAAGGTACTGAAGCGCCTGGCTGAGGTGGCGGAGCGGTGCCGTTGGCACTCACGGATAAAGTTTTAATTAGAACTAATGCCACACGTAACGTGAATTCATTTACTGATATCGACCCCATTCACGCCGCCATTGGTTGTGCCGGTTGTCATGGTGGATCTTCACTGGTTGATGCAAAAGATGATACATCAGCCTTTCGCGAAGCTCATACTGGTATGATGCGCGACCCCTCTGCCATCGGTGAACTTGGCTGTAGTGGCGGAAGCTGTCACGCGGATATTGTCGCTCGGAATGAGACCAGTATGCACAGTAACCTCTGGGGTGAAAAAGCACATGTGGCCCTGAGAAATGGGTATGAAACATTTGAAGAATGCCCCTCAGATATTAAAGATGGCTTTGCCAAAGATTGCAGTAGCTGTCACACGACTTGTGGACAGTGTCACATTAGTCGTCCCAATGCTGCTGGAGGTGGTTTTCTTGAGCAACGTGTGGGCTATAGCCACAAATTTTTACCAACGCCCCCCGAGGACAACGTGTGTACAGCCTGTCACGGTTCTCGTGTTGGCGATGATTGGAATGCCAACCAGGAACGTGTTCCTGGAAACGTACCTGATGTACACAATGATTATGGCTATACCTGTCTGGATTGTCATACTGAAGATATGCATGGTGAAGGCGAGACAGACGCCCAATATACTTCTCGCTATCAGGTGGCTGATTTACCCAAATGTATTGATTGTCATCAGGTAGACAATGATGACAATGCTTTCCATAGCACGCATTGGCCCAATGCAGATGCCTCTGATGGACCGGATCTAGCCTGTTTTGTATGTCATTCACAGCAGTACAATAATTGTAATACCTGTCACGCCGGTGATTGGAAGAGCGAGTACAATGAACACAATACAGATGAGTATCGTGTTTATCCCCAGTTTAAAATTGGTCGCAATCCTTATTATGGTGAAGCGGGTCATCCACATACTGAATCGGCCTGGATCACCGTGAGACACGTACCCGTCTCTCCAGATGCTTTTAAAAACTGGAATATAGATCCCTGGGATTTGCAGGATTTATCTATGACAAAAGATATGGAGACCTGGAAATATACCAGTCCCCATAACATCCAGCGTTGGACAGCAAGAACATTAGCAGATACAGCCTGGGCAAACAGTTCCACTCAGGATTATACAACAGAAAATTGTTATACGAATTGCCATATGCACGGAACCATTGGAGCATATACAGCAGTCAATGATGCGCTTTATTTAACAGATGAAAATATGGAGAATGATATTACCAATGATGATTTGAGTGACGAGATCCCATTCAATACGCTTACAAGTTTGGGACGTCTATCAAATGGTAATTATTGTTCTGCCTGTCATTAGTAAATAGTCAATTGAAAACAAGTTAACTAAGCCACGAGGAGGTAAGATGAAACTTGATTGGAGACTAGTATTGGTAATGGTGTTGTCACTAGGACTTATGGTAAGTTGTGAAAGCACTGATGATGAAGAAACAACATTCGAAATTTTGAGCGGTTATATGCTTGAAAATGATATGGATGCAAACCTGGTGATTGATCAATGGATTACAACTGCCGCAAATATCAATGGGAATGAAGCTAACTACTTTATCGTTGATATCCGTTCAGCCGAAAAATATGCTGAAGGTCATATCCCAGGCGCTGTTAATAGTGCTTATGGAGATATTGTAACAACTGTTGTTGATCAGAATACAGCTGATCTTCCAGTTATTGTAGCATGTTATTCTGGTCAGAGTGCAGCCCATGCTGTCGTTGCACTTCGTCTCAGTGGTTACCCAGATGCAAAAACACTGAAATGGGGAATGAGCGGTTGGGCAATGGGTTTTGACTCATGGTCAGGAAATGTTGATAGTATCGCTAAAGACAATGCAAACTGGTCAATGGCCGCAGCACCCGCACTTCCCTCAGGATTTGCAGATCCAGAGATTTCATCAGATGAAACAGATGGTGCAAAAATATTGGCCGAGCGTGTAGCAGTATTACTTGAAGGCTTCAAGGGAATCCTAGCCTCTGATGTATTGGCTGATCCTGCTAGTTATCAGGTCAACAACTATTGGGGTGCAGAGGATTATACACATTATGGCCACATCGATGGTGCCTATCAGGTCACACCTGGTACACTTACCATTGCTGATGATGGTTTCAATATTCTTGATCCTTCTCAGACCGTAGTTACTTATTGCTGGACGGGTCAGACATCCTCAATGATGACTGCCTGGTTAACTGTACTTGGGTACGATGCAAAAAGCCTCAAATTTGGTGCAAACAGCATGATTTATCATACGCTCGAGAGCCACAAATGGTCTGCTTTGACTGCTGACTTACCAATGGAATAGTTTATATTCATTGAACAAATTTGAATAATACATATTCATATCGATTAAATAGAGGGGGCCGAATTCTATTCGGCTCCCTTTTGTTGAGTAGCGTTCTATTTGGACAGCTCACATTTCCTGATGTTCAAAATCCACACGGGAGTGAGGACTGTTCTTTTTGTCATACCGCACCACTTGAAGCAAACGCAACCAATCTAAAAAAAGATGTCTGTGTTCAGTGCCACTCTGCTGCTTCAGTAAATGATATGATCCATCCGCTTCAAAACCTTAACCCCGAATCTAAAAAGATGTCCATCCCTGCCAGCTTTAAGCTGGATTCCGATGGAAGTTTGGGATGCCTGACCTGTCACCAGGTCGCCTGCAAAATTGATCGCTCCAACAGGACCTTTTTAAGAGGGGGACCCCATAAACGAGAGATCGATTTTTGTTACAATTGTCATAACAAAGCAGACTACAAGAAGATGAATCCACACAAACAGGTTCAATCTGATGGTAGTATTGACAATTCAACCTGTTTGCAGTGTCATGTGAAACAACCCAGTAAAGATGATCACCCGACTATTGCTAGAGAGATGCAGCTGGATATGGCTGCAACCTGCAACAAGTGCCATTCTCTCCATTCCCATGAACAAAATCATCAGGGCAAGAATATCGAATTATCCAAAAAAGCGACGGTAAAGCGCTTTAATGAAACACAACAAAAATTTGGGCTCACCTTGCCCCTTTCCGAGGATAATCTTATTCAATGCAATACCTGTCACTACACTCATAACCGGGGGACCCTCGCTGCCGATCAGGTGGTCTACGAGGGTGACGGAGAGAACCAGCGTTTCTTACGCCTATCAAAAGAGAACTTGTGCTATGCCTGCCACGATCTATAGACATTCAATTCTAGTACTTTTGCTTGTGATGCTGACTGCACTTTCTGCGCCGGCGCAACAGGCCGATGCTGAAAACTGCAATCTATGCCATAGTCTGGCATTGTTAGGAATTGCAACACCTTCAAAAGGGTTGCGAAGTTTCGAAGTTACGGCCAACGCTTACAGTCATTCAACTCACAGAAATGTCATCTGTAGAGATTGTCATACTGATATCAACGTCTTTCCTCATCCACAAGAGGTCGCTAGAGTTGAATGTTACAAGGCCTGTCACATTTCAAAACCATTTGCCCTCACAGGTTACTCGCATGCTGAGCAGGCAGATGCACACGCTATCAGTGCTCATGGTTTTAATTCTGAATATTCTGCTGAAAAAAATGAGGCCAAACCGGATTGTAAGTATTGTCATTCCAATACGTTTCGGAATGTTGTCAATGATGAAGCGTTACAAGAGAGTAGTCAACACTGTGTTCGTTGTCATGAAGGAGAAGGTCTTGCAGGTGTGATCCTTCATGTGAGTTCCCACTCTGGCCACAGGACTGCCGAGGCTTCTATAAGTGTTGTGGAATTATGTTCATCATGCCATGCTGATCAGGGGCATATGAAACAATTTGACGTCAACCTGACTCAGGTTGGAGGGTATGAGAGACATTTTCACGGTAAGGCTCTAAAACGCGGTCTGAATGAGGTCGCAAATTGCATGGATTGTCACCGTAACCACTTAAATCTTTCTGCAGATGACCCCAACTCAAGTATTCATCCTAATAACATTCAACAAACTTGTAGTGCGAATAGCTATTGTCATTCAGATGTATCCAGTACATTTGCCGCTTCTGCAATTCACTCAGAACCTACCACTCAAAATAATCCCATCCTTTTCTATGTAGAATGGGGATTCATCATATTAACCGCTGGTACCATGGCCTTACTCTTTGCCCATATTTTTCTCGATTTTGGACGCTGGGTTGGTGATATCTGGTTGCGGAGGAAAGAAAAATGAGTCAAGACTATACCCGTTTTACCTTGAGTCAACGTTTACAGCATATATTCATGTTTGTCCCATTCATCATTCTGGTGTTGACCGGATTTCCCATCAAATTTCCTGAAAGCGAATTTTGGAATTTCGTTATGTCAGCTGCCGGTGGGATTGAAAATACCCGCATTATTCACCGGTTCGCAGCCGCAGTCATGATTCTTGATTTTGCCTTTCATATTCTTTATGTCGGCTACAATCTCATCAAAAAAAGACCCTCCCTGGCCGATATGCATCTCGTGCCCAATGGAAGAGACGGTAAGAATATCATAGAAAACTTGAAGTACTTCATGTTTCTGTCGGATGAGCGTCCTAGGTTTCATAAATTCTCATATCTTGAGAAATTTGATTACTGGGCAGTGTTCTGGGGTATGTTTATCATGGCAGGAAGTGGAATCATATTGTGGTTCCCCGTTCTATTCAGCAAATTTTTACCAGGAATTGTGATTCAGATTGCCTACATCGCCCATAGTGATGAAGCGATGCTGGCGTTGTTAGCCATTATTATCTGGCATTTCTACAATGTTCATTTCAATCCTCGCATCTGGCCTGCAAATAAAGTCTGGTATAAGGGAACCCTATCCGAAGAAGAGATGGAACATGAGCATCCCCTTGAGTTAGAGGAAATCAAAGCCAGAGAGGAGGCTTCAAAATGAAAAAAGCCTTGAAACTGCTTTATGGTCTTCTCGCCCTGGTTTTGGGGACCTTTGTTTCAGTAACTCTCATCAAGGCAGTGGTCTCTCATGACACCCCACTTGAAGCTGAAGTTCTTTCTGAATCACGCTTTCCCAATTATGTAGAACAGCTCAATAGCTATTATGACAGTTACGAGAATCGTCAGAGTCATTTTCATCAGACCTCTGAACGCTATTTTTTACCCATGGATCAGCAGGAAAATTGTTTGACATGCCATTCCTTATGGCCACACGAAAAAGACCTGAGGACACGTGCTTTTAATAATCAACACTCCAGATATATGTCCTGTATGAGCTGTCATATTGATGAAAAACCTGGTCGACCTATTAAATTTGAATGGTATAACTTTGGAGTGGACAATTCCATTACCAGACAGGGTGCCTATGGATTAGTCCGCGATGCTGATGCAAAACTTTCAGGCTCCGACAACTTTATCAGCAAAATTATTCCCATCATCTCTGATGGTGAGATCAAAACCCGTCTATACACTTCATACAGTTCTGAACAAGCTGTGGCATATCGAAACTCAGTGGATGCTGGAAAATATGTAGATGAAGTCAAGTCCAGAAAAGATGCTGAAGCTCTAGTAGGTGACAAAGCTTTGACCTGTTCGAACTGTCATTCAGAATCTGCCTCATTCCCTTGGGAGAATTTGGGTTTTAAAGGTGATAGATTAAACGAAATGCGGCATTCAGCAGTAGTGGGTATGGTTGAGAAATACGAATCATTCTATTTCCCCCCTGTTTTTGAGTAAATCAGAGGATTCGAGAGCTTTCATGAGATTTAAGAAGCTGCTAATTGTTGTTCTGGCTACCAGCTTTGGCCTGGTACCTAGTCTTGTCGCTCAGGCAGTAAACTTCTCCCACGTCAGGACTCTTGAAGCAGATTTCAATTTTCCTACTGATCTCTGTGGAAATGATCGTGGTGATGTATTTGTACTGGATGGCATGAATGATCGCGTTGTTCAGCTCAAATCCAGCGGTGAAGTGGTTGAAATCAAACCCCAAAGAGAATCTATTTACAAGGCAGTGGGCATAGCCTGGATTAATGGTGATCTCTGGATTGCAGATACACCTCGTTCACGTCTTCTGAAAATGGAGATGAATGGGCGCATCAGCCAGGTTATTATGCTGGATCATCAAACTGAACCTGTTGATATGGCAGAGATGGGCGACAATATTGTTGTGACAGATCGGCTAAACCATACCATCACGGTTCTTGATAAAGATTTCAAAGAAAAATATTACTGGGGGAATCGAGGAGAGAAGGTTGGTGAATTTATCAATCCTGGCTTCCTGGCTCCAGGTCCTGAAAATAGAATCATTATCGGAGACATCCTCAACCGTAGAGTCGTCTCATTTTCACCCAGTGGTCGCTACCCGCAAATCATTGCCAAACCAGGTGTCGAAAAGGGACAAATATTCAGACCTAAAGGGATTGCTCTCGATTCACAAAAACGTATCTGGGTAGCTGATGGCTATACGGGTGCTATTCAAGCCTTCTCGATTTCCGGAAAATATTTGGGCATAGCCACCAGCGAGGGTGAAAGTCTCGCCTTATCAGCTCCTATGGGAGTTTACATAGATAAAGAGGATCGTCTATGGGTGGTAGAGTCATTCGCAAGTAAAGTAAGCGTCTGGCGGATCAAATGATAAACACTACAAAAAGATTAGTCATTGTTTTTGCTATCCTGTATTTGTTTAGTGCTTTTGCTATTGGGCAACATAACCCAGATGGTCGCAAAGTGAGTCTGGATTGTGTCACTTGCCATGTGAGCTGGCACGATAACATCGATCCAGAGAAGTCGTTGCTCCCAGATATTGATGCTCCCCTACAGATTCAGGGGATGCCCGCCCTTATTCCCACGGCAGCCATGTGCTTTACCTGCCATGATGGAACGGTAAAGGATTCTCGTCAAACCTTCGCATCCAGCAACCACCAGATGGATATGGATGTAAAGCATGCAAATATCCAAGATCTACCACTTGATAAAGACGGTAAGATCTATTGTGGTACCTGCCACACGCCCCATAGTCTGAAACCAACACGAAATGGAGGTCTGGCGCCCTTCTTGCGCATGGAAAAGATGAATTCAGCGATATGTCTGGATTGTCACTCCAATCAAGCTAAATCTCACAAAAACCACCCCATCAAGGTGAAGGTGTCACCAGACAATACCATGGCGGAAAATACATTCTGGGGTAAAGACGGCAGTATGGAATGCATGACCTGTCATCCCATTCATGGAAAAGAATCCGTGGTAGGTGTGGCTGGGAATGACAGAAGTGAACTCTGCTCCTCATGTCATAAAGCCTATTTTAACATTAAGCTTACAGATCATGATCTCACCAGCTCCTTGATGAATAAATCAAGCGATATAGGTCCTGATTTTGGTGGACATGATCCATGTGCTGCCTGCCATGTTAGTCACGATGGTCAAGCCGAGCATATGTGGGCTATGGAAATTGATCCGAAAGCGGGGGAGAATGGCTACTGTATAGGTTGTCATAGTGATGAGGGTCTAGGCCAGGAGAAAACATTTTCACATGCAGGTCATCCTGTATCAAATATTATGCTGAGAAAAAATATTCCTGCTCTGGGAATCAAAGCTGGCGACAAATTACTATGTAAATCTTGTCATGACCCGCATCAGTGGGAATTCTCAAATAAACACGCAGTGAATGCCAGTAATGAAGAAGGCACTGAATATACTTCCTTTCTGCGATTGCCTGATGATGCCCAGGGTCAGTTATGTGTGAGTTGCCACTCCGAACAATCCAGCATGTTCAATTCTGACCACAGTGTAGCCAGAGAAGGCTTCCAACAATTGTTCAGAGAATCAAACACTTTGAACGGTCAGTGTACCGTCTGTCATGGAGCGCATACGGATGCTCTGGATGGATCGACAGAAGATGATCCCTATACTGTCCTGTGTATGCGCTGTCATGATGGTCAACATTTCGCAACATCAGTAATTCATAATAACCATCCCATCGGTGTGCCTTTTGAATCAAAAAGCAATCTGCATGGCTATAAAAAGGATGGTCAGACTTTATTGAGTTGTAATACCTGTCATGATCCGCATAAGTGGGGAAAGACAGTGGAAAAATCTCAAACAGTTGATTTAAAGGGAGACGACAGAAATTCATTCCTGACCATTTCAAACTGGCCTGAACCCAAACTCTGTCTTGATTGTCATCCTGAACAAGGCACGATCTTAAATTCAGATCATGATTTGACAGAAGAAGACAGAAGTGCCTGTAGTCTTTGCCATGCTCCCCACAATGCTGAAACAGAATATGGAATTTTAACAAAATGGGGCGATGCACCTGGTGCCAGCTTCAATGAAAAACATTGTTTTAGCTGTCACAACGAACAGGGCTCAGCTTCAGCCAAGGTAGTTGAAGGTTATAGTCATCCACATGAATTTGGCATTCTGACACTTCCTGCACGAGGAACCGGAGACTGGCTGGATTTCCCCCTCTTTACAGAAGCAGGTCCAAGCATGACCGTAGGCCATATCGATTGCTTCACCTGCCACAATCCCCATTCCTGGTCTTACAAAGCGAAATTTCAAGAACTGGATTCTGAAAACGAAGAAGGTAATGATCTTACCTCATTTTTACGCAATCCCAGTCAGCTGACACTTTGTACTGATTGTCATGGCGAAAGCACACTCTGGAAATACAATTACTATCATGATCCGGTTAAGAGAAAGAGATACTAAGATGAGAGTCCTCAGATCTTTAAAACCATACTTAACAGTATTATTACTTATTTCAGTGGTTTTTATGTCTGGACTTGTTGGATGTGCTTCAAGCAACAAGATCAGCGAGGCTATAAACTACCCCGCTGATATCCCGCAACCCTACTTGACCCTTGAGCAAGTCATTGAAGGTGCTCAGGATACTCCTGAGGGGTTGTTTAGTCGTTTTCTGGGTATGATCGTGGGACCAGAGAGGAAATTCACCTTAAATCAACCTACCGATATGGTAGTTGATCAAAAGGGAAGATTACTCATCGTTGAGTCTGAAGCTGGATATATCTCTATTTATAACGAAGTCGAAGGGGAATGGGTGAATAGTGAAAGAGTTCGTCTTTCAGAAATTCTGCATCCCACCTCCATCGCTGCCGGACCAGATAATATTTTTGTTAGTGATTTAATGAGTGGCATCGTTCACATCCTGGATTACGAGTTCAACCTGGTGGGGACAATGATTCATGCTGACATGCAAAGACCTGGCGGTCTTTGCTATGACGGCCATTCCAATCGCTTGTTGATAGCCGATCCACCAGCCAATAGAGTATTCGTTTTTTCACCGGGAGGTGAATATCTCGCTCAATTGGGTCGGAGTGGACATTCACATGGCGTTTTGCAAAGTCCCATTGCCTTGACAGTCGATGCTACCAATGGGAATATCTATGTTTTAGATGGGATGGCTCGCAAGGTCAAACAATACGATACTGACTTTCAGTTCATTAATAGTTTTGGTGAATACGATCAGGTCCCTGGAAGTTTTGCTTTTCCCAAGGGCATTGCTCTGGCAGTTGATGGTACGCTTTTTATCGGTGATGCTGCCTTTGGCAACATTCAAATGTTTGATCCCACTGGTGCTCTGCTTTTCTATTTCGGTGAAACAGGGTCGGGACAGGGTCAATTCCTGATGCCGCGCAATTTATTTATTGATCAAGAGCAGCGCTTGTTTGTTGCTGATCCATATAATAACAGGGTGCAAATTTTTCGTTATTTCGCACAATAGTGAGTGGGGATATGAAGCTTAATTAT